>CAYODK010000001.1:0-8456 GCA_964402695.1 uncultured Verrucomicrobiota bacterium
CCGCCGGGGATGCGAGGGCGTGGGCGGGGCGGGCGGGCTTGATGGGGGCGGGGGGATGGGCCAGAATGCCGCCCATGCAGGGCGTTCCAACCGCGGTGACGATCGCCGGGGCCTACCTGGCGGGGGCGATCCCGTTCGCCTTCCTGATCGCCCGGGCGCGCGGGGTCGACATCCGCAAGGTGGGCAGCGGGAACGTCGGGGCGACGAACGTTTTCCGGGCGGTCGGCAAGGGGTGGGGCGTCCTGACCTTCGTCTGCGACGCCCTGAAGGGGCTGCTTCCCGCGCTGCTCGGGCCGCGCCTGCTCGAGGCGTGGACCGGCGTGCCGGTGCATCCGGCCTTCGGGCTGGCCTGCGGCTCGGCGGCGATCGCCGGGCACAGCTGGCCGGTCTTCCTCGGCTTCAAGGGCGGCAAGGGCGTTGCGACCAGCGCCGGCATGCTGCTCGGCGCGGCGCCGCTGGCGGCCGCGGCCGGGTTCGGGCTCTGGGTCCTGGTGTTCCTCGCCACGCGGTACGTTTCCGTCGCCTCGATCGCCGCGGCCGTCGGCGTCCCCCTGGCCGGTTGGATGGCGTACGGCCGGGAGGACGCCTGGCGGCCGTGGGTCCTGACCGCGATCGGCCTCCTCGTCATCATCCGCCACCGTACCAACATCCGGCGTCTGATCGAGGGCACCGAGCACCGGTTTGGGAAGAAGGAAGAAGCCTCAATTTCCAACATCCAACACCCAATATCCAACATCCAACACCCAAGATCCGACATCCAACATCCAACATCCGACACCCAACACCCGGGACTCGGCAGCGGACGGCCTTCCGCAGACGCGGAACCCGGGACGCGGAACCCGGAACCTTCCGGCCGGCCGGCCGGCAACCCTCCTCCAACTTGAAACTTGAGACTTGGAACTTGAAACTCCTCCTTCCTGACACCTGAAACCTCCCGGCATGTTGAACGCAACGGTCATCGGCGATGGCGGGTGGGGGACGGCGCTGGCGCTGGTCCTCCGCCGGAACGGGCACAGGGTCCGCGTGTGGGGCCCGTTCGACGACGACATCGCGGAAATCGCCGCGCGACGGGAGAATCCGAAATTCCTGCCGGGGATCCCGCTGCCGGAGGAGATCGAGTGGAGCTCCGACCCGGCCGCGGCGGTTGCGGGGGCGGACCTGGTCGTCCTCGCCGTGCCGTCGCAGTACTTCGCGGGGGTCCTGCACCGCTTCGTTCCGGCGTGGCCGGCCGGCGCGCTCGCGGTCAGCGTCACGAAGGGCCTCGACCGGGAGACCCACCACAGGATGTCGTCGGTCGCGGAGTCGATCCTCGGCGCCGGACCGGTGGCGGCGCTGTCCGGCCCCAGTTTTGCCGAGGAGGTTGCGCGGGGCCTGCCGACGGCGGTCGTCGCGGCCTGCGCCGATCACGGTCTCGCGGAGCGGGTGCAGGACGCCTTCTCGAACGCGTCGTTCCGCGTGTACACGTCGGACGACATCGTCGGCGTGGAACTGGGCGGCGCCTTGAAGAATGTCATCGCGATCGCCGCCGGCGCATGCGATGGTCTCGGCCTCGGCATCAACACCAAGGCCGCCCTGGTCACGCGCGGGCTGGCGGAGATGACGCGCCTGGGGATCGCCGTGGGCGCCCATCCCGGGACGTTCGCGGGACTGAGCGGAACGGGCGACCTGATGCTCACCTGCTTCGGGCGGCTGAGCCGCAACCGGTCGGTCGGGGAGCGGCTGGGGCGCGGCGAGACGGCCGAGGCCATCCTCCGCGGCATGGCCCAGGTGGCCGAAGGGGTCACGAACTGCGACAATGCCGCGGCGCTGGCCCGCGAGGCGGGGGTCGAGATGCCGATCGCGGAGGCCGTGCGCGCGGTGATCCGCGGCCGCCTGGCCCCGCGGGAGGCCGTGGCGCGGCTGATGTCGCGCGACCCGCGGCCGGAGCGGGACGGGGCATGAGCCTGGGGGCGTCAGAGCGGGGGCGATGGGCCCCGGAGGAGCGCGGATGAACCGATACGCAGCATGGGTTGCAGCGGGCGCCATCGTGGCGGGGTGCCAGACGACGACCACCACGAGGACCGGGCCCGACGGCCAGCCGGTGTCGGGCCTCATGAACAGCGACCGCGAGGTCCGGTCGTTCATGAGCCGGGCGAACGATCCGCGCGAGTTCGCGGTGACGATCACGATCAGCGAGGACGGCGTGCCGGTCATCGTCAACGCCAACCGCACGCGGCCGGGCCTGGAGGCCATCACGTCCTTCGTATCGCCGCCGCACACGGTGCTCCCGGTGATCGCCGGCGTGGCCAACGGCCGGGAGGCGCGGATGCTCGTCGACACGACGTCGTCCGCGAACTGGACGTCGATCGAGCGGGCCCGGGCCTACGGGCTGGTCCCCCTCTCCCCGCCGGCGATCGGGGGGATTCCGCAACACGTCACGGACATGGTCCGGGGCTCGCTCTGCGTGGCGCCGTCCATGTCGCTGGACGTTCTTCCGGTCGAGGCGGTGCTCTTCTACGCCCGGGCCGCCCGGGGCCCCCTGTGGCCGCTCAGCCGCTCCGCCGACGCGCATGACGCGGACTTCATCCTCGGGTGGAGCCTTCTCCGCTCCTTCCAGGCCGTGCGCTGGGACTTCGCCGGCCGCATCATCGCCTTCTCCTCGCGGGCCCATGTCGTCGACGAGGATCGACTGCTGGCCCGGGTGCCGCTCGAGAACGGCTACGATGCGCTCGTCGTGAAGGGCATGGTCGAGGGCAAGATCAAGCCCATCCTCGTCGACCTGGCCGGGGATTACGAGATCGCGGTCGACGAATCGATGATGTCGCTCATGAAGCAGGTGTCGTTGGGCGATTTCGTCCTGCGCGACCTGCGCCCGACGACGCTCCAGGCGCATGGACTCGGCTTCCCCGGCGTGCCCCGGCTCGGCCTCCGGGCGCTGTCGAAGTACCGCCTGGTTCTCGACAACCGTCGCAACGAACTCCTCATCGAGGCGCCGACCGCGGCCGCGACGCGCCCCGCGCCGTAGCCGGGACGATTCAGGCGAAACCCGGAGCAGAATGGGGTGTGCGGGCGAATTGTTCCGGAAGAAGAAAGTGAAAGACTCCAAACTCCAAGGAAGTGGAAAGGGGTACGGAGGAGAAGGAAGAAAGGCAGGACGGCCAGCGGATGGGGAACCGGTCTGTCGATGGCGGGTTCTTCTCGGGACGGGCTCCGATTCGTGTCCGAAGATCCTCCGACTTCCGTCCTTCTTCTTCGGGTCTTTCAACTTCCTTGGAGTTTGGAGTTTCACTACTTCCGGATTGGTGTCCGCGGGTTCCCGTTCCTCGCCGTCAACTGCCTCGGTCCGGTTTCCCCCGCGCCGGGCGGGCGCGGCGGCCGGTCTGGCGATGCTCGTCGGGGCAGGGTGCCTCACGCTGCCGCCGCCCGAGCCCGCGGCCACCGCCCGTGCGCCGGAGTCCCTCGGCATCCGGCTGGAGACCCGCGGCGGCGCCCTGCATGCCGAGCCCGTGAATGTCGTCGTCCGGCGGGAGCCCGCGACGCTGCCGTTCTGCCTGCGGCCGTTCGGCGAGGCGGTGCCGATCGTCCGCGTGCGGGTCAACGGCCAGACGGTCCTCGCCCTGGTCGACACGGGATCCACGGCGACGCTGATGGACTCCTCCGGCGCGGCGCGGGTCGGCGTGCCGGCCCTGCGGTCCGCGGCGACGGCCGACGGCGGGATGCTCCGCCTGCCCTCGCAGGGGCTGGGCGCGAGATTCGGCGCATGGCTCGGGATCGCGCCCGAGGTTCGGGCCGGCGGCGTGACCGTCACCAATCTCGTCGTCGGCATCCTCGATCCGAAGACCGACCTTGGAGCCGGCGGCTGGATGGCCGGGCACCGTGTCGAGATGCTCCTGGGGGCCGATTTTTTGCGGCTCTGCGGCCGGGCGGTCTGGGACGTCGACGGCGACCGCATCACCCTGGCCCCGCCGGCGTCGAGCCTGCCGGGGGGCGGGGCCGCGCTCGACCCCGCGCACGTCGTGCCCGTGTGCCGCGTGCGCGTCGGCGCTGACCGCGAGGTGCCCGCGGGCATCGACAGCGGGGGCGCCTTCGGCTTCTGGGTTCCCGGTCCGCTGTTCCGGGGTGCGAACCTGCCGCAGCCGGGGCCCGAAGGGCGGATCGTCCTCAGCGAGGGCCTGGGCGGCCGCGTCGTCTCCACCACCGCCGGGACCGTCGACCTCCGCATCGGCGGTGCGCGGATCGACGGGGTGCCGATGCTGATGGGCGCCACCGGGCACGGGCACGCGCACCTGCCCTACGCGCTTCTCGGCCGCGCCGCCCTCGCCGGCCGTGTCGTCAGCTTCGACTTCGACCGCGGCACGGTCCACGTCTCGCCGTGACCCCCGCCGTCGGGCCCGAACGACGGGCTTCCGGGCCTTGGAACCCAGGAACCTGCGAACCTCCGAACCTGCGAACCATTGAACCTCCTCCTTTCCGCGTGCCGCCGGGGCGGGGGTCTGGTATGACTCCGCGCATGCCGGTCGGGGTGTCCATCGAGAAGGTCGTGAAGCGGTTCGGCGGTCTCGCCGCCGTGGACGGCGTGTCGCTGGAGATCGAGCCGGGCGAGCTGTTCTTCCTGCTGGGGCCGAGCGGGTGCGGCAAGACGACGCTGCTGCGCTGCATCGCCGGCTTCCACCGGCCCGACGCCGGTGCGATCCGGATCGGCGGCGTCGACATCACCCATGCGCCGCCCCATCGCCGCGACACGGGCATGGTCTTCCAGTCCTACGCGCTCTGGCCCCACATGACAGTGCGCGAGAACGTGGCGTTCGGGCTGGAAATGAGGAAGCTGTCGCGTGCGGAGGTCCGCCGCCGGGCCGACGAGGCCCTTGCGCAGGTCCGCATGACGGACCGCGCGACGCACCGGCCGGCCCAGCTTTCCGGCGGGCAGCAGCAGCGCGTCGCGCTGGCCCGCGCGCTGGTGGTCCATCCCAAGTGCCTGCTGCTGGACGAGCCGCTCTCGAACCTCGACGCGAAGCTGCGGCTCGAGATGCGCTCGGAGATCCGCCGCATCTGCAAGGAGGCGGGCCTGACGGCGATCTACGTCACGCACGACCAGAAGGAGGCGATGTCGATCGCCGACCGCCTCGCGATCCTCAACAACGGGCGGGTCGAGCAGTGCGGCCGTCCGAACGACGTCTACCAGCGCCCCGCGAACCGCTTCGTCGCCGGCTTCATCGGCGAGACCAACTTCCTCGAGGGCCGCGTCGCCTCGCGGTCCGGTGCCGGCGGACGGATCGCGACCGCCTGCGGGCCGGTCGACGCGGCCGACGCCGGCGGGGCGGCCGAGGGCGCCGCCGTGACGCTGGCGCTCCGGCCCGAGGCCCTGCGCCTTGCGCCGGCCGGCGGGCCGGCCGGGCCGAACGCGCTCCCGGGCGACGTGGTCGAGACGGCCTACCTCGGGGAGGTCGTCCAGCAGCAGATCCGCCTCCGGGTCGCCGCGGGATCGCCGGCCGGCGCCCCGCCGCTCTTCCGCGTCTTCGAACTGCGCCCGACGGTGGTCGCCCGCGACGGCCGCGCGGAGCCGGTCGCCCTCTCGATCTCCCCCGCCGACGTCGTCGTTCTGGACCGCTGAGCGCTTGACTCCGAAGGCAAAAAACGCGACAAATCGCGCCTTTGGCGCGCCAAAAAAAGGGCGCGCGGGTGTGACGGAGCGCATGAGCGACGACGATCAAGTCAAAATGGATGCCATCGTGGTCGGAGGGGGGCCCGCGGGGCTCTCGGCCGCCTGCGTGATGGCGAAGGCCGGCATGGAGGTCATGCTGGTCGAGCGCGGCGAGACCTGCGGATCGAAGAACGTCGGCGGACTCCTCTACGGCACGGTTCTTAACCAGTTGATCCCCAACTTTTTCGAGAAGGCCCCGATCGAGCGTCCGGTGTCGCGTCGCACGCTGGTCTTCCTGGGCGAGGGCGAGCACGTCTCGATGAACTTCGGGGCGGAGGAGTGGTCGAAGCCCCCCTACAACAACACGTTCATCGTCCACCGCTCGCAGTTCGACCGGTGGTACTCGAAACAGGCGGAGGCCGCCGGGGCGAACCTGATCGAGGGGATGGTGGTCGAGGACCTGGTCTACGAGGGTGTCAACGGCGGCCGGAAGGCCGTCGGCGTGAAGCTTCGGGGCGACGAGGAGTTCCGGGCGGACGTGGTCGTTCTGGCCGACGGCGCCAACTGCCTCGTCAGCGAGAAGGCGCGGGCGGACCTCGGTCTCAAGCCGGGCCTTGTGAAGCAGGAATACGCGGTCGGCGTGAAGGAGATCCTCGGCCTGCCGCGCGGCACGATCGAGGACCGGTTCAACCTCGACCCGAACGAGGGGGTCGCGATCGACTTTTTCGGCACGCCGTTCGAGGGGCTGATCGGGGGAGGGTTCCTCTACACGGCGAAGGACTCGATCCACCTCGGCTTCGCGGCGCGCATCGAGTCGCTGACACACGCGGGGCTGAGTCCGAACGAGGTCATGGACGTCCTGAAGGCCCATCCGGTCGTCCGGAAGTACATCCGCGGCGCCGAGCTGCTCGAGTACTCCGCGCACATGATTCCCGAGGGCGGGTACGACGCGGTGACGGAGCTCCACGGGAACGGCGTCATGATCGCCGGAGACGCCGCGGGCTTCGTCAACATGTCGATCTACAAGGAGGGCACGAACCACGCGATGGAGTCGGGCCGGTGCGCCGCCGAGACCGCGATCGAGGCGAAGAAGCACGGCGATTTCTCCGCGCAGGGCCTCGCCGGCTACCGCGACCGCCTGAACCAGGGCGTGGTGATGAAGGACCTGCGGAAGTACCGCAAGGTGCCCGAGGTGCTCGAGGCGTCGCCGGACCTGCTCTCGCTCTATCCGAAGAAGGTCAACCGGCTGATGATCGACTATTTCACGGTCAGCTCGCGGACCAAGTCCGAGACGCAGAAGCAGGCCCTCAAGACGTTCCTGGCCGGCCTGCCGAAGTTCAGGGCCATCCGCGACCTGATCCGGGCGCGGCATCTCGCGTAGGACGCGGGACGGAAGACGGAGCACGGAACACGGAAGACGGAAGACCATGATGCTAAGGGCGCGAAGACGGAGAGTCCGGCCAACTTGAAACTTGAAACCTGGAACTTGAAACTCCTCCTTCCTGACACCTGAAACCCGACACCTGACACCTCCGATGACCCCCGACGACAAACTCTCGCTGGCCGACAAGCTGTACCGGACGAAGTACGAGCCGGATCCCGGCCATCCGCACATCGCGGTGGACGCGGAGAAACTGAAGCGGGCGAAGACGCGCAAGATCCTCAAGGTCTGCCCGGCCGAGGTCTACACGAAGGATCCGAACGATCCGGAGAAGGTCGCGGTCTCGCACGAGAACTGCCTCGAATGCGGCACGTGCCGCCAGGCCGGCGCCGACGAGGGGGTCGAGTGGAAGCAGCCGGACGGCGGCAAGGGCGTGAAGTACAGGTACGGATGAGAGGGATGAAGGATGAAACCTGAAACCTGAAAGGGGGACGGGTTTCGCCGGCGGGGTGCGGGGACGGCCCCGCGCATCGGGAGAACGGAAGCATGGCGATCAACATTGTGGTGGTGGTGCGCGAGGTGTGGGACACCCGCGATCTGTCGGGCAGCGTGCTTGACGACGCCGGGGCGGTCCGCGCCGGCGCGATGGAAACGCGGTTCGAGCCGGAGGATCTCAACGCCCTCGAGGCGGCGCTGCGGATCAAGGATGCGCAGGGCGCGCAGGTGACGGCGGTCGCCGTCGGCGAGGCCCGCAGCGTGGACGTCCTCCGCGAGTGCCTCTACCGCGGCGCGGACAAGGTGCTGCGCGTCGGCGCCGACCCGGCCGGGTTGGACGACCAGGCCCTCGCGGCGCTGATCGCCGGCGCGATCGCGAAGGCCGGCCCCTGCGATCTCGTGCTCGTCGGCACCGCGGTGCCGGACGCCGAGAACTCGTTGCTCGGGCGCCACCTCGCCGCCGCGCTCGGCGTCCCCGCGGTCTCGTGGGTCGACGCGGTCGAGGAGGTCGGTCCCGGCCGCGCCGTCGCCAAGCGCGCGGTGGAGATGGGCTACGAGTTCGTCGAGGTCCCGTTCCCGGCGCTGCTCTCGATCGGCGTGGCGCTCCTCGAGGACGACCCCCGCGCGCCGCGGCCGGCGAAGGCGATGCTGAAGCTCAAGATGAAGAAGGCCGACGTGCCGGTGGTCAGCCCCGCCGACGCGGGCGCCGCCGACCCCGCCGCGCTCGTCGCGATGAAGGTCGCGAAGATGGAGGCGATCCCGCCGCGCGTCGTCGAGTCGCAGCAGGTGGATCCCGAGAGCGAAGCGGCCCTCAAGGGCATGCTCGACGCCGTTCTGAAGGGAGAGTAGCCGATGCCCAACGTCCTGGTGTTTGCGGAAGTCAACGACGGCGTTCTTCACGACGTCAGCCTCCAGTGCCTCTCCGCCGCCCGGCAGGTCGCCGGCGCGGAGTGTCGCAAC
>CAYODK010000001.1:8466-113800 GCA_964402695.1 uncultured Verrucomicrobiota bacterium
GCGCGGACGGCAGGGTCTCGTGCCTCCTCGCCGGCCACGGCGTGGCGGGCCTCGCCCCCGCGCTGGTCGCGGCCGGCGCGGACGCCGTCGCGGTGGCGGACGACGAGCGCCTCGCGGCCTACGTGACGGCGCCCTTTGCGAAGGCCGTCGGCGCGTGCCTCGACGCGGGCCCGGCCGACCTGCTGCTGCTCGCGGCCTCGACGATCGGCAACGACCTCGGCCCCGCGGTCGCCGCCGCCCGCAAGGCGGCGTGCGCGGTCGACTGCGACGGCGTCGCCGCGCAGGGCGGGGCGATCTCGCTGCGCCGCGCCGGCTACGACCGAAAGGTCATGACGACCTTCGTCCCGGCGGCCGCCGGCCTCGTGGTCGGCACCCTGCGCGACGGCGCCGCCCCGGCCCCGGTCGCGGATGCGGCCCGGCAGGGCGCGGTCGCGCCGCTGGCGCTCGACCTGACCCCGGCGGAGCTGGTGTCTAGGGTCCTCCGCCGCGACGTCGCGAAGAAGACGGTCAACCTGAAGGACGCGAAGATCATCGTCGCCGCCGGCGCGGGCGTCGGCAGCCCCGACGGCCTCGCGCTCGTCCGCGAGCTGGCGCAGGCGCTCGGCGCCGAGATCGGCGCGACCCGCGCGGTCGTCGATGCCGGATGGCTGCCGGCCGACCACCAGATCGGGCAGACCGGCGCCACGGTGCGGCCGGACGTCTACCTCGCGTGCGGCATCAGCGGCGCGGTCCAGCACCGCGTCGGCATGATGGACGCCCGCAAGATCGTCGCGATCAACTCCGACGCCAACGCGCCGATCTTCAAGATCGCGCACTACAAGATCGTCGGCGACCTGAAGGTCGTCGTGCCGAAGCTGGTCAAGCTGCTGAAAGCGTAGGGAGGTTTCAGGTGTCAGGTTTCAGGTGTCAGGGAGAGGCGACGTTCCGGCGACGGGACGTTGTCGCCCTCCCGCCCTGTCGGCTGGCTCCTGCCTCTTCCGTCCCGTCCGCCCTGACACCTGACACCTGACACCTGGAGACCCCCGATGGCGAATTTCTACACCGACAACAAGGACCTGGCCTTCCTGATGGACCAGGGGATCGACTGGAACGCCATCCTCGCGCTGAAGGAGAAGTTCGGCGACGAGGAATGCCCCTACGCCGACGCGGAGGAGGCCAAGGCGACGTTCCTCGAGATGCTGCGCGATCCCGTCGGCGAGCTGGCGGCGAACCGCATCGCGCCGCGCGCCGAGGAGGTCGACGACATCGGCTGCAAATGCGAGAACGGCCAGGTCATCTTCCCCGAGGCGCTGCAGCGGAACCTGAAGGACCTCTGCGACGCGCAGCTGATGGGCATGACCATCCCGCGCAAGTTCGGCGGGCTGCAGTTCCCCGAGACGGTCTACACGGCGGCGATCGAGGTCGTATCCCAGGCCGACGCCTCGCTGATGAACTTCTTCGGCCTCCAGGGCGGCATCGCCGAGACGATCAACGCTTTCGCGACCGACGAGCTCAAGCAGCAGTACCTGCCGCGCATGAGCACCGGCGAGTTCACCGGCGCGATGGCGCTGACCGAGCCCGACGCCGGCAGCGACCTGGCCGCCGTGCAGACCCGCGCGAAGGGCGGCGAGGGGATCACGGCCCAGCAGGATCCCGTCACGGGCCTGTGGACGATCAGCGGCGCGAAGCGCTTCATCACGAACGGGTGCGGCGACGTGATCCTCGTCCTCGCGCGCAGCGAGGATCCCGGCAAGAAGGGCGGCGGGCGCGGGCTGAGCTTCTTCCTCGTCGAGAAGGGCCCGAAGGTCAAGGTGCGCCGCATCGAGCACAAGCTCGGCATCCACGGCTCGCCGACGTGCGAGATCTACTTCGACGAGTGCCCCGCCCACCTGATCGGCAGCCGCGGCATGGGCCTGGCCCGCTACACGGCGTGGCTGATGCTCGCCGCGCGTCTCGCGATCGGCGCGCAGGCGCAGGGCATCGCGCAGGCCGCGCTGGACGAGGCCGAGAAGTACGCGAAGGAGCGCGAGCAGTTCGGCAAGCCGATCCGGGAGTTCCCGCAGGTCGCCGCGATGCTCGCCGACATGCGCATGCGCTGCGAGGCCTCGCGCGCGGTCCTCTACGCGACGAGCGAGGTCGTCGACCTCCACCAGGGCGCCGAGGCGAGGGGGCTCAAGGACGAGGTCCGCCGCTACGGCCGCATCGCCGAGGCCCTGACGCCGATCGCGAAGTACTACACGACCGAGGTCGCCAACCGCATCTGCTACGATTCGCTCCAGATCCACGGCGGCAACGGCTTCATGCAGGAGTACCCGATCGAGCGGCTCTACCGGGACGTCCGGATCACGAACATCTACGAGGGGACCTCGCAGATCCAGGTCAACTGGGCGGTGGCGCGCCTGGTCCGCGGGGACGTCGACGACGTCATGGACGGCCTCGCGAAGCACGTCTTCGCGGACGCCGACCTCGCGCGGCTCCAGGGCGAGATCCTCAAGTCCCACGAGGTCTACAAGTCCGTCATCGCGTGGCTCAAGGACAAGGACGTCGCCTTCCGGGAGCTCGTCGGCCCGAACGTCACCGACATGTTCGTGGAGCTCTACGCCGCCTTCCTGCTCCTCCGCCACGCGGAGAAGTGGGAGTACAAGCGGAAGGTCGCCGCGCGGTTCATCCGCCAGCTCGGCCCGCGCGTCGCGATGAACCGCGACCTCGCGTTGAACGCGCAGTTCGACACGCTCGAGCCGTAGCGGGCGGCGAATGAAGAAGAACTACATCCTCGACACGAACGTCCTCCTGCACGACCCGAACGCGGTCCTCCACTTCGAGGACAACGCGGTCATCCTGCCGATCGGGGTGATCCAGGAGATCGACCACTTCAAGCGCGACCTCTCGGAGCTCGGGCGGAACGCCCGGCACGTCAGCCGCACGCTCGACGAGCTGCGCGGGCGGGGCAAGCTCTCGGACGGCGTCGTGCTCGACAACGGCGGCCGGCTCAGCGTCGTGATGCGCGCCGACAGCTCCCGCAGCGGGGCGCGGAACGGGCAGGTCGACCAGGAGATCCTCGAGCTCGCCCGCCGGCTGCGCGCCGAGCAGCCCGAGCCGTGCATCGTCGTCAGCAAGGACATCAACCTCCGCATCCAGGCCGACGCGGTGGGCGTCGACGCCGAGGACTACGAGACCGACCGCGTCGACATCAACGAGCTTTACCTCGGCTACTCGGAGCTCGAGATCCCGAAGGAGCAGATGGACGTCTTTGCCGAGAAGGGCCTGCTCCCCTACGAGGGCGAGCCGCGGCCGCCGAACGAGTACCTGCTGCTCGAGGACCTCACCGATCCGAACCACACCATGCTCGGGCGGCTCGACCCCGAGGGGAAGACCATCATCGCCCTGCTGCCGACGCCGCGCGAGCTCTCCGCCATCCGGCCGCGGAACAAGGAGCAGCACTTCGCGATGGACGCGCTTCTCGACGAGCGCATCAAGCTCGTCACCATCATCGGCAAGGCCGGCACCGGGAAGACCCTGCTCGCCGTGGCGGCGGGCCTCTTCGCGACGCTGGAGCGCAAGCTGTACCGCAAGCTTCTCGTGTCCCGGCCGACCATGCCGATGGGCAAGGACATCGGCTACCTCCCCGGCACCGTCGAGGAGAAGCTCAACCCGTGGATGCAGCCGATCTTCGACGCGCTGGACCTCCTGTCGAGCGAGCGGAAGGACGGGCGGAAGACGAAGGACCTGCTGGAGGAGTCGGACCAGATCTCCATCGAGCCGCTCTCGTTCATCCGGGGCCGCAGCATCCATCACCAGTTCATGATCGTCGACGAGGCCCAGAACCTCACGCCGCTCGAGGTGAAGACGATCGTCACGCGCGTCGGCCACGGGACCAAGGTCATCCTGACCGGCGACATCTACCAGATCGACAACCCCTACGTGGACAGCACGTCCAACGGCCTCTCGAAGGCCGTCAACAAGTTCCGGGCGCACGGCATCGCCGCGCACATCAGCCTGCAGAAGGGCGTCCGCTCGGACCTCGCGGAGCTTGCGGCGAACATCCTCTGATCCCGCGCCGGGCGGGTCGTTCCGGCTCAGGGGCGATCGCCGGTCACACGGTAGAACCGGGGCGCGCCGTCCGGCGTCGGCAGCGGCAGGGAGCGCACCTCGTTCACCGCCGAGGTGACCGCCCCGATCTCCGTCCACGCGGCGCCCCCCGGGGTTGCGGAGGACTCGACGCGATAGACGCGACCGCTGAGGGCCGTCCATGACAGCGCCAGCCCGCCCGCGTCGGCCGGCAGGTGCAACGAGCGCACCGCCGGCGGCGGGAAGGCCGGATCGACCAGGATGCCGTGCAGATCGGCGAGGTGCTCGGACCCCAGGATGCGGTTCGCCCCGGCGCCGGCGGCGTGGACGCGGATGCGGTCGGCCGTGTGGTACGTCGAACTCCACGTCACGGTCGGCAGCACCCCGGGGCCGTTGTCCGCCACGACCTGCAGCCCGCCCGTCTCGTGGTCGGCCGCGACGAGGATCAGCACGTCCTGCCGGCCGCCCGCCCACGCGACGGCGACGTCGACCGCACGTTCGAACTCCAGCATCTCCCGGGTGCAGTACAGGATGGACTGCCCGTGGCAGGCCAGGTCGATCTTGCCGCCTTCGACCACCAGGAAGAACGGGGCGTCGTCCCGCCCGAGGAACTGCAGCGCGGCGTCGGTCATCTCCCGGAGGTGCGGCAGCGCGCCGTACCCGTCCACCTCGTAGGGCATGGTGGACGTGCCGAAGATCCCCGCGAGCCGGGCCACCCCGGAGGTCGCCGCGGTGGCCATCGAGACGCGATCGGTGGCGACGGTGAACCCCGCGGTGGCGACCGCGTTGGAATCCAGCAGGTAGCCGCCGCCCAGCAGGAGATCGGGACCGTTCGTGGCCAGGTAGTACGACGCGATGCCCCCGTAGTCGGCCCGCGTGTTCGCGTGGGCGCCGAAGGCCGCCGGGGTGGCGTCGAGTAGATAGGAGGTCGTCACCAGCCCCGTCCGGCGGCCGCGGTCGCGGTAGAACTCGAGGGCCGTCGGCAGGTCGGCGCCGTCGCCCGGAAGCGCCCGGCTGATGACCGAATTGAAGACCCGTCGCCCCGTCGCCATGGCCGTCGACGCCGCGGAGGAATCGGTGATGCCGCCCTCCGCGGGTTCCGTGGCGATCACCGCCTCGAAGGGGAAGGCCTCGAAGTGGAGCGGCCGGCCGAGGAACGCGCGCGCGGCCGCCACCTGGCCCGTGCCCATGCCGTCGCCGATGAACAGGACCACGACGGAGGGCGGTTCGGACGTCACGGCGGCGGCCACCGTTGCGCCGAGGCCCAGCGCAACCGCCACCGCCCGATGGAGGACCGGCCTCATGGGGATACCCTACCGTATCGACCGGATTCCTTCGACAGTCGCGACCGATTGGATCCTCCACCCGTCGGGCGTCCGCCTCCAGCGCGTCTCGACCTCCTGGACCGCCGACTCGGGCAGGGCGCGGTGGGTGGCGGCGGCACGGGCGGTGAACCGGAGGGTCGCGGTCCCGCGATCCGGCGAGACGGTGATGGCCTCGTCGTGGAGGGTGATCCGCAGGTCGTCGAGCGCGCTCCGAATCTGGAAGACGGCCTGGCGAAGCTCGGTGCGGGATGCGACCGCGCCGACTCCGGCCCGGTCGATCCGGACCTCGCAGTCCGCCAGGAACCAACCGGCCGCCCGCTCGGCGCGACGGGCGGACGCGACGGGCGATTCCGGCCCGGTCTTCTCCACGGCCGACACCAGGTCGGCCATCGCCGTTCGAATGCGCGACTCGTCGGATGGGACCAGAACCCACACCAGAACCCACACCACGGCGGCGGCTCCGGCCGCCAGGATGAACGCCCCCATGACCGTGCGCCGGTTCACCATGCCAGCCTCCCCTCGATGCGGTCGCGGGTCGTGACGCCCGCCATGTGCCGGGACAGCGGGGCGCTGCGGTTGTCGCCCGCCACCAGGTACTCGCCCGAGCCCAGGGGGATCGGCTCCGTCTGCCATGCCCCGGGCAGCCGGACATACGGCTCCGGGCGGCGCGTGCCGTCGATCCAGAGTTCGCCTGCCCGGAACTGCGCGGTCTCCCCGGGCACGGCAAGGATGCGCTTGAGATACATCACGCGCCGGCCGGCGAGGCGGACCATCACGACGTCGCCGACGCGGGGTTCGGCGAACGCGTAGGCGGTGAGCAGTCCGAAGCGGAAGGTGCCGTCGTGCACCGTCGGCTCCATGCTGATGCCGCTGACGCGAACCGGACGAAGGACGAGCCCGAAGACGACCAGGCAGGTGGCCGCCAGCACGGCGGTCCGGATCAGCGTCCGCCGGGGTCGGGCCCCGATGATCCATCTGGACCACGTTGTCACATCGCCACGATGCCCCCAACCGGCCCGCGCCGCAAGCAGTGCCGGGGACCGCGCGCCGGGGCGCGGGGAGGCGGGGGAACGCGCCGCGTGTGCGGGATTGGTCTGGCCCGGTCGACGGTCCATGGTAAGATGAGGGGGGCCGTAGGAGCGGCCGCACAGGAGGACCGGGTCCGGCGATGAAGAAAATCCTGATCGTGGACGATGACACGCTCATCGTGCGCCTTCTTCATCCGCACCTGAGGGCGGCCGGCTACGAGGTTCTTGCGGCGGCGGACGCCATCCAGGGCATCCAGTCGGCCATCAAGGACCGGCCGGATCTCATCCTCCTCGATCTCCAGATGCCGGCCGGAGGCGGCGCGGGCGTCTTCGAGGCCCTCCAGAAGAACATCCGCACGGCCCTCATCCCGATCATCTTCGTGACGGCCGTCGCGGATGGCGAGGTCCGGGAGGCGTGCCTTGCGTCCGGCGCGGCCGATTTCGTCACCAAGCCGGTCGAGCCCGCCGACCTCCTGGCCCGGATCCGGCGGATCCTCGGCGAAGCCGGACATGCGCCCCCGCAGGCCCCGGCCGGACCGGGGGCCTCGGGGCTCTAGCCGGAACGATTCAGCTGGATCCCGGACGAGGACGGCACGGAAAGCGAATCGGTCCGGAAAAGGAAGGCAGAAGACTCCAAACTCCAAGGAAGTGGAAAGTCTGACGGAGAAGAAGGGAAGAAGGCCGGACGGCCTCCGTTTCGGGGTTCCAAGGGTTGGACCCGGCCGGTATACTGCGCGGACGAGGCACATCCATGGCACTGGCTCTCTACCTGATCGGAACGCCGCGATGCGGCAAGACGGCGGTCTTTGACGCGCTGACGAACACGCCGGCCGGCCCGAACTTCATGACCAAGGGCGGGCACCGCTACGGGACCGTCAAGGTCCCCGACACCCGGCTCGAGGCTCTCCGCGACCTCTTCAAGCCGAAGAAGTTCACCCCGGCGGAGGTCACCTTCACCGACGTCGCCCCTCCGGGCGGCGAGGCGATCCACTTCGGCGACATGACCCCCGTGCTCGGCAATGCCGACGCGTTCGTCCTCGTCGTCCAGGCCTTTGGCGAGTTCGACTACGAGGGCAAGCCCCTCGACCCCGTCGCCCAGATGGAGTCGGTCATCCTCGAGATCACGGTGTCCGACTTCGAACGCATCGAGAAGCGCATCGAGAAGGCCGTCACGGACAAGAAGCACGGCGGCAAGATGTCCGAACAGGAGATGAAGCTTCTCGAACGCTGCCGCGACCATCTCGCGGCGGACAAGCCTCTCCGGACGATGGAGATGCGCGATGACGAGGAGAAGATCCTCCGCACCTACCAGTTCCTGTCGCAGAAGCCGCTGCTGGTCGTAGCGAACATCTCCGAGGACCGCATCCGCACCGGTGGCCTCGAGGCCCTCGACGCGGCGGCGAAGGAGCGCGGACTTGAGGTCCTGCAGTTCTGCGCGACGCTGGAGGCCGAGATCGCGACGCTCGATCCCGCCGCCCAGGTCGAGTTCCTCAAGGACTATGGCCTCGCCGAGCCCGCGCGCATCCGGCTCCTGCACGCCGCCTACAAGGCCCTCCGGCTGATCAGCTTCTTCACCGTCGGCGAGGACGAGGTCCGGGCGTGGACGATCCACGAGGGCACCCACGCCCAGGCCGCCGCCGGCAAGATCCACACCGACATCGAGCGCGGCTTCATCCGCGCCGAGACCGTTCCCTCCGACGAACTGCTCCGCCAGGGCACCCTTGCGAAGTGCCGCGAACACGGCACGCTCCGCCTCGAGGGCAAGGAGTACATCGTCCGCGACGGCGAGGTCCTCCACTTCCGCTTCAGCGTGTGATCCGGCACCCCGTCCCCGGTCGGCCGCGCGATGCAGGGGGACACACTTTATAAAGTCTGTCCCCCTGGTGGGCTCTTCCGGATCAGCGGGTCGATTCGAGCGAACCCCTGCCCGGGTCGGGCGCCCTGCCTGACAGGATGAGTCCGGCCGTTCCGAAACAGCTCGCCAGGAGCGCGCCCATGATGCGCGGTGTGATCCTCGATCATCCCCGGGGAGGGGTCGCACGGGTGGACTGCCACATCTCCTGCGTTGCCGCCGCGAAGGCGGAGGGGTCGGCGTTGGGGAGGAGCATCGAGTCGATGTAGGCGGACTCGAACTCCGGGCGGAGGTTGAGTTCGACCGGTTCGGCGGCGCGGATAATGCGCTCGAACTCCGCGGCGGCGCCGGGGCCGCCGAGCGCGAGGACCGCGCCGGCGAGCGAGCCGTTGCCGATCACCTCGATCTTCCCGGCGGGCAGGTCGGGCAGCAGCCCCATCCACGCGGCGTGGCGCAGGTGAATGTAGCGTGCGAAGCCTCCGGCGAGGATCAGCGTGTCGAGATCCGCGACGGTGCGCCCGGCGGCGGCGAGCAGGGTCACGATGCCCGCGTGGATCGCGGCCTTGGCCTTCAGGATTTCGGCGACGTCCGCCTCGGAGACCGTCAGCGGGTGCCCGGCGGCGGTCGCCTCGGCGGGCACGACGCGGCAGGCGTGGATGTGCCGGCCTCGGTGGTCGACCCGCGCGTCGAGGCCGGCGGCGCGGAGCCGGTCCATGTCGAAGCGGCCGAGCGCGTCGAGGAGGCCGGACCGGAACGACTGGGCGACGAAGTCGACGATCGCCGACCCGCAGAATCCGGCCGCCGGAGCGCCGCCGATCGTCGTCCATTCGGCCTCCGGCCCGTCCGTCCAGCGCACGTGGTCCACCGCGCCGTCGGCCGCGCGCATGCCGTGGCGCAGCCCCGCGCCCTCGAATGCCGGTCCCGCCGCAGTCGCCGCGCACAGGAGCCGGGCGCCGTCCCAGAGCAGGATTTCGCCGTTGGTGCCGATGTCGACCAGGGCCACGAGACCCTTGCGGTCGAGAAGCCGCGCCGCGCAGGCGTCCGCGACCAGGTCCCCGCCGACGTGCCCCGTCATCGAGGGCAGCACGTCGACGATCGCGTTCGGGTTCGCCGCGAGGCCCAGGTCGCGCGCGCGGCACTCCGGGTGGCGGCGGCGCACCGGCTGGAACGGCATCGCGCCGATACCCGCCGGGGTGAGCCCGAGAAACAGGTGCGCCATCACCGTGTTTCCGGCGGCGGTCACGCGAACGATCGCCTCCGGCGCGCAGCCGGCCTTCTCGCACAGTTCGGCGGCCAGCCGGTTGATCGTGTCGCGCACGACGAGCGACTGCAGCTGGGCCAGCCCCCCGGGCGCCATGGAGACCGTGATCCGGGCGGCCACGTCGTCGCCCTTCCGCATCTGCGCGTTGTAGGCGGACGCG
The DNA here is from genome assembly GCA_964402695.1 of uncultured Verrucomicrobiota bacterium. Lineage (GTDB taxonomy): Bacteria > Verrucomicrobiota > Kiritimatiellia > PWTM01 > PWTM01 > VGWF01. The sequence goes on from CAYODK010000001.1 coordinate 18,140, forward strand.
CGGCCGATCGCGGCGCCGGTGTCGAGATCGGCCAGCAGCGCGACGACGGTTGTGGTTCCGATGTCGACGGCGAGCCCCAGGTGGCGGGTTGTCCCGGCCGGCGCGACCGCCGTAACGTCCACGCCCCCCCGGAACGGCCCCCATGAAACGTCCAGGCGGGGGGCTGCGGCCAGATGTCCCGGGAGTTCCCGCGCAACGTGGAGATCCGGAACCGCCCCCTCGGGACCCCCGGCCCCGGTGAGCGCGAGCGCGAGTCGTTCCACGTCGGAGGAGGCGGTCTCCCAGGTGCCGCCGGAGACGGCGACCGTCGCGCGCCGCTGCACCGGTGTCCAGGCGAAGGCCGGAATCACGAAGTCGTCGGCGATGCTGGCCCGCTGCTCGACCAGCGACCGGTCCGGGATCTCCACCACGGCATCCGCGGAAGCGGGCCGCGTGCCGCAGGCCTGCGCCCGGCGCGGCGCGCCCGGCTCCACGCGCACCTCGGAGCCGCGGATGACAAACGCGCCCTCGTGGAGGATGACGGCGCAGCGGCCGCAGGCGCCGCGCGCGCCGCAGGCCGTGTTGAGCGGGATGCCGGCGGCGAACGCGAGATCCGCCAGCGTGGAACCGGGGGGGCCGTCCTGGATCCGGGTCTCGCCGCGGATCCGGAAGCGCACGCTCATGCGGGAATGACGGACGGCGCCGTCAGCCGGCGACGCCGAGGCACTTCTCGACGATGCCGACGGACGCGCCGGCGTCCTCGGCGTACCCGTGCGCGCCGATCTCGTCGGCGTAGCCCTGCGTCACCGGCGCGCCGCCGATGATCACCTTCACGCCCGGCCGGGCCTTGAAGTGGTCGGCCACGGTCTTCATGTAGGGCATCGTCGTTGTCAGGAGCGCGCTCAGGAGCACCGCCTGGGCGCCGTCGTTGACGGCCTTCTCGAACTTCGCGACGTCGACGTTGACGCCCAGGTCGATGACCTTGAAGCCGGCGCCCTTGAGCATCATCGCGACGAGGTTCTTGCCGATGTCGTGCAGGTCGCCCTTCACCGTGCCGATGCAGATCGTGCCGAGGGGCTTGTGGCCGGCCTTGGCGACGAGCGGCTCCAGGATGTTCAGCCCCGCCTGCATCGCGCGCGCCCCGATCAGCATCTGCGGCACGTAGACCTCGTTGCGCGAGAACCGCTCGCCGAGATCCCGCATGGCCGGGATCATCGACTCCATCAGGAGCTCGACGGGGTTGGCCCCCTTGGCGAGTTCCGACTGAACGATGTCCTCGACGTCCTTGCGCTGACCCGTGCTGACCGCCTTGAAGAGCGCCTCGTTCTTAGCCATGACCGTCTCCTTTTCGGACTTCGTCCTACACCATGTCCCCGGGCTTCTCCACCGTGGTATCCTGCAGAATGTCGGTCATCCGGTCGAGGGCGGCCTGGATGGTGGCCATCTCCTCGCGGATCCGTTCGAAGCGGAGCGCATGGTCGATCCGGAGCTTCTCGAGGTAGCGCTTCCGATCCAGCACCTCCTCCATGGTGACCTGGAGGCGCTCGACCTTCTCCTTGAGAATCTCCTCGGCGGAGGCATCGAGGCCGCCGGGGCCGACGAGCTCCGTGTCGGAGCCCGGCGGGCCGGACATGGTCTGCTCCTCCCGGGTGGGAACCTGCATGCGCTGGCCGCACTCGGTGCATGTGACCACCAGCCCTGCGCCGCGTTCGTCGATGCAGAGGCTCTTCCCGCACTGCGGGCAGTCAAACAGGATGTCGCGTTCCGACACGTCGGTGGACGAGGCGTCATCGTTCATGGTCCAGCCCTCTGATTCCGTGGCAAGGGTATCGCCGAACCTCCTGTCCCACAAGTCAAACCCGCCGGGTTCCGAAACGGATGCAGCACGCGGAGGCCGGGCACGGCCGCGCGGAGGGCCGCCTCCGAGCCGGACTCGAAGATCAGCTTGAGGTTGGGTCCGGCGTCCATGGTGAACCACACCGGGATGCCGTCCTCGCGCCATCGGGCCGCCTGGCGCATCGCGCGGACCGACTCCGGAAGCCAGTAGAGAACCGGCGGCCGCGCTGCAAGGGCGGTCGCGTGCATCGCCATCGCGTTGCCTTCCGCCGCCGCCCCGAGGCGGGGCAGGTCGCGCGCGGCGATCGCGGACCGGACGTCCGCCAGATCCTGCTCCACGACGGCGGGCCACCCCGCGTACAGCGGCGACGACTCCACCGTGCGCCGCATGCCCTCGCGGGAGCCGGTCGCCTTCGGGGCGTCGCTCAGGACCCACAGGCCGATGCGCAGTTCCGGCCAGAGCGGGTCGAGCGGTACGCCGTGCGAATCGGAACCGTCGGGCGACGCCCCGGCGCGCCACTCGACGAAGCCGTCCCAGAGGGACCTGCAGGCGCTGCCGCTGCCCAGCCGGGCAAGAACCGACAGCCCCCTCGCGTCGAGGCTCCAGCCCAGCAGGCCGTCGAGGGCCCGCACGAGCGCGGCGAATCCCGAGGCGGACGAGGCCACGCCGGCCGCCGTGGGCACCGTGTTGGTGGATTCGACGGAGAAGCCCGGGCAGGCCGGGGTGCGGAAGAGGTCCAGAAACTGCGAGAGACGCACCGCGGCCGGGGCCGTCGGATCGACCGTCGCGCCGTTGAGGCGGAACGAGTCGCGGTCCGAGGCGCCCGCCGTGGTGCGGGTTCCGGCGTCGCCCAGCGACACCGAGAGGCTGCCTGTGACCGGCAGGTTCAGCTCCCCGTCGCGCTTGCCCCAGTACTTCACGAGCGCGATGTTGGCGGGCGCGAACGCGGTCGCCGGGGCGCCGGGGCGCGCGATGCGGCCCTGGAGGACGTCCCCGACGGCGGCGCGGCGGCGATCGGCACCGGAGGAACTCATGCGCCGGTCTCCACCACGAGGCCCTCGGCCCCGACCGCGACGCCGATCTCCCTCATCGCGGGATCGAGCCGCGCCGGCCGGCCGAGCGCGACGACACAGTCGCCCAGACCCGAGCCGGAGATCTTCGCGCCGAGCACCGCCGGATCCGCCCGCAGGGCGTGGACGAGGCCCGCGAGCGTCGCGTCGCTCACGCCGATCGCATCCATCAACCCCTGCGCGACGTTCATCAACGCGCCCACGCGCGTCCAGTTGGCCTGCTCGACCGCCGCCGTCGCCTCCTCCGCGACGCGGTTCATCGCCTCGTAGACGGCGTTGAAGACGGCCGGCATGGCGGCCCGCGAGGTCTCGACGCGGCGGATGACCTCGGGCGTCGGCGTCTTGTACCCCGCGTAGACCAGCGTCACCGGCGGCGCCTGCGCGATGCGGCGGATCGCGAGCGGGTCGGCGCGGTAGGCGACGACGCCTCCGAACGCGCTCGCCGCGGCGTCGGCGCCCGAACCCGCGCCCTGCACACCGCGGATCACGTCGCGCGCGATCCGCACGAGCGCCTCGCGGGACGGAGTCCGCCCGGCGTATGCCGCGAACGCCGCGAGGGAGGCGACCGTCACGGCGGCCGACGAGCCAAGGCCGACGGTCGGCGGGAACTCGGACTCGATCCGCAGGTCGAACCCGCCCGGGAGCGCCGCCGCCTCGCGCGCCAGCGAGGCCAGGACGAAGCGGAAGGGCTCGGACGGTGCGGGCGCGTCCAGCGTCGTCTCGTGCCGTCCGAGCGCCGATTCGATCGTGACGATCCGGTCCGTCCGCGGCGCGAGCGTCGCCGTCAGCCGCGCCGACGCGGCGCACACCAGCGCCCGCTTGCCGTGCAGCACCGCGTGCTCGCCGAACAGCATGAACGACCCCGGAGCCGATGCGCGTATCATGCGGGTCTTATACCACGCACGCCCTTCCTCCGCATCTTCCCTCGCCCCGCCCAGATCCTCGCCAAGCCGGATGTGCGCGGAAGGAATAGGCATGAAGTACGCATGGTTACGGCCGCGACGGAGCGCGGCCCTCCAGTGCTCATCCAATCAACATGCGAGAGGACGGCTTTGGAGGGCGCCGCGGTGCCTGCCCTGCATAGCGTCTTCGCGAAGCAGGGTCGGCGCCGTGCAACAGACCCGCGGAGCAACGTTCGCCACCAATCACCGGGGCTTCGCCGAGGATTTGAGGCCCGGCTTCCGGGTTGCGCGCGCGATGCGGGGAGTGCATCGTCCCTTCCAGCGGATGAACTCAGACCCGATGAACCGACGAGCGACCGTTCTTGCGGCGATCGCCATCGCGATGGGGCTGATCTGGGCGGGTTACCGGATCGGACGCGAGTCGCGCCCCGAGCCAGCCCCGCCTGCGTCGCGCGCACCGCACGCAACGGCGGGCACGCCGGTCCGCCCGCGGCCGGCAGCGCGGCGGGCGTCGCCCCCTCCGGCGCCTTCCCTGCAGCGCGGCAGTCTGCCGGCGGACGAGACGGCCCGGTCGACCAACGCGACGGCATCCGATGAACGAAGCGTCGATGGTCTCGACTTCGACTGGTTCAACCTATTCCCCAAACCCATGTACGAGGGCGCCCCCGCATGGCTCCGCGAGTGGCCGGAGGGGACCGACCCCCGGGCGTGGAGGACCTTCGAGTTCTCCTTCGCCTTCAACCCCCGCAACCTCTCGCGCAACAAGCCGGTGACCGCGAGCGATCCGATGCCGGTGATCGGTGAGTTGGAGATGCTGACCGACGGCGACAAACTCGCCGCGGACGGCAGTTGGGTGGAACTGGCGGAAGGCGCCCAGTACGTTCAAGTCGACCTGGAACGCGAGTGCGAGATCGTCGGGGTCGCGCTCTGGCATCTCTACGCTTCACCGCGGATCTACCACGACGTCCAGGTCTGGATCTCCGCCGACGAGACGTTCACGAACGCGGCCGCGGTCTTCAACAATGACAGCGACAACTCCCTGGGCAACGGCGTCGGAGACAACGCGCCGTACCTCGAGACCCATCGCGGCCTGTTCCGCTCATTCGAGCCGGTCACGGGCCGGTACGTGCGCGCGTACAGCCGCGGCAGCACGGCGAACGCGAAGAACCAATACGTCGAGCTGGAGGTCTTCGGCCGATGAGCGGGACGGACGATGCAACGGCCTTCCCGCTGCCCCCCGGCTCGACGGCGCTGAACCTGCTGGGGGTCGACTACGCGCACGTAAAGACGGGCGACGGGGGCGATCTCTACCTGACCCGGTTCGGCGCGCCGTTCGCGGAGCACCTCAAGCCCGAGTCGTGGTTCGAGCCCGCCTGGTTCCGGCACAACCGCGAGAAGCTGGCGGGGACGAGCACGGTGTACCGCGTCCACACGCGGCCCCTCGACGGGCGCGGCAAGGACATCGTCGTGAAGTGGTGCCGCGTGGGCACCGAGATCCCCGTGGACACCTTCACGCTGACCAAGTTCGTCGAGGCCGAGTTCAACAGCCCCTACGAGGAGTTCGCCCTGGTCATGGAACTTCGGGCCGAGCGGACCCGGCCGCGCCTGCGGACGCACAGGCCGCTCGCCATCTACGTTCCGGCGAAGCGGTTCAAGCCCTGGCAGATGCAGCGCATCGAGTCGAAGATGGAGCGCAAGAAGGCCAAGTTCCGCGACATCGAACTCGACATCTTCCGCCAGTACATCCTGATCTACGAATGGGTCAAGGGGGTGTCGCTCCCCGAGGCGTTCCTGTCCGTGCAGGGCAGCGTTGAGGAGCGCCGCGCGGAGCTGCGGCGGCTCACGGACAAAGGGGTGCGCGACCTGGCGGAGAAGGGCTTCCGCGTGTTGGACATGAAGCCCGAGCACATGATCGTGCGCCCGGGGCCGGCCGGCCGGCTTCCGCGGCGCGACGGGAGGCTTGTCTACGCCCTGGTCGATTTCGAGCTGCTGCAGCGGACGCCGGAGCACGAGAGCGCCGTCGCGTCGCTGCGTCGCGCGGCCTACCTCAGGCACCAGAAGGACCGTTTTGCCGTGCCGGTGCACGCCCCCCTGCCGCCGCACCTGAAGGCCGCCAACGTGTTCGGCATCGACTATGTCTGCGGCCACTCCGAGAGCACCGGCGGTGAGCTGTGGGTGGTCGGCCGGGATCCCCAGCTGTTCGACTACTTCCTGCCCGAGCGCTGGCGGCGCACGCCGCGGACGAGGCTGTCGGAGGCCAACGAGGTCTGGCAGACGCGCACGAAGGACCAGATCAACCTCGTCTGGAAGGTCTCGCGCGTCGGCGAGATCCCGGACCCGGATCCCGCGGACCCGCGCTCGGCGCGCATCCGCGAGCACGGGTTCAACAGCCCGTTCGAGGAGTTCGAGATCGCCATCCGCCTCGCGCGCGACGGCGTGCCGGTCGTCTATCCGCGCGCGGTCTACATGACGGGCCAGCCCGCCGCCGGCGCCGCGGCCTATGCCGCCGACACGCGCCGCTACGAGCGCGACGAGGGGATCCGGGGGCCGGACGGGCGGCCCGCCTTGCGCCGCGACCACAACTACATCACGGTGTGGGGCTATTGGAACGGGTCCGACGAGACCCTGGCGACGCGCGACGTCGCGGTTTGCTCGCCGCTCAGCCTGGCCAGGGCCCTGGAGGAGCACCGTCTGACCGGGCCCGAGCACGACGCCCTGCTGGCCGACGCCGCGGCTGCGCTGGCCCGGGCGGGCTACGAGGATCTCAACCTCCAGGGAGGCCACCTGCTGCTGTCGGTGCCGCCGCAGGGAGGCTTCCTGCGGGGCGATGACGGCCGCCCGCTCGTCCGCTGGTGCAACTTCAGCCTGATGCGGCCGGTGGCCGCGGCGTCACCGCCCGAGTGACGCGACAACGGGCGGGGTTCTCCCGTCGGCGATGGACTCCGGACGCCTTCGGATCGCCAGGGCGGCGTCACGAAGCCGGGCAGCCATGCGGATCTTCTCCGCCCATGGCAGCCCCGCCCGGGTTCTCTGCCACTCCGCCTGGCGACGGGCGATGTCGTCAACTCCCGGCATGGAGAAACGCACGCGCGATCAGCGCCGAACCGGTCGCGGCGGCCAGCGGGGCCATTCCCACCGGCTTCAGGGCGTCTTTTTCTTCCCCTTGCCCTTCTTCTTCCCGCCGCCCGGGCCGGGCGCGGGCTTGACCTGGGCGCGCTCGGCCCAGGCCTCCCACGCGGCGGCCATCTCGCGGGCCTTCTCCGGCATCGCGGCGGCCAGGTCGTTGAGCTCGGTGCGGTCCTTTTTCAGATCGTAGAGCTCCCACGGACCGTTCGCGCCCTTGCGGACCAGCTTCCAGTCGCCGACGCGGATGGCGGCATTGCCCTCGTGCTCCCAGTAGAGCGCCTCGCGCGCGACCGGCTTGTCCGTGAACGCGGGCACCAGGCTGCGGCCCTCCATCGGCTGGATCGTGCGGTCGCCGATCTTCGCCGGGTAGGCGGCGCGGCCGACGTCGGCCACCGTCGCCATGATATCGACGAGGTGGCCCGGCTGGGCGCGCAACTCTCCCTTCGCGGCGATGCCGGCCGGCCAGTGCGCGATCAGGGGCGTCGCGATGCCGCCCTCGTGGTTGAAGTGCTTGTAGCGTCGGAACGGTGTGTTCTCGAGCACCGCCCAGGACTCGCCGCAGAACCAGTCGGAGTCCGCCTTCGTGGGGTCGCCGTTCGTCCTGCCGCCCGGCCCCGCCTCGGCGTTGCCGCCGTTGTCGCTCATAAAGAGGATCAGGGTGTTGTCGAGCAGGCCGCGCGCCTTCAGACCGTCGACGAACGTGCCCATCGCGCGGTCCATGCGCCAGACGACCGCCGCGTACACGGCCATGATGTGGTCGAAACGGTCCTTCTCCTCCGCGGTGAGGCTGTCCCACGCCTTCACCGCGTCCGGCCGCGGCGACAGCGGCCAGGCCTTGTCGACGAGGCCCATCGCGATCTGGCGCCGGTGGCGCTCCTCGCGCAACCGGTCCCACCCGGCCTTGTACCTGCCGCGGAACCGGGCGATGTCGGCCTCGTCGGCCTGGAGCGGGAAGTGCGGCGCGTTGTGGGCGAGGTAGAGGAAGAACGGCTTCTTCGCGGCGACGGCCTCGTCGACGAACCGCAGCCCGAACCCGGCCCAGAGGTCGCTCGAGTACCAGTTCTTCGGCAGTTCGGGCGCCCCGCGGGGAAGCTCCCTGCCGTTCAGGAAGAGTGTCGCGCGCGGCGCGTCGGGCCGGTAGAAGCCGCCGGCCGCGGCGTTGAGGCTGCGGTCGAATCCGCGCTCCCACGGCACGACGCCGAGGTTCTGGCCGACATGCCACTTGCCGACCATCGCCGTGAAGTAGCCGGCCGGTCGCAGCACCTCGGCCATCGTTGCGCACCGGTCGTTGAGCCGGCCCTGGTAGCCCGGCTGGCCGCGGTCGTCGGTCATGTGGCCGACCCCCGCCTGGTGGGGATAGAGCCCGGTCAGCAGCGAGGCGCGTGTCGGGCAGCAGCGGCCCGTGTTGTAGAACTGCGTGAACCGGAGGCCGTTCGCGGCGAGCGCATCGAGGGCGGGCGTCTCGATCTCGCCGCCGTAGCAGCCGAGGTCGGAGAAGCCCATGTCGTCGACGAGCACCACGGCGATGTTCGGCCGTGCCGGTTCCGCCGCGCACGCGGCGCCCGCGCCAAGCCCGATCGCCGCCATGAAACCCAGAAGCTTCTTCATCGCATCACCTCCGACGATGCCCGCATGATGGCGCATCCGCCGCCCTGCCGCCACGGGAAAACGCGGACGAAGACGCAGCGGGTGCCGGCGTTCGTTGTTCGGTGTTCGATGTTCGGTGTTCGGTGGTAGGATGCGGACGGGGATTCACGCCATGGACTGCAAGAAGGATGCGAACCGGCGGCGCTGCAACTGCACCTACGAGCCCTGTTCCCGAAAGGGGGCCTGCTGCGACTGCCTCCGCTACCACCTGGCCGCCCGGGAACTGCCGGCATGCTGCTTCCCGGCCGGCGTCGAGCGCACGTTCGACCGCAGCTTCGAGCGGTTCGCGCAACTCGTGCAGTCCGGCGGCGTGTGAGCGCCCGACCGCCCAGCCTCCCGGACGCGGACCGCCGCTGGATCGTCGTCGACCGGCCGCCCTGGCCCGAACTCCTGCGCGCGCACCTGCCCGGCGTCGTGATCGCCGGGCCGGTCCTGCTGGCGGCGCGGTTCTATCCGTTCCGGGAGCATCCCGTCATCACGTGCCAGTTCCGGAAGTGGACCGGCCATCCGTGCCCGGGCTGCGGCTTCACGCGCGCCTTCCAGTCGATCGCCCGCGGGCGCCCGGCGGACGCCGCGCGCGACGCCCCGGCCTCGCTGCTCCTGTTTGCCGGCGTGGCGCTCGTGCTGGCGTGGAACCTGGCCGCGCTCGCCCTGCGCCGCCGCCTCCGCCCCGGTCCGCGCCTGGTGCCCGGTCCGCGCGCGTGGCGCATCCTGATCGCGACGGGGGCGGTCATCCTGGCGGCGAACTGGATCTGGCGGATCGCGAACGGGCTTCAGTGAATCCTTCCGGCGCTTGCCGCGAACCTCCGCCGCGCATAGTCTTGCCCCGCCTCCGGGCCCGTAGCTCAGTTGGTCAGAGCTGGAGACTCATAATCTCTAGGTCGCAGGTTCGAGCCCTGCCGGGCCCACCATCCTTCGCTCGGCGCGGGGCGGCGAGCGAAGGATGGTGCCCTCCATAGCGCCGCTCCGCGGCGCGACGGAGGGCCCGTGGTCCGCTCCGCGCCGAGCTACGGATGGCAGGCCATGTTCTATACGTATGTCTTGGAAAGCGAGATCGAACCGTCCCGCCATTACATCGGCCATACTGCGGACCTGGCCCAGCGGCTGTTGGATCACAACGCCGGGACCTCGCCGCACACGACCAAGTACCGGCCCTGGCGCGTGAAGTTCCATGCGGCCTTTGAAACGATCGAACGGGCCCGGACCTTTGAGCGCTATCTGAAATCCGGATCCGGTCACGCCTTCGCTCACAAGCATCTCGGTTTCTGAAGCGCTCGGCGCGGAGCGGCGAGCGAAGGATGGTGCCCTCCGGCGGCATGTCTGGAGTTGCGGGCGCCGGATCCCGGCCGTAGGCTCGGACGGGCACCGGCCCCACGGGTCATGCCGATGAAGACCATCCTGATCGGGATCTGTTGCGTGGCATTCCTCGCCAGCGTCGCCGGGGCGAAGCCGCCGGCCGAACGAGCCAACATCCTCGGGGTCAGGCCCTCCGCGCGCGCCGAAACCGGTGGGGCGGCCACGTTCACCTTCGAGGTCTTCGTCACGCAGGCCAACCTCTCGGGCAAGGGGACCGTCTGCACGCTGTACGTGGAATTTGCAGACAGCGCCAAGCAGAAGTACCTCGCCACCGGCGAGTGCTCCCTGGACGAGTTCCCGGTGGGGAGGACCTTTGGTGTGATCTACCGGTTCTCCGTCTTCCACGAGAAGGGGGCGGACCTGAAGCCCACCGCCTATGCCACCACCGTTCGTCTCGGCGGCTCGGCGTCCCTGCTGGATCAGAAGACGGACAAGGTGAAGTCGCTCGAATCGATGAAAGTCTCCACGCTGTCCCACGCGAAGCTCGAGTTCCAATCCTCCGCCCATGTCCAGGGCCGGTGAGCGGGTGGGCGGGGCGACCCCCGAAGCGCGGTCGGCAACCCCTAGCGAGGCGGGGGCTCCCCGGCCGGCGCGTAGGAGTCGAGCACCTGGCGCAGCAGGGGTTCGAAGGCGGCGAGGCGTTCGCGCTTGGCGGCGAGTTGGAGGTGGTGGTTGGTGGTGCCCACCAGGAAATCGAGCGTGATGGCCTCCTTCTCGAAAAGCCGCATGCGGCGCTCGACCGCCGGCCGCCCCTTCCAGGTGACGATCCGGATGTTCTGGTTGACGCCGTAGGTCTCTTCGATCCGCCGGATCTCGTCCGCCAGGCGGTCGAATCGCTCGTGACCCAGGTCCGCCAGCCGGATCCAGACCTCGAGGCCCTGGGGGCCGCGCAGGATGAGGTCGTTCGGCGCGGCGCGTTCGCCCGTTCGCTCGGCCCAGGATGAGGGCACCGTGATCGCGAAGCGTCCGGCGGCGTCGACGACGCGCTTGTCCGAAAGCCCCAGGACGAGCGCGGAGGTGTCGTCGTCCGCCGGCACCTCGCCGCCCGGGCCCGCGGAGTCCTGCATTCGGCGAAGGACCTCGACGATGCCGAGGCCGGCCGCGAGCACGCCGACGGCCAGGGCGATCGCGAGAGCGGTTCGCTTCCCACCCCGGGGCCCGGGGTGGTCAGGCCTGGAACTGGAGATCATAGAGCCTCCGGTAGATGCCGCCGCGGTCGAGCAACTCCGCGTGCGTGCCCTCCTCGGCGACGACGCCGCGGTCCATGACCAGGATCCGGTCCGCGCCGGTGATGGTCGACAGCCGGTGCGCGATCACGAAGACGGTCCGGCCGGTCATGAGTTCGTCCAGCGCGGCCTGCACGAGACGCTCGCTCTCGGTGTCGAGCGCGCTCGTGGCCTCGTCGAGGATCAGGATCGGCGGGTTGCGCAGGATCGCACGCGCGATGGCGAGCCGCTGGCGCTGGCCCCCGGACAGCCGCACCCCGCGCTCGCCGATGACGGTCTCGTAGCCGTCCGGGAGTTCGCGGATGAACCCGTCGGCCTGGGCGCGGCGGGCGGCGTCCTCGACGGCCGCGCGCGGCGTGTCGGGGCGGCCGTAGGCGATGTTGGCGGCGACGGTGTCGTTGAACAGAACGGTCTCCTGCGTCACGAGGCCCATCTGCGCGCGCAGCGACCGCAGCGTGAACTCCCGCGCGTCGCGGCCGTTGATCGTGATGCGGCCGCGCGTGGCGTCGAAGAACCGGGGGATCAGGCTGACCAGCGTGGTCTTGCCCGAGCCGGAGGCGCCGACGAGCGCGATCCGACGCCCCGCGGAGACCCTCGCGCGGATGCCGCGAAGCACCGGCTCGTCGCCGTAGGCGAAGTCGACATCCTCGAAGGCAACCTCGCGGACGGGGCCCTCGAACACCGCCGCGTCCGGCGCCTCGCGGACCGTGACCTCCGTGTCGAGGATCTCGAAGATGCGATCCGCGGCGGCCGCGCTGTGCTGGATGTTCATGTGAAGGTTGCCCAGCTTCTTCACCGGGTCGTACATGACCACCAGCGCCGCGACGAACGTCAGGAAATCCTGCACGGGCAGCTTCGCCCACCACGCGTACATCAGCAGCAGCGAGATCCAGATCACCGCGAACTCGACGATGATCGGTTCGACCGCGATCCGGGCCCTCGTCACACGCATGATCCGGCTGAAGACCGACGAGCTGCTCCGGTTGAAGCGGCCGCGCTCGTAGTCCTCCATCCCGAACGCCTTGACCACCCGCACGCCGCCGATCGTCTCCTGCAGCAGCGAGACGAGGTCGGCCAGCCGCTGCTGCCCCTCGCGGGCGTACCGTCGCACGCGCCGGCCGAAGACCGCGATCGGCACCAGGCACACGGGGAACACGACGAGGCTCGCGAACGCCAGCTTCCAGTCGAGCCAGACCAGGTAGCCCGCGGCGCCCACCAGCACGAACGGCTGCTGCAGCAGGTCGGCCAGAACGGTGGACACGGCCCGCTCCACGAGCGAGGTGTCGTTCGACGTGCGCGAGATCAGCTCGCCCGTGCGGCTCTGCGTGAAGAACGAGAGCGACAGCTCCTGGAGCCGGTCGAAGATCGCGATGCGCAGGTCCATCACGACCCGGTTGCCCACCCACTCGACCAGGTAGCGGCTGACGTAGAATCCCAGCCCCCGCACGAGGGCGATCGCCGGCAGCAGCACGGCGATCCCGACGGCCGCTCGGAGGTTGTCGACCCGGTCGACGAAGACCGTCTCGATGAGCTTCTTGACGACGAACAGCATGCCGGTCGTCGACCCGGCGAACAGGAGGCCGAAGACCACGCCGGTCGCCAGGCGGGCCCGGTGGGGGCGCACATACGTCAGCAACCGGCGATACGTGTCGCCCGCATGGGGATACGGCGCGCCCGCGGGCTGGGAGGGGCCGCTCATCCGTGCAGCGACTCGAGATACCGCGTGGCCTCGAGCGCGGCCATGCAGCCCGATCCGGCGGCGGTGATCGCCTGCCGGTAGACCGGGTCCTGCACGTCGCCGCAGGCGAAGACGCCGGGGAGCGACGTCCGCGTGTTCTGCGTCACGAGGTAGCCGGCGTCGTTCACCGCGAGCTGGTCGCCGAGGGCCGCGGTGTTCGGCTGGTGGCCGATCGCGGCGAAGTAGCCCTGCACGTCGATCCGGGTCTTCTCGCCGGTCTTCACGTTGCGGACCGTGACGCCGGTGACCTTCTTCTGCGAGGGATCGTGGACCTCCTCGACGGTGCTGTTCCAGAGGACCTTGATCTTCGGGTTTGCCAGCGCGCGGTCCGCCATGATCTTCGAGGCGCGGAACTGGTCCCGGCGATGGATCAGCGTGACCGACGAGGCGAAACGCGTGAGGAAGCAGGCCTCCTCCATGGCCGTGTCGCCGCCGCCGACGACGCAGACGGGCACGCCCTTGAAGAAGGCCCCGTCGCATGTCGCACAGGCGGAGACGCCATGGCCGATCAGGGCCTGCTCGCTCGGCACGCCGAGGTACTTCGCGCTTGCGCCGGTCGCGACGATCAGCGCGCGCGTCTCCAGCGTGTCGCCATTGTCCAGGGTCACCCGGATCGGCGACGCCCGCAGCTCGGTGGACACCGCGATCCCCGAGACCACGCGGGCGCCGAAGCGCTCGGCCTGCTGGCGCTGGAGGTGCATCAACTCGAAGCCGTCGATGCCCTTCGGGAAGCCCGGGAAGTTCTCGATCTCGGTGGTGGTGGTCAGCTGTCCCCCCGGCTGGGGCCCCTCGACGATCAGCGGCTCCAGGTTCGCGCGCGCCGCGTAGATTGCCGCCGTGTACCCCGCCGACCCCGTGCCCAGAACGATGATGTTCTCCATGCGTCCCCTCCGACTGGCTTTGAACTCGCATTATAGCAGCCGAATCCCTACCCTGCACGGGCAAATGCCGGAGGCGGCCATGGACGATGCCAAGCAGGACTTTCTCGAGGCGATGTTCCACATGCAGGCGGAGCTGAACCGCCGGATCGGCGTCGACACGACGGCCCTTCCGGAGGAGGAGCAGCCGAAGTGGGTGCTCAACTACTGCCGCGCCATGTCGCAGGAGACCGCCGAACTGATCGACAGCGTCCCGTGGAAGTGGTGGGCCAAGTACCAGACCTACGACAAGCAGAACGCCCGGATCGAGGTCGTCGACCTGTTCCACTTCCTGATCTCCCTCGCCCAGGTCGTCGGGCTGTCCGCCCAGGACGTCCACGACCTCTACATGAAGAAGAACAAGCTCAACTTCCAGCGCCAGGACACCGGCTACACGGTCAAGGACTCCGGGGACAACAAGGACCTGAAGGTCTAACCGCCGGAGGTCCGCGGGGACACGGCGCCGGAGGGTCCGGGCCCGCCCCGCCGCCGTCCCGTTCCGCCGGTCGCGCCCGGGGCCGGGCCCCGCCGCCAGCCCGGCGCCCGACCCCTCCCGAGGACGCTTGACACCCCCGCCGGACCCTGTAGCATGCGTCTGGAATCCCAGTGGCATTCCCATGACGCGGAGGCGCGATGAACGGGACGACGCGGGTGGAGCAGGCGTACCGGGGGATCCAGCAGCAGATCCTCGACGGGCGGCTGGAGCCCGGGGCGGTGATCTCGGAGGCGGAGCTGGCGCGGAAGCTGCGGATGAGCCGCACGCCCGTCGGCGAGGCGATCCGCCAGCTCGCCCAGGAGGGCCTGCTGGTGCAGGTGCCGCGCTTCGGCACGATGGTGCGCCGCATCGACCGTCGCGATCTCGTCGAGCTCTACGAGATGCGCCAGGCGCTCGAGAGCTTCGCCGCCGCGCGCGCCGCGGAGCGGATCGCGCCGGACGCCCTCGCGAGGCTCCAGGTGCTGTCGGACGAGATGGAGCGCGTGGCTGACGACGCGCGGGGCGCCGGGCTGGACGCCCTCGATGCGGACCGGCTCCACCGCTTCCTCGCCGCGGACTACGCCTTCCACATGCAGATCCTCGAAGCCGCGGGGAACCGCCAGATCATGCAGGCCGTGCAGGGCGGCCGGACGATCTCACGTATCTTCCGCATGCGCCGCCAGCGGCACGACCGCGCGATCGTCGACGGCGCCCACCGGCACCACGAGCGGATCCTGCAGGCCCTCCGCAAGCATGACGCCGAGGCGGCGCGCATCCGCATGGCCGGGCACATCGCGGACAGCCTGAGGGAGACGCTCGCCGATTTCGACCGCCTGGACGCCGTCGCGCCGCCCGCGGCGGCCGACGACCTGCCGCGCGAGGTTGCCGCGGCGCTGGACCGGCTGGAGCGAGAGGCGGCGGCGGAACCAAGACCATGAGCGCGCCGCACCGTCCGTCCGCCGCGCTGGGAGCCTCGATCGGGGGCGTCCTGGCCGCCGGGGGCCTCGCCGCGGGCGGCGGGCCCGAGGCGGCGCACCCGGCCGCGGGACGCTGGGTCGAGCGGCAGGTCACCTCCGCGCCGCATGGCCACATGCTGACGAACCTCGGCTGCTGGTCGGGGGACGGGAGGTGGCTCGTCTACGATGTGCGCGACGAGGACTCCGTCTTCCGCGGCACCCGCATCGAGGCCGTCGACGTCGCCACGGGCGACGTGCGCGTCCTTTTCGATTCGTCACCCGGCGCCTGCGGCGTGGTGACATGCGATCCCGGCTCCGATGCCTGCGTCTTCATCCTCGGCCCGGAACCCCCGTCGCCCGACTGGACCTACGGCCCCGCCCGCCGCCGCGGCGCGATCGTCCGCGCCTCGCGCCCCGGCGCGGCCGCCGGTCTCGACGCACGATGCCTTGCGCCGCCGTTCGTCCCCGGCGCGCTGCGCGGCGGCACGCACCTTCACACGTTCAGCCCGGACGGGGCGGGCTGGGTCGCGAGCACCTACGAGGACCACGTCCTCGACCTCGCCGCCGGCGCGGCGGGCGCCGAGCGCAACCAGCGCAACGTCGCCGTCAGCGTGCCGGCCGGGCCTGTCGCCGTGCCGCGCTCCCATCCGCAGAACCGCGACGGCTCGCACTTCACGGTGCTGGTCACGCGGACCCACGACGAGCCGCGCCCGGGGTCGGACGAAATCGCCCGCGCCTGCGAGGAGGGCTGGGTCGGAACGGCGGGCTACGTCCGCCCCGACGGCACCCGCCAGCTCCGCGCCATCGCATTCCAGGGCACGGTGACGGCCGCCGACGGACGCCCGGTGGCCGAGGCGTTCATCGTCGACCTTCCCGAGGACTCCCGCGCGATGACGGTGGCCGGCGGCGGTCCGATCGAGGGGACCGCGACGACACGTCCCCGCCCGCCGCGCGGCGTCGTCCAGCGCCGCCTCACGCGGACGGCGGAACTGGCGAACCCCGGCCTCCAGGGCCCGCGCCACTGGCTGCGCGGTTCGCCCGACGGTTCGCGGATCGCGATGCTGCGGAAGGACGCGGACGGCATCGCGCAGATCTGGACGGTGTCGCCCTGCGCCGGCCTGCCCGGCGGCCCCGCGCCGGAGCCGGTTCAGTTGACGCGCAATCCGTGGCCGGTCGCATCGTCCTTCTCGTGGTCCCCCGACGGCCGCTGGATCGCGCTCGTCGCGGACAACAGCGTGATGGCGGCCGATGCGGCGACCGGCGCCACGCTGCGCCTCACGCCGCGGACGGAGGACGCCGCCGCGCCGCAGCCGTTCGCGTGCGTGGTTTCGCCCGACGGCCGGTCGGTCGCGTACCTGCGCGCGGTGAAGGCGCCCGGCGGCCGCGCCTTGGCCCAGATCTTCGTGAGTTCGTCCGCCCCGGAGGGAACCCGCTGACATGAGCCACCATCTCCACGTCCTCGACTGGGCCGTGCTCGCCGCGTACTTCGGCGGCACGATGCTGCTCGGCTTCCTGCTCGGCCGGAAAAGCCGGTCGACCGAGGGCTTCACGGCCGGCGGGCGGTCCGTACCCGGCTGGGTGTGCGGCCTGTCGATCTTCGCGACGTTCCTCAGCAGCATCAGCTTCCTCGCGATTCCGGGCGGGGCCTACGCGACGAACTGGAACTGGTTCGTCTTCTCGCTGTCGCTGCCGCTGGCGACCTGGCTGGCGGTCCGGTTCTTCATGCCCTACTACCGCCGCAGCGGCGAGGTGTCGGCCTATGCGCTGCTCGAGCACCGCTTCGGGCCGTGGGCCCGGATCTACGCGGGCGTGTTCTACCTGCTGACCCAGGTCGCGCGGATGGGGACGGTGACCTACCTGATGGCACTCTCGGTCTCCGTCCTCGCCGGCTGGGACATCCGCGCGGTGATCTGGGTGACCGGCGTCACGGTCACGGCCTATGCCTTCGTCGGCGGGATCGTCGCGGTGATCTGGACCGACGCGCTCCAGGCCTTCGTCCTGATCGCCGGGGCGGTCGTGGCGCTGCTGGTCATGATGTTCGGCCTGCCCGGGGGGCCGGCGCAGGTGTTCGCGATCGCCGCCGAGCACGGCAAGTTCTCGCTCGGCAGCTTCAGCCTGAAGGAGTGGGCCGCGCCGACGTTCTGGGTCGTGCTGCTGCACGGGCTCGCGATCAACCTGCAGAACTTCGGCATCGACCAGAACTACGTGCAGCGCTACATCGTGTCATCCAACGACCGCGAGGCCCGCCGCAGCGTGTGGCTCGGCGGCCTGCTCTACGTGCCCGTCAGCGCGCTGCTGCTGCTGATCGGCACGTCGCTCTACGCGTGGTACCAGACGCATCCCGACGACCTCGCCGAGGTGCGCGCGGCGGTCGCGGAGCACAAGGTCGCGGCGACGGGTGTCGCCGCGACGGCGCCGGACTACGCGGAACGTCTGGCCGCGACCACGGCGGGGCTGACGGACAAGGACATCGGGGATCGCGCATTCCCGTACTTCATCGGGAAGCGTCTGCCGGCGGGCATCGTCGGGCTCGTGATCGCGGCGATCCTCGCGGCGGGCATGAGCACGATCGCCACCTCGCTGAACTCCTCGGCGACGCTCGTGATGACCGACTACTACAAGCGCTACATCCGCCGCGATGCGACCGACCGCCAGTGCATGCGGGTGCTTCACGGGTCGACGATCGTCTGGGGGGTCATCGGCACCGGCGTGGCCCTGCTGATGATCAACATCCAGGGCGCGCTGGACACGTGGTGGAAGCTCGCCAGCATCTTCAGCGGGGGCATGGGCGGGCTCTTCCTCCTCGGGATGATCGGCCGTCGAACGGGGAACCGCGCCGCCGCCGCCGCCGTGACGCTCGGCGTGCTGGTCATCGCGTGGATGACGCTTTCGCAGACGCCGATCTGGCCGGCCTCGCTGGCGCAGTTCAGGAGCGGCATCCACGGCTTCATGACGGTCGTCGTCGGCACCGCCGTGATCCTGCTCGCGGGCCTCCTGTTCGGCGGGACGAAGAGGGCGAAATGAGACGGCCCCTCCCTTGCGCATCAGGATCCGTTCCGGCCGCGATCACCGATCGCGGCTACAGAAGGCGATGGGGTGAAACGGGCCGCTGCAGCCGCGACGGATCGTCGCGGCAATGCGTACGGGGGCGCAGGCCGGCCGGGACCACCGGTCCCGGCTACAGCAGATGGGGGACGATGCCATGAGACGCCGCGGATTCCTCCAAACCGCCGCCGGGGCGACCGCCTGGGTCGCGTCGGGTCGCCGCGCATCCGCCGCCGCTGCGCCCACCGCGCCGGAGATCGCGTGGACGCGCCGGATCCCGGTGCGCTACGAGGCGGACGTCGCGGTGATCGGCGGCGGCATGGCGGGGGTCGGCGCGGCCTGCGCGGCGGCGACGTCGGGTGCGAAGGTGATCCTCGTCGAGCGCTTCGCCGTCGCGGGCGGCATGCTGACGACCGGCGGCGTCGCCAACTTCTGCGGGCAGATGACGGGGCAGGGGGAGGTCTTCGACGAGATCCTCGCGGACCTCCGCGCGTGGAACGCCATCGGCCACGACCGCCGGGAGTCTGTGTTCCATCCCGAGGTCCTCGCCTTCGTCCTCCAGGAACTCCTGTTGCGGCGCGGCGTGAAGCTCCTGCTGCACGCGCGGTTCGCCGACGCGCGCGTCGACCGCGGCTGCATCACCGAGGCGGTGGTCTGTGGCAAGAGCGGTCCCGAGGCGCTGCGGGCGAGCCAGTTCATCGACTGCACCGGCGAGGCGGACGTCGCGCGGGCCGCCGGCTTCGCCGTGATGAAGGGGCGGCCGGAGGACGGCCTCCAGCTCCCGATGTCGATGATGTACTTCGTGCGGCACGTCCCGCCGGACGCTGCCGTGCCGGACCTGCCCGAGGGACGGTTGGACCGGATCGAGTCCGCGAAGGACCTGCCGATGACCAGCATCTGGCCCGACGGCCCGGTCGGCAACGCGATCAAGATCAAGGTGCCGATGTTCGACTCGACGGACACGGAGAGCTTCACCGCCGGCGAGATCCAGGGCCGGCGCCGGATGATGCAGGTCATGGACTTCCACCGGCGCGTCCAGAAGCGCCCGTGGATGCTCGGCCACTGCTCGCCGGTCATCGGCATCCGCGAGGGCGCGCGGATCGCGGGCGACTACGTGCTGACGGTCGACGACCTCCGCGCCGGCCGCGCGTTCGACGACGCCGTCGCGCGCGGCACCTTCATGCTCGACGGGCACAAGCCCGACGACGACAAGCGGACCTACATCCTGCCCGAGGACCAGCTCGCGGTGCCGCCGTACCAGATTCCGCTGCGGTGCCTCGTCGCGCGCGACGGAAAAAACCTCCTGATGGCCGGGCGGTGCATGTCCGCCGACCAGCTCGCGCTCTCCTCCGCCCGCGTCAGCACGACCTGCACGATGATGGGCCAGGCCGCCGGCATCGCCGCCGCGATGGCCGTGAAGAAGAACGGCTCCGTGCGGGACCTCGATCCGGCCGCGGTGCGGAAGATCGTCGAGGAACGCGGGGCCGAACTTGCGGTCGGGAAGGCGAGGAAGGGTGGGACGACATGAACCCCGAAACGCGGATCACGACGGATTGCACGGGTCGCACGGATGGGAGGGGCCGCCTCCAGAGGGCGCCATGCGGCGGTGCGGGTGGGCGGCGCCGAGGTTTCGTGCACGGAAGTAGAGAAACTCCAAACTCCAAGGAAGTACGAAGAAAAGAAGGCCAAAGTCGGAGTGATTCCCGTGGGTACGTGCCCATCCAACCCGTGTTGCGGCCCCATCCTTCCCTACTTTCTCCTTTTCACTTCCTTGGAGTTTGGAGTTTCTTACTTTCCTTCCTCCGATCCATACCATCCGTGCAATCCGTGGCCCTCCTCTCCGCGGCGCTGCTGACCCTGTGCGCGGCGGGGCCGGGCGGCGTCCGGGCGGCGGAGATCGAGACCGACGTCTGCGTGTTCGGCGGAACCTCGGGCGGCGTCGCGGCGGGCGTGCAGGCGGCGCGGATGGGGAAGCGCGTCGTTCTCGCGGAACCCGGAAAGCACCTCGGCGGCATGACGTCGGGCGGTCTGAGCGCGGTCGACATCGGCGATCCGCGGACGGTCGGCGGGATCGCGCGGGAGTACTTCACGCGGCTCGTCGCGTCGTACGGCAAGACGCTCGAGTGGGACCGCCCCTTCGTCGCCGCGGGCGGCGGCCCGGCGACCGGCGGGGCCTATGCGATCGAGCCCCGCGTGGCCGAGCGCGTTTTCGACGGCATGGCCCGCGAGGCCGGCGTGCGGGTCCTCCGCGGCGCCCGGCTCGCCTCGGTGCGCAAGGACGGCGCGCGGATCCGCGGGATCGCGATGGAGGACGGCACGGTCGTCCGCGCGAAGGTCTTCATCGACGCCACCTACGAGGGCGACCTGATGGCCGGGGCCGGCGTTTCCTTCACGCTGCTGCGCGAAGGCAACGCGAAGTACGGCGAGACCTACAACGGGATCCACTACAGCGACAAGTACCTTGCGCGCACGAACCACCTGAAGCCCGGTCCCCACGGCCGCGTGCCCGGCGGGCAGGGCGTGTGGGACCGCGACTTCCCGCTCGATCCGTACGTTGTGCCCGGAAATCCGGCGAGCGGGCTGCTGCCGCTGCTGAACCCCGGCGAACCCGGGACGCCCGGCGAGCCCGCCCCCGGCGTGCAGGCCTACTGCTACCGTCTGTGCCTGACGACCGATCCGACGAACCGGATGCCGGTCGCCCCGCCCGCGGGCTACGATCCGAAGCGCTACGAGCTGGTCGCCCGCTTCATCGCCGCGTGCCTCGCGATCGGCGACGACATGGACCTGCGCTGGTTCTCCAAGCACGACCCGCTGCCGAACGCGAAGTGGGACTTCAACACCGCGACCTTCGGCGCCAACCTGCCCGGCGCGAGCTGGGAGTGGCCCGAGGCCTCCTACGCGCGCCGCGCGGAGATCGCGAAGGCGCACGAGGACCACATGCGCGGCCTGCTGCACTTCCTCGCGACCGACCCCCGCGTGCCGGCGAAGGTGCGCGACGACGTGAAGCGCTTCGGCCTGCCGCGCGACGAGTTTCCCGATACCGGCGGCTGGCCCCACCAGCTCTACGTCCGCGAGGCGCGCCGGATGGTCTCCGACCTCGTGATGACCGAGCACCACACGTTCGGCCGCGCCGTCGCGCCGGACTCCGTAGGCCTCGGCTCCTACGGCACGGACACGCACGAGATCCGCCGCATCGTGAAGGACGGCGTCGTGCAGCGCGAGGGCAAGACCGCGACCGGCCGCGACGGCGCGCCGCCGTATCCGGTCGGCTACGGCGCGATCGTGCCGAAGACCGCGGAGTGCGACAACCTGCTCGTCACGTTCGCGCTCGCCGCCAGCCACACCGCCTTCAGCAGCATCCGCATGGAGCCGGTGCTGATGATCCTCAGCCAGTCCGCCGCGACCGCGGCGTGCCTGGCGATCGACGACGGCGTCGCGGTGCAGAAGGTCGACCGGCACCGCCTGCGCGAGCGGTTGCTGAAGGACGGACAGATTCTCGATTGGGCCGCTGTAGCCGCGACCGCCGGTCGCGGCAATGCGCCCGTGGACGCAAGCCGGCCGGGGTCGACGCCCCCGGCTCCAGAAGATGGCGGGCGCGGCATGGGAGACTTTGCGAAGAACGGAAGGACGGGACCATGAAGCGAATCATCCTGGGGGCGGGGCTGGCGGCGATGGCGTGGGCCGGCGGCGCGGGCGCGGCGGACAACGGCTGCCGGCGGACGACGGTCTTCGAGAGCGGCAGGGACGGCTACAACACGTACCGGATCCCGTCGATCGTCGCGACGGCGAAGGGCACGCTGCTCGCGTTCTGCGAGGGGCGGCGCCACGGCAGCGGCGACGCGGGCGACATCGACCTGCTGCTGAAGCGCTCCACCGACGGCGGGGCGACGTGGTCGGCCGCGCAGGTCGTCTGGGACGACGGCGCCAACACCTGCGGCAACCCGTGCGCGGTGGTCGATGGCGCGTCGGGCACCGTCCGCCTGCTCCTGACCTGGAACCGCGGCGACGACCGCGAGTCGCAGATCATCGACGGCACAAGCAAGGACACGCGGCGCGTGTTCGTGACGTCCTCGAAGGACGACGGCCGCACGTGGGACAAGCCGCGCGAGATCACGGCGGACGTGAAGAAGACCAACTGGACCTGGTACGCGACCGGTCCCGGCGCGGGGATCCAGATGGAGCAGGGGCCGCACAAGGGCCGGCTCGTGATCCCGTGCGACCACATCAAGGCGGGCACGAAGGCGTACGATTCGCATGTGCTGCTCTCCAACGACGGCGGCGCGACGTGGTGGCTCGGCGGATCCACGGTCCACGGCAAGGTCAACGAGTGCGAGGTCGCCGAACTGCCCGGCGGCCGGCTGATGCTCAACATGCGCAACTACGACCGCGCGCAGAAGGTGCGGCGGGTTGCGTTCAGCGACGACTGGGGGGCGACGTGGGGCAAGGTCGGGGCCGACGAGGCGCTGATCGAACCGGTCTGCCAGGCCAGCCTGCGGCGGATCGCGTGGGGCGCGGACGGCAAGGAGGGGCTGCTCGCGTTCTCGAACCCTGCGAGCACCTCCGGCCGGGTCAACATGGCGGTGAGGCTCAGCCGCGACGGCGGCCGCACGTGGCCGGCCCTGCGGACGCTGCACGCGGGTCCGGCGGCCTACTCGTGCCTCGTCGCGCTGCCCGGCGGCGACATTGGCTGCCTCTACGAGGCGGGGGCGCGGAGCCCGTACGAGTCGATCGTCTTCGCGCGCTTCACGCCGGCGTGGGTCGACGAGGGGCGCATGGACGTCATCCGCCGGCAGCCCGGCTACGTGTCCTCCGAGTTCATCTACGAGTCCGCGCCGTTCCCTTCGTGCCACGCATCGACCGTCATCGAGACGGGCGACGGCGCCCTCGCCGCGGCGTGGTTCGGGGGAACGGCGGAGAAGAACCCCGACGTGTGCATCTACGTCGCGCGCCGCGAGGCCGGGCGGTGGACCGCGCCCGTCGAGGTCGCCAACGGCGTGCAGGCCGACGGCACGCGCCATCCCTGCTGGAACCCGGTTCTGTTCCAGCCGCGGGGTGGGCCGCTGATGCTCTTCTACAAGGTCGGCCCCGACCCGCGCACGTGGTGGGGCATGCTGCGGACCTCGACCGACGGCGCCCGCACGTGGAGTGACGCGCGCCGTCTGCCCGACGGCATCCTCGGTCCGATCAAGAACAAGCCGGTGCAGCTCGCCAGCGGCGACATCCTCGCGCCGACCAGCAGCGAGCACGACGGATGGCGCGTCCACTTCGAGCGCAGCGCCGACGGCGGCGCGACGTGGGCCGCCACGCCCGCGATCAACGACGGCAGGGAGATCGGCGCGATCCAGCCGAGCATCCTCTTCCCCGGCGGCGACCGGCTCCTCGCGGTCGGCCGCACGCGGCAGGCGAAGGTTTTCCGGATCGAGTCCGCCGACCTCGGGAAGACCTGGGGGACGATGACGCTCACCGACCTGCCCAACCCGAACTCGGGGACGGATGCGGTGACGTTGAAGGACGGCCGGCATCTGCTGGTCTACAACCACACCGCGAAGGGGCGCTCGCCGCTCAACGTCGCGGTCTCGTCCGACGGCGCGACGTGGAAGCACGCGCTCACCCTCGAGGACGAGCCGCGGGCGGAGTTCAGCTACCCCGCCGTCATCCAGGCGCGCGACGGCCTCGTCCACATCACCTACACGTGGAAGCGGCAGAAGGTGCGGCACGTCGTGGTCGACCCGGCGAAGCTGCAACTGACCGACATCCCCGGGCCGCCGAACCTGGCGGTCAAGGGCCGCGGCTGGACCTTCGCGAAGCTGGCCAACGGGGAGAAGGCGTTCTCGAACCGGCCCTACGTCTGGGACGGCGTGCCGGCGGCGTTCCGCGACTGGCGGATCACGCAGATCGCGGGCGGCGAGCCGTACGAGACCCGCGTGACGGCGCGGAATGCGACGCGGATCCATGCGGCCATGGTTTCGTCGAAGAGCGCGACGGCGTTCTCGGGGTGGACGATGGAAGACGGGGTCGAGTTCCGCTACACCGACGGCGGCAAGACGCGCATGCAGGTGTGGTCGCGCGAGCTGAAGGCGGACGAGGAGGTCGCGCTGCCCAAGGGCGGCTGGGCGGGGACGCTGCTGATGGTGCCGCCGGACGCGAAGGTCACCGTCACCGAGGCGCCGCTGCCGTCGGCGCAGACGCTGACTCGGCTGCCATACAACAACCCCGGGCTCGTCGTCGATCTCGGCGTCGGCCTGTGGGCCTGGCCGCTGCCGGTCGACTACGACGGCGACGGCGACCTCGACCTCGTCGTCAACTGCCCCGACAAGCCCTACAACGGGCTCTACTTCTCCCCTAAGCCGGGGGGGGGGCAGGTGCGTTCGTCGGCCGGGCGCGCACCCAACGATTTGGGGCAGACAGGAGTGTCTGCCCCACGGGGGGGGGTGGGGCAGGCACTCCTGCCTGCCCGGAGTCAGCCCCAGATAGAGGGGTCTGCCCCGCTGCCGGTCTTCAAGCCCGGACGACGGGTCAGCAAGGGCATGCAGAACGTCCAGATCAGCACCGTCGACGGCAGGCCGCGCGTGCTGTCGCCGGGGACGGAGCACCCGGACTTCCTCAAGACGGGTCTCGAGAACGGCGTGAAGCTGCCGCTTCCGGCGAACATCCATCCGAACAAGGTTCGCGCGAACATGTGGCGCATCGTCGACTACGACGGCGACGGCGCGCAGGACCTCGTTGTCGGCGTCGGCGACTGGACCGACTACGGCTGGGACAACGCGTACACGGCGGACGGGACGTGGACGAACGGTCCGCTGCGCGGCTTCGTTTACGTTGCGCGAAACAAGGGCACGACGGCGAAGCCGGACTACGAGGCGCCCGTGAAGGTGGAGGCTGCGGGCAAGGCCGTCGAGGTGTTCGGCTGGCCCTCGCCGAACTTCGCGGATTGGGACGGCGACGGCGATCTCGACCTTCTCTGCGGCGAGTTCCTCGACGGGTTCACCTACTTCGAGAACCAGGGGACGCGCAAGGCCCCGGCGTACGCCGCCGGCCGGCGAGTACGGACGCCGGATGGGAAGCCGCTGGCAATGGACCTGCAGATGATCACGCCGACGGCGATCGACTGGGACGGGGACGGCGACCAGGACCTGATCGTCGGCGACGAGGACGGCCGCGTGGCGTTCGTCGAGAACGTGAGCGACGTGGGGCAGACACTCCTGTCTGCCCCAAACCGGACCCCTTCCGTGGCGCAGGACGGGGCAGACAAGAGTGTCTGCCCCACGACGCCGGGTTTCCTCCCCCCCCGCTACTTCCGGCAGGAGGCGGAGAGCGTGAAGTTCGGCGCGCTCGCGACGCCGTGCGGGTTCGACTGGGACGGCGACGGCGACACCGACATCGTCAGCGGCAACACGGCCGGCTACATCGCGTTCATCGAAAACCTGAGCGGCCCGAAGGTGGCGACGCCGAAATGGGCGGAGCCGGAGTATCTCGAGGCCGATGGCAGGATCCTCCGCATCATGGCCGGCCCCAACGGCAGCATCCAGGGGCCGTGCGAGGCAAAGTGGGGCTACACGACGCAGACAGTCGCGGATTGGGACGGCGACGGCCTGCCGGACATTGTCGCCAACTCGATCCTCGGCAAGGTGCACTGGTATCGCAACACCGGCACGCGGACGTCGCCGAAGCTCGCGGCGGCGCAGCCGGTCGAGGTCGAGTGGAACGGTCCGCAGCCCGCGCTGGCCTACGGCTGGCTGCGCCCTCAGGGCAAGGCGCTGCTGACGCAGTGGCGCACGACGCCGGTCGCGGTGGACTGGAACCGCGACGGCCTGACCGACCTTGTGATGCTCGACCAGGAGGGCTACCTCGCCTTCTTCCAGCGCGCGCGGCGCGACGGCCGGCTGGTGCTGCTGCATCCGCGGCGCGCGTTCTGCGACGACACCGGCGCGGCGCTGCGGATGAACGCGGGGATCGCGGGGCGGAGCGGGCGGCGGAAGCTGTGCGTCGTCGACTGGGACGGCGACGGGAAGCTCGACATCCTCGCCAACGCCGCCAACGCGCGGTTTCACCGGCAGGTCGGAGAGAAGGACGGCACGTGGCTTTTCAAGGACATGGGCCTGCTCGTCGAGCACAACATCGAGGGCCACGACGTGAGCCCGACGGTCGTCGATTTCGACGGCAACGGCATCCCCGACTTCCTCGGCGGCGCCGAAGACGGCCACTTCTACTTCCTCCCCAATCCCCGCGCCCACCTGATGCGCTGATAAGAAGAGGACGACAACCGAATGGGGACAACCGAATGATGAGGGAAGTAGGACAAGGTTGGTAGCGCTGGAAAGAGGCTGTTGACGATGTCGATTCAGTGTTCCATTCCGGTGCGAGACTTGAGCAAGGGCGAGTTCGACGAACGCGACGCCGTCGTGATGCGCTGCGCCTATGCATCCCAGAACTGCCTGGGAAGGCTCTGCGACGAGCAGGTCTATGAGAATGATCTGGCATTGCGCCTGAAAGCCGAGGGATTCTGCGAGATTCACACGCAGGTGCCGGTTGTCGTCACTCATGAGGGGTTTGAGAAGACCTATCGATTGGACCTCCTGGCCGACGATGCGCTGTACGAGTTGAAGACGGTTGCGGCGCTGACCGCCGAGCATGACGCCCAATCGTTGCACTACGCCATGCTGCTGGGAGTCCGGCATTCGAAACTGCTGAACTTCAGGACGCCAAGGGTGCAGGGGCGGTTGAGATTCAACGCGATCGATCCAAGCCAAAGGATGAGGGTTACGTGGAGTACTTCGAAGTGGTGTCCGCTGTCCGATTCATGCGTTCACCTTAAAGAGTGGATTCAGGCCATGGTCTCCGACTGGGGCGCCTTTCTGGACTCCCACCTGTACGAAGAGGCGTTGATCCACTTCTGCGGCGGCGAGTTGAACTGCGTTCGCCGCGTGCCGGTGCTCCGAGAAGGTCGGCAACTGGGCACGCAGAGGGTCCAATGTCATGACGATGGCCTCTGCTTCCTCGTGACCGCCATGACGGCCGATGTTGAGCGATTTGCGGGGCATCTCCAACGCCTGCTTGCATTGACCCGGCAGCGCGGAATGCAATGGATGAATCTCGATCGCGAACGTGTCCATCTGAACACCATTCGTCCCGAGGAAGTACATAGGACTTCATCATGAACAGGCATCATCCCTCCCTTCGGCACTATTCGGTTGTCCCCATTCGGTTGTCATTCCGTTCGGCTGCCGCCGCTCTTTTCGCGGTGGCGTCTTCATCGGTCGCGGCGGAGGCTCCCCGGGCATCCGGGACGAACATCACCAACCACGCCGAGTGGAGGAACGGGCGGCCGGTCGGTCTGCCGGGGGCGGTGACGGCGAGGGTCGAGACAGCCTTCGTCTACCGGCCCGACGCCGACTCCGCGTGGGCCTACTCGCATCACCAGAGCCTCGCATGGTTCACGGGCCGCTGGTTCGCGATCTGGTCCAACGGCCGCGTGAACGAGGACGACCGCGGGCAGCGCGTGCTGCTCTCGACCTCGAAGGACTTCCTGACCTGGTCCGAGCCCCGCCCGCTCGCCGTGCCCGACCGCGACGGCTCCGGCGGGGAGCGCGTGCTGACCGCGGCCGGCTTCCACGAGCACGACGGCACGCTCGTCGCCTATTTCGGCAACTACGGCTTCCGCAAGGAGACCACGCACCTGCAGGCCGTGACGACGACGGACGGCGACCGCTGGAGCGAGCCGCTCGAGATCGGCGTCCCCGTGAACCCGAACCACGGGCCGCAGCGGACCGCGTCCGGCCGGCTCATCATCAGCGGCAACATCTCGTTCCCATGGACCGACGACCCCGCCGGCCTCACCGGCTGGCGCATGACCGGGATCCATCCCGCGAGCCTCAACTTCACCATCAAGGACGATCCATCCTCCTTCCACGACCTCGCGACGATGCAGGGCTGGCCGGCCGGGCTGTGCGAGGGCTCGTTCTACCAGACCGACGACCGCGTCCTCCACATGCTCCTGCGCAGCACCGGCCGCCCGCACGACGGCCGCCTGTGGATCAGCGAGAGCCGCGACGACGGCGCGACGTGGTCCGCGCCCGTCCCGACCGCGTTCAGCGACACCAATGCCAAGTTCCACTTCGGCCGCCTGCCCGACGGCCGCTTCTTCTACGTCGGCAACCCGGTCGGCGGCGGCCGGATCCCGCTTGTTCTGTCGCTCTCGCGCGACGGCGCATCGTTCGACCGGCACTTCATCCTCGGCGCGACGCCGTACGAGAAGCGGAAGGCCGGAACGCACAAGGGCGGCCACTACGGCTACCCGCACACGCTGGTCCGCGACGGCTTCCTCCACGTGATCGTCTCGCGCCAGAAGGAGGCGGTCGAGGTGCTGCGCGTGGCGCTGTCGGAACTGAACGAAGAGAGGGCGCGATGAGGGCAAGGATCGTGTGCGCCAGAGCCGCGACCAGCGGTCGCGGCTGCAGAAGAGGAACGCGAGGCATGTCCGACTGTAGCCGCGACGGGTCGTCGCGGCGACCTTGCCTCTACGAACGTACTGCCGCGACCAGCGGTCGCGGCCACAGGGGACTCCGATGACAACCATGAACCGGCGGAATGCGATCAAGGGTCTGGCGCTCGGCGCCGCGGCGGGGTGGGGGGCATCGGCACGCGCGGAGGCCGCGCCGTCACCGCGGGCGGCGAAGCCGGCGGCCTGGCCGGCCGTTGACGTGCTCGTGTGCGGCGGGGGCCCGGCGGGCATCGCGGCGGCGCTGATGGCGGCGCGCGCGGGACGGAAGACGCTGCTGGTCGAGCGCTACGGCCGGCTCGGCGGCATGGCGGTCCAGGCGATGGTCGGCCCGCTGATGGGCAGTGTGCGCAGCGCGCGTGTCGACGAGATCCTCGCGGCTCTGGGCGGGCGCAACGTCGACTACGAGTTCATCGACCTGACGTACACGGAGCTCCTCGAGAAGGCCGGCTGCCGGATCCTGCTCCACGCGTGGGCCGCGGAGCCGCTGATGGACGGCCGGCGCGTCGCCGGGGCGCGGCTGGTCACCAAGCAGGGGCCGATCGACGTGTCCGCGCGCGTGACGGTCGATGCGACCGGAGACGGCGACCTCGCGGCCGGCGCCGGCGCCGCGTTCGACCAGGGCCGCGACAAGGGGCCGACCTGGGAGGCCGACGGCCTCGTCCAGCCGATGACCATCATGTTCCGCGTCTCCGGCGTGAAGCACGAGGAGACGATGGAGGCCAACCGCGGCCGGAAGGCGTTCCGGACCGCCGACGGCCGCACGTGGAACCAGTTCTGCAAGGACTCGTGCCTCGCCGGCGACCTCCCGCCGAACGTCGGGATGCTGCGGACCTACCTGTCGCACCGGCCCGACCAGCGCGTGATCAACGCGACGCAGATCAACGGAGTCGACGGCACGAAGGTCGAGGACCTCACGCGGGCCGAGCTGGAGGCCCGCCGCCAGGTGCGGCGGGTGATGGACTTCCTCCGCAAGCACGCGCCGGGCTTCAAGGACGCCTACGTCAGCGGCATGCCCGCCGTCATCGGCGTGCGCGAGACGCGGCGCATCCGCGGCGTCGAGACGTTGACGGTCGACGACCTCTTCGCGGGCCGCACGTGGCCGACCGCGGTCGTGCGCGGGGCGTCGTTCCCGGTCGACATCCACAATCCGACCGGGATGGGGCAGGCGCAGGGCGTCTCCGCGGCCCATCCGCTCGGCAAGGACCCGAAGGTGAAGCCCTACGAGATCCCGTACGGCTGCCTCGTCCCGCGCGAGACCGACGGCCTGCTCGTCGCCGGCCGCTGCATCAGCGGCACGCACGAGGCGATGGCCTCCTTCCGCGTCCAGGTCATCGCGATGGGCATCGGCCTCGCCGCCGGAACCGCGGCGGCGCAGGCGGTCGCGCAGGGCGTCGAACCGCGCGCGGTCGACGTGGAGGCGGTGCGGAAGGTCGTGTTGGCGGAGGCGTAGGCGCATGAGGACGGCGGCCCCCCCTATCCCATACGATCCGGTTCGGACCCGGGATGGGACGGGGTGTGAATGCGAGTCGTCCAGCATGGAAGTGAGAAACTCCAAACTCCAAGGAAGTGGGAAGTGCAACGAAGGAGAAGGAGGGAAGTCCGGACGAGTCGCAGGTGGGGAACCGGTTCGTCGGAGTCCGGTGCTTTTCGAAACGGCCTTGGATTTCCACCCGGGGGCTCTCCGACTTCCCTTCTTCTTCCTTGGAGTTTGGAGTTTCCCTACTTCCGGCTCGACGTCGACGGGTTCCCGTGAGAGACGATCAACCGCATTGCTCCGGCCCCGCTTCACGAGGCGGGGTGTCCAACCCTTGGAAGCCTGCGGCTTCCGGTCTTCCAAACCTTGGAAGTTCCAGGTCGTGGCGCTTCTGCTGGCAGCCGCGCTGCCACTGCGGGCTGCGGAGTGGGCGCAGACGAACGCGCCGCTCTGGGGGTTGGAAAAGGGTCTGCGGTTCGCCCTTCATCCCGCCGGGTTCGGTCCCGGCGCCGGCGGGCCGCGCGGACTCATCCGCATCGGCGCCCCGGTGCTTCCCGGCGGCGGGCATGCGCTGGTGAACTTCATCGCTGTCGAACCGGTGGTGAAGGGGACGCGCGGGTACAGCGAGATGGAACGGAGTCCGCTCGATGCGCAGCCCGGGCTGCGGATGATCTCCGGCGAACCAGCGCGATCGACGCCGTCGCCCGGCGTGGAACAGGTCGACGTGCCGGTGGAGGTCGAGCCGTTCGCCAACGGTGCGAGGGTCCGCCTGGTTCTCACGCAGCGCAGCGACGCGCCGGACGAACTCCGCTGCGCCGTGTTCACCCGTCCCGGCAGCGCGCCGGTGGACGACGTCATCCTCACCGCCACGATGGGCAACATGGTCCGCACGCGCCGGCTGTGGCTGGCCGACGGGGTCCTCCACTGCCGCGCTCTCTACCCGGATTTCCGCGGCAACCGGTTCGCCCCGCACCGCGAGTTCCCGCTGGCCCGGATCGCCCGGACCGCGGAGGGCGACGCGATCGCGGCGGTCACCGGCGACGAGCCGGATCCGGCCACGGTCGTGCCGTTCCCGGACCGGCCGTTCTGGCACTATGCCGGCGTGCCGGTCACCCAGTACTGGAAGGTGCCGGAGGCCGGGGTCGCGCCCGACCTGCGGGTCCTCGTCAACGCGCGCGCCGAATACTGGATGAGCCGGCATCCGATCCCCGGCGGCCCTGCATTCGAGAATTTCGAGATGCGGACGCGGTTCCGCGAGGGGCAGGTCTTCATCTTCGGGGTGACGAAGCGCGCGCCGGTCGATCTCATGCCGGGTGGCCGCGCGGCGAACGTGGAGTGGAGGGACGATCCATGAACCGGAGGGGTCTTCGGACAGCTGCGCTGTCGGCGCTTGCGGCGGCTTGTGCCGGGGCGTCCGCGCAGGCGGTGCGGCCGCTGGCGCAGGAGCACGTGGTCGTCTGCGAGTCGCCCTCGCCGGCGGACATCCATTGCTACACGCCCGGCATCGTGCGCCTCGACGGCGGGCGGCTGGTGGCGACGATGGATTTCGGCGGCAAGGGGATGAAGAAGACGGAGCCGCACGGGCGGGTGTTCACGTCCGACGACCACGGCGCCACATGGACCCTGCGGACGAAGTTCCCGTTCGTCCACGCGCGGCCGTTTGCGGCGGGGCCGTCCGTCTACGTGCTGGGGCACTCGGGCGATCTCGACGTGATCCGGTCGGACGACGGTGGCACGACGTGGGGGCCGGTCGCGAGCCTGACGAAGGGGCAGTCGTGGCACCAGTCCGCCTGCAACGTCCATTACGCCCGCGGCTGCGTCTACCTCGTGATGGAGCGCCGCGTGTCCGCGAACATCCGGAGCTGGCCGGTCGGCGAACTGGCGCCGGTGCTGATGCGCGGCCGGGTCGACGCGGACCTCACGCAGGCGACGAACTGGACCTTCGCGTCCGAGCTGTCGTTCGCCGGGACGATCCCGAACCTTGCGACCGAGCCGGCGATCGACTTCTTCGGCGTGCCGTTCTACCCGGCGGGCTATCCGAGCGGCTGCGTTCCCGCCCCCGGCCGCGGCAGCGCGCCGCTCGGCTGGCTCGAGACGAACGTCATCCAGATCGAGGATCCCGACCACGTCTGGTTCGACCCCTCGGGGAGGACCTTCCACCTCTGGGCGCGCGCCCATACCGGCGGCACCGGCTATGCGGCGGTCGCGAAGGTTGTCGAGAACGAGGACGGCACGATGACCACGATGCTGGAACGCGTGCCGTCAGGCCGCCGTGCGCTCTTCCTGCCGTGCCCCGGCGGGCAGATGCGGTTCCATGTCCTGTACGACAGGCCGACCAGGCTCTACTGGCTGCTCAGCTCGCAGGCGACGGACTCGATGACGCGCGCCGACCGGTTGCCGGAAGACCGCTACAACCTGCCGAACAACGAACGGCACCGCCTGCAGCTCCATTTCTCCCGGAACATGGTCGACTGGTGCTTCGCCGGGCTCGTGGCGGTGGGCGGCACGCCGCGCGAGGCCAGGCACTACGCGAGCCTGGCGGTCGACGGCGACGATCTCGTGGTGCTCTCGCGAAGCGGCGACGCACGCGCGAAGTCGGCGCACGACGGCAACCTGATCACCTTCCACCGCGTGAAGAACTTCCGTGGACTGGTCTACTGAGGCGCCCCGAATGAATACCACGGATGGCACGGATGAAGGCCGGCGCGGAGTCGTGGGGAGCGGTTTCGCTGCGCCGGCTACAGAGCGGCGCAATGAGTCCGGCGCGGGAACGATGCGCTGTCCGATCCGTGTGATCCGTGGAATCCGTAGCGCAGCCTGCCGCTCGGCGGCAGTCGCCCTGGCCCTTGCGGCTGCGGCCGCGGCGGCGGAGCGGCCGGGTATCGTCCTCATCCTGGCCGACGACCTCGCGTGGAGCGACCCCGCGTGCTACGGCAGCCGCTGGCACGACACGCCGAACCTGGACCGGCTGGCGCGGGAGGGCATGCGCTTCACCCAGGCCTACGCGGCCGCGCCGATCTGCTCGGCCTCGCGCGCGGCGATCCTCACGGGCCGCTCGCCGGCGCGGCTCGGCTTCGAGTTCGTCACGAAGGCCGGGCCGGGGCGACAGGACCTCGGGCAGCCGCTTCTCCCGCCGCCGTTCACGCTGGACCTCCCGCTGGAGGAGGTGACGCTCGGCGAGATGCTCGCCGGAACGGGATACGCGACCGGCTTCTTCGGCAAGTGGCACGTCAGCCGCCACCATGGCGGCTACCTCGGATGGTCCCCGACGCACGGCCCCCTCCGGCAGGGGTTCGCCGCGGGCGACGCGGACTTCGGCTGTCATCCGTACGGCTACCGGAAGGGCGCGGACGCGGACCGCGCCGAGGTGCCGGACGGCGCCTTCCCGCCGGACGCGCTCACGGACCGGGCGGTCGCGTTCCTGCGCGGCGCGAAGAGACCCTTCTTCCTGTACCTGTCGCACTACTTCGTCCACGACCCGGTCCACACGCGCTGCCGCTGGCTGGCGGACACGGTCCGGCGGCGGCTGCCGGCCGGCGCGTCCGCGGCGCGTGCGGACTACGGCGCGATGGTGGAGACGCTCGACCACCTCGTCGGCCGCGTGATGGACGCGCTGGACCGGGCGGGCCTTGCGAAGGACACGCTCGTCGTGTTCACGTCCGACAACGGCGGCCACCCGGTCTACGCCGCAAACGGACCGCTGCGCGGCAGCAAGTGGAACCTCTACGAGGGCGGCATCCGGGTCCCGCTGATCGTCCGGTGGCCCGGCCGCGTCGCCGCGGGCTCGACGAACGACTCGGTCGTCACCGGGTGCGACTTCTTCGCCACGTTCGCGGAGCTGGCCGGGGCGGCGGCGGACGGCATCGCGCGCGACGGGACGAGCCTCGCGCCGCTGCTGCGCGACGCCGCGGCGCGGCTGCCGGAGCGGCCGCGGGTCTGGCACTTCCCGTACTACCATCCTGAGACGGGGTTCGACGCGGCGCCGGCCCGCATCGGCATCGATGATTTCGTCACCAGCCGGACGCGGCCGCATTCAGCGGTGCGTCTCGGCAACTGGAAGCTGGTGCATTTCCACGAGAACGACCGCGACGAGCTGTACAACCTGCGTGCCGATCCGTCGGAGCAGGAAGACCTCGCGCAGGCGGAGCCCGTTCGCCGTCGCGAGCTGCGGGCCCTTCTGGACGAGCAGCTCAAGGGAGCGTCCGCCCGCCTGCCCGAACCGAACCCGGACGCCCCGTCCACCCAGCGGAGGAAGCCATGATCCCGAATCCCACGGTTCACCGATCCCGACGGCGCGCCCGCCGTGCCGGTCCTGCGGCCGGCCTGGCCCTGCTCGCCTGGGTCACCGCGGCGTCCGCGGCGGGGCCGGATCGTCCGAACGTGCTGTTCCTTGCGGCGGACGACCTCCGCAACGACCTGGGGTGCTACGGGCATCCGATGGTGAGGACGCCGAACCTCGATGCGCTCGCCGCGCGCGGCGTGCTGTTCGAGCGCGCCTACTGCCAGCAGGCGCTGTGCAATCCGTCGCGCGCCTCGCTGATGACCGGGCGCCGGCCGGACACGCTGCGGCTGTGGAACCTGACGAAGCACTTCCGCGACGAGATCCCGGACGTCGTGACGATGCCACAGCATTTCCGCGCCGCCGGCTACTTCGCGCAGAACGTCGGCAAGATCTTCCACAACTTCCGCCAGGAGATTCAGGGCGACCCGGCCTCGTGGAACGTGCCGGCCGTGATGCACTACGGCAATCACAACGACGACCGGCCGGCCGTGGACGGCGAGCCGCCGCCCAACCTGGCGAAGGATCCGAAATGCCAGTGCTACGACGTGCCCGACGAGGCCTACTACGATGGGCGCGTCGCGAAGCTGGCGATCGAGGCGTTGCGCGAGCGCGCCGCGAAGCCGGAGCCGTTCTTCCTCGCGGTCGGCTTCTGGAAGCCCCACTCGCCGTTCAACGCGCCGAAGCGCTACTGGGACCTCTACCGCCGCGAGGACGTCCCGATGCCCGCCAACGCGGAGTGGCCGGCGGACGCCCCGCGCATCGCGTGGCACAACAGCCGCGAGATCCTCGGCGAGCCGGCGCGGACGCTGACGCCGGAGGCCGTCCGCGAGATCCGCCACGGCTATCTGGCGAACATCAGCTTCCTCGACGCGCAGGTCGGCAGGGTGCTCGGCGAACTGGACCGGCTCGGGCTGGCGGACCGGACCATCGTGGTGTTCTGGTCCGACCACGGCTACCACCTCGGCGAGCAGACGCTCTGGGCCAAGACGTCCAACTTCGAGCTCGACGCGCGCGTGCCGCTGATCGTCGCGGCGCCGGGCCTCCGCGGCGGGGTGCGGACGCGGGCGCTCGCGGAACTGCTCGACCTCTATCCGACGCTGGCCGAGCTGGCAGGGTTGCCGCGGCCCGCGGGGGTGGATGGCGTGAGCCTCGTTCCGGTCCTGAAGGACCCGGCGGCGTCGGTCAAGCCGGCGGTGCTGACGCAGCATCCGCGGCCTGCGTATTACAAGGAGGCGCCGGAGGCGATGGGCTACTCGCTCCGCACCGACCGTCACCGCTACGTCGAGTGGCGCGACGGGACGAACGGCGCGGTCGTTGCGCGCGAGCTGTACGACCACCGGGCGGACCCGGCGGAAACCCGCAACGTCGCGGGCGATCCCGCCAACGCGGTGGCGATCGCCGGGGCCGCGGAGTTGTTGAAGACATTCAAGCCGGTCGCGGGAACGCTCCCGCGGCGGGCGCGAAAGGGCGCGCAATGAAGACACCGCTGGCGGGCATCATCCCGCCGATCGTCACGCCGCTGAAGGACCGCGACACGCTCGATGCGGAAGGCTTCGAACGCCTCGTCGAGCGCGAGATTGCAGGCAGGGTCCACGGCCTGTTCATCCTCGGCACGACGGGCGAGGGGCCCGGCCTGGGCTACCGTCTGCGCCGGGAGGTCGTCGACCACGCGTGCCGCCTTGTGAATGGCCGCGTGCCGGTTCTCGTCGGCATCACCGACACGGCGTTCGTCGAGTCCGTCGCCCTGGCCCGCCACGCCGCCGCCGCCGGGGCGGACGGAGTCGTCGCGGCGCCGCCCTACTACATGCCCGAAGGCCAGCCCGAGCTGGTCGAGTACCTGCAACACCTCGTGCCGGAGCTGCCGCTTCCGCTGTACCTCTACAACATGCCGATGATGACCAAGGTCAGCTTCGCGCCCGAGACGGTGAAGCAGGCGATGGATATCGCGGGCATCGCGGGCATCAAGGACAGCTCCGGCGACATGGACTACTTCCGCACCGTCTGCGCGATCGCGAAGGAGCGGCGGCCGGAGTGGTCGCTGCTGATGGGGTCGGAGATCCTGCTCGCGCCGGCGGTCGCGTGCGGCGCGCACGGGGGCGTCTGCGGCGGGGCCAACGTGGCGCCACGGG
Organism: uncultured Verrucomicrobiota bacterium; assembly: GCA_964402695.1. GTDB lineage: Bacteria > Verrucomicrobiota > Kiritimatiellia > PWTM01 > PWTM01 > VGWF01. The sequence continues at coordinate 54,800 of CAYODK010000001.1, forward strand.
TCTTCGTCGATCTCTACGAGGCGGCGGTCTCGGGCGATGCGGACCGGATCAAGGCCGCGGAGGCGCGGGCCGAGGCGCTGTCGCGGATCTACCGCGTCGGCAGCCACCCGTCGACCGGCATCAAGGGCATCAAGTGCGCGCTCTCGCTGCTCGGCGTGTGCGACGACTTCATGGCCGAGCCATTCCGCCGCTTCCGGGCCCCGGAGCGGGAGAAGGTGGCGCGCATCCTGGCGGAACTGGGGCTTGGTGCCGCCGGGCACGTGTAACATTAGCCGATGCGACCGCATCCGATAATGTTACACCTGAGATGCGGGAGGATCAGGATGTGAAGACGTGGTCAGGGTTGATCGGATCGGCGGCCCTGCTGCTGGCGGCAAGCACGGCGTCTGCACAGACCGTTGCGTCGCGGTGGAATGTCGCGGCGGCCGGGGCCGTGGGCGACGGGCAGGCGGACGGCACCGCGATCTTCCAGCGCCTGCTGGACGAGGCCGGGAAGGCGGGCGGCGGAGTCGTCGAGGTCCCGGCGGGGCGGTTCCGGATCGCGGGCCACCTTGCGATCCCGGCGAACGTGACGTTGCAGGGCATCTACCGCACGGCGCCGCTGACGCCGACGGCGCGGCACGGCGGGGGTGAAGTCGGCGGCTCGGTCCTGCTCGCCTTCGAGGGCCGCGGCTCGACGAACGGCGCGCCGTTCATCGACCTGGCGGGGCACAACGCGGTGGTCGCAGGGCTGGTGGTCCGCTATCCCGAGTGGAGGCAGACCGACGTGCCGCCGGTGCCGTATCCGCCGTGCGTGGCGTCGGACGACACGGAGAACACCGGCGTCCTCGAATGCCTGCTGCTGAATCCGTACGAGGCGATCCGGCTTGTGCGGGCGCACCGGCATCTCGTTCGCAATGTGACGGGCTATCCGTCGTGGCGCGGCCTCTACGTCGACATGTGCGGCGACATCGGCCGCGTGGAGAACGTCCACTTCTGGCCGTTCGGCGTCCACTACAAGCCGGACGATCCCTACTGCCGGTGGGTGAACACGCAAGGCACCGCCTTCGAGTTCGCGCGGACGGACTGGGAGTACGTGCTCAACACGTTCTGCTTCGGCTACGGCGCGGGCTACAGGTTTTCCGAATCAAAGGACGGCTGCGCCAACGGCAACTTCGTCGGGCTCGGCGCGGATTCGTGCGAGCGGGCGGTGGTGGTCGAGCAGGCGCAGCCGCCGGGGCTGCTGATCTCCAACGGCGAGTTCGTCGGGCGGTGGAGCGGCACCGAGTCGGTGTGCGTCGACATCGGTCCGGACGTCGGCGGGAAGGTCAGCCTCGTCAACTGCGCGTTCTGGGGGCCGATCGACCGGTGCGTGCGGATGCGCAGCACGAACGGCCAGTTCACGGCCAGCGCGTGCCATTTCGTGAACTGGGACAACCGCGGCGCGGGCTCGGCGGCCGTGCAGATCGACGCAGGCAGGGCGATCGTGCAGGGCTGCACGTTCATGGAGGACGGCCTCCACGTCGAGGTCGGCCCGGCGGTGGCCTCGGCGATCCTGACGGCGAACCAGGCGGCCGGCGGCTTCCGCGTCGAGAACGCAGCCGGCGCGCGGACGCAGGCGGCGCTGAACGAGGCGGACCCGGTGCAGTGGACCGACGCGGCGCGGGCGCACTACCGGCTCGCCGTCGGCGTCTCCGGCGACGGGCGCTACCTGCGGGGCTGGCACGGCGCCGAGCGCGGTCCGCCGCCGTATCGCTGGAGCATGGCGCGGTCACAGTTGGTCCTGCCGGCGCCGGTGGGGAAGGCGTGCACGGTCGAACTGGGACTTTCCGTGCCGGCGCATGCGGTGGGGCCGGAGTCCGGGTTGTACCTTGGCGACGCGCGGCTTGCGCCGCTGCTCGCCGGCACGAATCTCACGGCGCGGCTGCCGGCGACGACGGAGGATCGTTACCGGCTTGAGTTGCGCTGCGCCGGGTGGGTGCCGAAGAAGTTGAACCCCGCGTCGCAGGACGACCGCGAACTGGGCGTGCAACTGCGGTCCATCACGCTGCGCGCGGACGGCGCGGGACCGGCGGTGTTCGATGCGAACACGGGGCGGCCGCAGGAGAATAGCCAATAGCCGATCGCCAATAGCCGATGGCCGATTGCCAAGGGCGAAAGGCGGAGCCGGGAGGTCCGATGAAGCGGATTGTTGCGGGGTGTGTGCTGGTGGCGGCGATGGGTGCCGCGGGGGTGGAGACGGAGAACGTCACCGTCTTCAAGGAGCCGGGGCGCTACGGCGGATGGCCGGCGAACCACGGGATCTGGGGATGGGGGGACGAGATCGTCGTCGGGTTCACGGCGGCGTGGTACAAGCCGGCGACGAACGACCACGCGATCGACCGCGCGAAGGCGTCTGAGGTGTGGCAGGCGCGGAGCCTCGACGGCGGGCGGACGTGGTCCGTCGAGAAGCCGCCCGAGCTTGCGAAGCCGGCTCGTCCGGCCGACCTCCCGCCGCTGCCCGGCCCGCTCGACTTCACCGCGCCGGACCAGGCGTTGATGTTCCGTTTCGGCAGCCTGCATGTCGGGCCGTCGTGGCTGTACGTCTCCGGCGACCGCTGCCGCACGTGGCGTGGCCCGTACGCGTTCCGCGCCGAAGGCATCGACAAGGTCGCCGCGCGCACCGATGTCGTCGTGCTCGGTCCGCGCGAGGCGCTGATGTTCGCCAGCGCCGCGAAGGCGGACAACAAGGAGGGGCGCGCCTTCTGCGCGCGCACGGCGGACGGCGGCCTGACATGGAAGCTCGCCGGCCTCATCGGACCGGTTCCCGAGGGCTACACCATCATGCCGTCCAGCGCGCGGCTGGCGGACGGCTCGCTCCTGACGACGATCCGTCACGTCGACAAGGGGCGGCCCGCGACAATCGACGCGTATCGCAGCGCCGACGGCGGCGCAACGTGGGAATCGCTCGGCGAGGCCGCGCACGACAACGGCGGCAACCCGCCGAGCCTGGTGACGCTGAAGGACGGCCGCCTGTGTGTGACCTACGGCTGCCGCCGCAAGCCGTTCGGCATCCGGGCACGGATCAGCGCCGACGGCGGGCGCTCGTGGGGGCCGGAGATCCTGCTGCGCGACGACGGGCTCACCGGCGATCTAGGCTATTCGCGGAGCATCGTCCGCCCCGACGGCCGCGTGGTCACCGTCTACTACTTCAACGGCCCCCGCGACGAGGACCGCGCCATCGAGGCGACGATCTGGACGCCGTGATTCCGGCTACTGCGCCGCGATTTTGCTGCGGTAGGACTCGACCTCCCAGTTGTCGATGAAGTCGCGGGCGCGGTCGGCCAGGTAATGGATCCCTCCGAAGGCGGAGGCGAGCTGCTCGACGAGGGCGCCGTCCTGCGCGAACTCCAGCGCCAGCGCCGCGTTCTTCGCGTTCGTGCCGACGCCCCACACCGCGCCGCCGGCCGCGACGACCTTCGGCGCGTAGCCATGCTTCGCCTTGTACCGGGCGACCGCGTTCGGCGTGGGCGCCGTGCGCAGCGGGTAGGACTTCGAATAGACGATGTGGTCCGGGCTGATCGGTCCGGCCGGGACGGGGATCGCCCCGCCCGCGGCAACGCCGGCCGCGTCGGGCCCGAGCGAGGCCTGGAGCTGCGCCGTCATGGCCGCAACGTCCGCGGCGGCCGGCGGCGGGCCCATCTTGAGGATCGTGGATACGCGGGCCTTCCGGTACTCGGCCGCCAGCGCGGTCATGACGCGGGCGTAGGCGTTGCGCACGCCGGCGGCGGTGTCGGCCGCGACGAAGACGCCGTGGTTCTCGAGGAAGAGCAGCTCCGGCTCGCGGCCGTCGCGCGCGACGCACGCCTTCAGCGCCTTGCGGACCTCCATGCACAGCGTGTAGCCGGGGTCGACGTAGGGCATCCACAGCGCATCGGGGAACAGGCGGCGGCACGCGGCCTCGCCGTCACGCCCGCAGGTCATGCCGTTGACGAGGGCGGGGTGGGTGTGGACGACGTAGCGTGCGGCGAACGTGTCGTGCAGCGGAGCCTCGACGGACGGACGCCCCTTCGAGGCCGGCCGCACGGCGGCGGCCATCATGTCCTTCACCAGCGCCTCTCGCGCGGCGGGGGCGGAGGGAGTCGGCACGGCGTAGAGGCGGGCCAGCTTCGCGCGGTCCATCGCGACCATCGTCTGCGCCGTCAGCCCGGCCAGCGTCGTGCCGGAGGGCTTCACCCACAGCGTATCCGCGTTCTTCGCCGACGTGTTCCCGCCGCCGCCCTTCACGTAGTCCGGCGTTCCGAACTCGTGCGACAGCCCGATGATCGTGTCCAACAGCCGCGTCATGGTGTGCTCCCGTCGTGCCGGCGCCGGATCCTCCGGCGGGCGACGATCCGCACACACTGGCCGAGGCGGGCGGAAAACGCAAACGCGAACAACAACGCGAACGGCTACCAGACGGTCGTCACGTGCGGATACGCGCGGATCAGCCCGTCCGAGGTCACCAGGCGGGCGCCGTAACGGCGGGCCAGGGCCACAATGATCCGGTCGGCCGGGTCGCGGTGGAAATCCCCGGGAAGCTGGGTGCTGGCGATGGCGTCGGCCGGACCCACGGGCTCCACATCGAGCCCGGGATAGCCGGACGCGCGGCGGTACCACTCGCCGATCTCCATCGGCAGCGACAGCTTGCCCATGGCCACCTTGATGGCGATCTCCCACACGGAAATTGCGGATACCTTCAGTTCGCCGGCCTTCTCGGCGGCCTCGATGGCCGTCCGGGCGGTCCGGCTGAGACGTGACGGGTCGTGAAGCCACCAGATCCAGGCCTGGGTATCCAGGACCGTCAAGGCTGCAACTCCTGCCACAGGTCGGGCATCGGCCGGTCGAAATCCTCCGTGACGCGGACAGGCAGGCCCCGGAGGGACCGGTTTCCGGGCGCGCCCGCATCCAAACGGTGGGGGACGATGTCCACCAGTGGAACCCCGCGCCGTCCGATCGACAGGCGCTGCGGGCTCCGGAGCACGCGATCGACGATGGACGGCAGCGACCGACGGGCCTCGGAGATGTTCAGGATGGTCATGGGAAACCTTGTGTACACATCATATGTACAACATGAGCTGCCCATGTGCAACTCCGAAAGCGGCCGGAAAGCGAAAACCCCCGCGGGTTGCCCCGCGGGGGTTTTCTGGAATCCGAGGCCCCGGGTTACTTCAGGAGCGGGGTGACGGTCTTGAGCACGGGCGCGATGACCAGCGCGACGACGCTCATGAGCTTCATCAGGATGTTCAGCGACGGGCCGGCGGTGTCCTTGAAGGGATCGCCCACGGTGTCGCCGACGACCGCCGCCTTGTGCGCCGCGGAGCCCTTGCCGCCGAGCGCGCCGCCCTCGATGTGCTTCTTGGCGTTGTCCCACGCGCCGCCGGCGTTGGACATGAAGAGCGCCATCATGACGCCCGACACGGTCACGCCCGCGAGCAGGCCGCCGAGCATCTCCTTGCCGAAGACGAAGCCGACGAGGACCGGCGTGATGACGCCCAGCAGCGCCGGGACGGTCATCTTCTTGATCGCCGCCGCGGTCGAGATGTCGACGCAGCGGGCGTAGTCGGCCTTGACGCCTTCCTTGCCTTCCAGCAGGCCCGGGATCGACTTGAACTGGCGGCGGACCTCCTCAACCATCGCGAAGGCGGCCTGGCCGACCGCGTTCATCGCGAAGGCCGAGAAGAGGAAGGGCATCATCGCGCCGACGAGCAGGCCGGCGCAGACGTTCGGGTCCATGACGTCGATGCGCTCGAGGCCGACGGTCTGTCCGAACGCCGCGAAGAGCGCGAGCGCCGTCAGCGCGGCGGAGCCGATCGCGAAGCCCTTGCCGATCGCGGCGGTGGTGTTGCCGCAGGCGTCCAGCTTGTCCGTGCGCTGGCGGACTTCCTTCTCCAGGTGCGACATCTCGGCGAGGCCGCCGGCGTTGTCGGCGATCGGGCCGTAGGCGTCGACTGCGAGCTGGATTCCCGTCGTCGCGAGCATGCCGAGGCCGGCGATCGCGATGCCGAAGAGGCCGGCGGTCTTGTAGGCCACCACGAGGGCGGCCGCGAGGACGAGCGTCGCGATGCCCGTCGAGAGCATGCCGTTGCCGAGGCCGGCGATGATGTTCGTCGCCGCGCCGGTGGTCGAGGCGTCCGCGATGCGGTTCGACGGGCCCTTGCCCTCGGCCGTGTAGTACTCGGCCAGCAGGCCGATCACGACGCCGGAGGCGAGGCCGGCGATCGTCGCCCAGAACACGCCCATCGCCTTGAAGACCGTTCCACCCATCGTGTACTCGGCCGGGCAGAACTTGACGATGACAAAGTAGGAGACGACGGCGGTCGCGACGGCGGCCGCAATGGTGCCCATGTTGAGCGCGGTCTGCGGGTTGCCGCCCTCCTTCGTCTTCACGAAGAAGGTGCCCGAGATCGAGAAGATGATGCCGACCGCCGAGAGGACGATCGGGAGGAAGACCAGCTTCAGGTGCTGGGCGTTGTCCGCCATCGTCGCCGTGGCCGCGAGGACCATGGCGCTGACGATCGCGCCGACGTAGGACTCAAAGAGGTCCGCGCCCATGCCCGCGACGTCGCCGACGTTGTCGCCGACGTTGTCCGCGATGACGGCGGGGTTGCGGGGGTCATCCTCCGGGATGCCCGCCTCGACCTTGCCGACGAGATCCGCTCCGACGTCCGCGGCCTTCGTATAGATGCCGCCGCCGACGCGGGCGAAGAGGGCGATCGAGCTGGCGCCCATCGAGAAGCCCGTCACGATCGGGAGGACCGTCGAGGCCACCGTCGCGGCTTCGCTGCCGAACATCTTGAGGAAGACGACCGTCAGGGTCGACAGGCCGAGCAGGCCGAGGCCGACCACGCACATGCCCATGACCGAGCCGCCCGCGAAGGCGACTTCCAGCGCCTGGGGCAGGCCCTTGCGCGCCGCGTTGGTCGTCCGCATGTTGGCCGCCGTCGCCACGCGCATGCCGAAGTAGCCCGACAGCGCCGAGCAGAACGCGCCGACCACGAAGGCGACCGCCACCAGCCGGACCGAGCCCTTGTTGATGCCGGCCAGGATCGCGGCCACGACGATGATGAACACGGAGAGGACCTTGTACTCGCGGGCGAGGAATGCCATCGCGCCCTCGCGAACGGCCGCGCCGATCTCGCGCATCCGCTCGGTGCCCGGATCCAGCTTGTTGATCCAGGACGTCTTCCAGAAGGCATAGATCAGCGCCAATACGCCGCACCCGATGCCTGCATAGATCATCTGCTCTGCGTTCACGTGTGCCTTTCCCTTCTTCTGGTCTTCTGGTGATCTCGGACCGGCGGGCTCCCTGCCTCCCCGTCGCCGAAAAAAAGTGCGCATACTGTAGATCAAACGGTCACCCGGAGTCAAGGGCGAATCCGCCGCGCAGAAGTGGATGGAAGCTGCTGGAGAATAGACAGATACATTATGAGCTGGTCTCGGGCCGGGGCCGGGCGCGGGGCGGGCGCCCCGGCCCGTCCACCCTGCGGCCCTCGGTACGCCTTCCGTGCGCCCTCTGTACGCCGGTGTGCCGGCGGGTGTACCTTCCAACCCTTGGAAGCCCGGCGGGTGGATCTTCCAAGCCTTGGACGTACGCGACCCGCCCGGGGGAGGGTTCCGCGCATGGGCGGAGTGGACAGGGGCAGGCCGGGGCGTCCCGCGCGTCCCTCCCGGGGCCGCGCGTCGCTGGTCGCAGCCGGTTGCGTGCTGGCCTCCGCCGTGTCGGAGGCCGCGCCGACGCTGGAGGCGGCGACGAACCGCGTCGGCCGTTTCGAGACCCTCGAATTCCGCCTCGATCCGGGGGCGGCCTACACGAACGTCTTCGACCCGGCCGAGGTGGATCTCCGGCTGGAGGTTCGCGGCCCCGGCGGCGGGGTGACGACCGTCCCGGCGTTCTGGACGGCCCCGCACGCGCTGCGGACGCCCCCGCAGGGCGAACGCCGCCGCGAATGGGCCGAGCCGGACGGGGCCCCGGGCTGGCGCGCCCGCTTCGCGCCGGCGGAGACCGGCCGCCACAGCGCCGTCGCCCGGCTCCATGACCGGCGCGGGGAGGCGGTGTCCGGCGCGGTCGCCTTCGAGGCCGTTGTCTCGACGAACCGCGGTTATGTCCGCGTGTCGAAGCGCGATCCGCGCTTCCTCGAACTCGACGACGGAACCCCGTTCTTTGCGATCGGGCAGGACGTCGCCTTCATCGGCCCGATGCAGCACGTCACCCCCGGCCGCGTCGGCGGCGTCTTCCGGCGGATGGCGGAGCACGGCGCGAACTACGCCCGCATCTGGACCTGCTGCGGCGACTGGGCGATGAGCCTCGAGCCGGGCCGCGGGGGGGCGGGGCCCTCGGACGGGCGGCCCCGCGCCGCCCCTGCGCCGGACACGCCGCGGGGCATGGGCGTCTACAACCAGCCCGACGCCGCCATTCTCGACCGCGTTGTCGCCGACGCCGAAGCGGCGGGCATCCGGCTGCAGCTCTGCCTGCTTACGCGCGACCGCTACATGGGGCGGCTCAGGCACCCGGACGGGCCGGATTACGCCGCCGCGATCCGCGACGCGAGGAACCTGTTCCGTTACGCCATCGCCCGCTGGGGCGCCTCGACCGCGGTCGCCGCGTGGGAATACTGGAATGAGCAGGATCCGGGCCTCCCCGCGGGACGATTCTACAAGGAATTGGGCGAGTATCTCGCGGAGACCGACCCGTACCGGCACCTGCGGTCGACCAGCGCATGGGGCCCGGCGCCGAAGGACTGGGCCCACCCGGCCCTCGACGTCGCCGATCTCCATTGGTACCTGCGCCCGAACTGGAGCGAACTGTGGAAGGACGCCGCCGCGGCCGTGGCCGACCGCGCCGCGTTCCTCCGCTCCCACGCACCCGCGCGGCCCGCCCTGCTGAGCGAATTCGGCCTGGCCGACGAGAAATGGGGTCTAAGTCCCTTCATGAAGCAGGACCGCGACCTCCTTCATTTTCACGACGCGCTGTGGGCGTCGGCGCTGTCCGGCCTCTCGGGCACCGCGATGTTCTGGTGGTGGGAGCGGCTGGACGAGATGGACGGCTACCGCCACTACCGTCCGCTGGCGGACTTCGTCGCCGGCATCCCCTGGACCACCGGCCGCCTCCGGCTCACCGACGCCGCCGTCACACCGGCCCCGCGCGTGCGCGTTGCCGGTCTCCAGGGTGGCGGCGGTGCTTGGGCATGGCTCTCCGACGCCGACGCGGCCTGGTGGAACGTCGTCGTCGATGGCCGGATGCCGCAGGAGGTGCGTGATGCGGCGCTGTCGTTCGCGGGGCTCGCGGACGGCGAGTACGCCGCCGACTGGTGGGACACCACCGCCGGCCGCGTCCTGCGCGAGGACCGCGCCACCGCCCGCGGGGGCCGTCTCGCTCTCGCCGTTCCACCCTTCCGCCGCGACATCGCCGTGCGCGTTCGTGCCTCCCCGCCGGCATCGGGGCTTCCGCCCGGCCGCGCCGGAGAGAGGGTCGCCGGCCCCGGCGACCGCACCCACGGTGCCGGAGTGGCGGGGCCCTTCGCCGCGGCCGGTTCCGATCCGCCCATCCGCCGGCCCGCGGCACTCGTACCTTGAACGGCCCGGCAAAAGGGCCACAATGGCGGCATGAAAAAGGCGGGTCGATTCAATGTGAAGAACCAGCCCGGCCGGGTCCCCCACCAGGCCCGGAAAGGCCGGCCGCGATCCTCGTGGATTCGAATCGCCGTTGCAGCCGTGTTCCTGGTCGCCGCCGTTCCGTCCCCCGCCCGCATGGAGGGCGGCGGGGAGGCGGAGGCGCTGAAGGCGTTCAAGGACGACCCCGAGGCCGCCGGCAAGGCGGCGGTGTCGCGGTCGACGTCCGACACGCTGGCGCGGACCGCCTTCGCGCACTTCGTCATGGGGACGCATTCCCTTCGCACCGCGGATTCCATGAAGGTCATCCTGGGCTTCGCCGCGCGCGAAGGCATGTTCACGTCCGCCAGCTGCCACCTCGGGCTGTGCGGCCAGCGCGACACCGTCGTGCAGGCGCTGGCCGGCGACGGCCGCCCGGAGGCGAAGCGGCTGGCCGCCGGAGCGCTGCTCTTCGCGGCGCTGGCCGATCATCTTGACGAGGCGCGCGAGGCCGCGTTCGAGGCATGGAAGAAGGCCGCCGCGGAGGCGCAGTCCGACGGCGAGGGAGATACGGGCGTGTCCGGCGGCGCGAAGAAGAGGGGCGGGAAAGGAAAGGGGAAGGCCGCCGGCGCGGCCGGCAAGGGCGCCCGCGCGGCCCACGAGGCGCGGCCGGACAACGGCCCCGTGGTGGTGCCGGCCGCGCTGCTCCAGGGCGCCGCGCCGGCGACCGTCTCGATGGCGATCCGCGCCGCGGCCTACGCGAAGGACGGGTCCGTGTCCGACGCCGTCGCGGGCTGCACGACGAACGAGCCGCACGTTGCGGGCGCGCGGCTGCTCTACGCGGCGCGCATGGGCCTGCCGCTCCCGGACGACGCGCTCGCCGCGGCATTCGCCCCGCCCCCGCGGGCGCCGGCCGCGCTCCCTCCGCCGGGCGCGCGCGGTCCGCGCGGTCCGGCGGACAACGTGCCCGACGCCCTCGACGTGCCCGGGCTCTGCCCGGCGATCGAGGCCCTCGGCCTCGCGGGCGATCCGCAGCACCTGCCGAGGATCCTGCAGGCCGCGACACACGAGGACCCGCGGGTGCGCCTCGAGGCCGCGCGCGCCCTGCGCCGCTTCGAGTCCGACGAGGCCCAGGCCTTCATGGGGCGCTGGCTGCAGGCCTGCGACGGGCCGGTGGCGGTGGAACTGGCCGATGCGATCGGCGCGCGACCGGACAAGCGGATGGTCCCGGCCCTGATCGAACGGCTGCGGAAGGAGCAGGGGAGGCTCCGGATGGACCTCGTCCACGCGCTCAGTTCCATCGCCGGCGAGCAGAAGGCGCAGACGGCCGAGGCCTGGGCCGGATGGTGGACGACCAACGGTCCCTCGTTCGAGGTCGACGCGGCGGCGAGCGCGGCCTACCGCGCCCGCATCCCGGTGCAGCGCGTGGACCTGGTCGCGCTGGGGTTCTTCTACTCGCTGCCGATCCAGAGCGACCGCATCTGCTACGTCGTCGACTCGTCCATGTCCATGAAGGGCGACCGCATCGCGTCGCTGCGCCGCAACCTGGCCGAGTCGATCGACGGTCTTGCGAAGCATGTGCGGTACGACATCGTCGACTTCGGCGGCGAGGTCGTCGTGCTGGAGGCCGACGGACTTCTCGAGGACCGGCGCAAGGGGGTGAAGCGGGCCGAGGACATGCCGCTGTCCCTCGGCACGCGCGCGTACGACGCGATGGAGCGCGCGGCCCGCATCCCCGCCGTCGACACGCTGCTGTTCCTCTCCGACGGCGCCCCCGTGCGCGGCCAGTTCAACGCGTGGGCGGACATCCTCCGCGTCCTGTCCGTGATGCACCGCTACGCGCCGATCGCGATCCACAGCGTGAACTTCGACCCCCATCCCGCGAACGCCGCCGCGATGCGCAAGCTCGCCGCGTGCCGCGCCGGACGCAACGCGGACGTCGACGCCGGCGAGGCGGCGGACGAGTGGTGACGGTCATTTGACAACGCGCGGAACGGGGGTAGGGTCAAGTCGGGCAGCGTGCGTTTTCTCTGGGTTCTCCACCCAACCTCCTTGGCGCGCGCTGCCCTTCGCGTTTTCTCCGCGCGAAGGCCGGGAGGGCCCGCGCGTGCCCGCCGTAGCCGTGGCGAAGGCGGGGCCCCGCGGGCCGTACGACGAACCCCCAATCGGTGATTCGGCCGCCGGGGCCGGCGACCCTCCCGGCGCATGGGGAAAGGGGCGGAGGAGTCCGGGCTCCCAGCAGTTCGCCCCTCCAGCCCGCGGCCGGTGCGGAAAAGGCGAATGGCCGGGGGTCGCCCCGGCCATTCGTGCGCCATCCGGGTGCGCCTACCCGATTCCCTCGAACAGCACGGTGGACAGGTAGCGCTCGCCGGCGTCGGGGAGGATGACGACGATGGTCTTCCCGGCGAAGGCGTCCTCGCGCGCCAGCCGCAGCGCGGCGGCCGTGGCGGCGCCGCAGGAGATGCCGGCCAGGATTCCCTCCTCCTTCGCGAGCCGGCGGGCCGTTTCGACCGCCTCCGTGCTCTCGACCTGCTCGACGCGGTCAACGACGGAGAGGTCCAGCGTATCCGGGATGAACCCCGCGCCGATGCCCTGGATCTTGTGCGGGCCCGGCTTGAGGTCCTGCCCGGCGAGCTTCTGGGAGATCACGGGGCTCTCCTTCGGCTCGACGGCAACGGAGACGATCGACTTCTTCTTCGCGCGCTTGATGAAGCGCGAAATGCCGCTGATCGTGCCGCCGGTGCCGACGCCCGCGACGAGCGCGTCGATGCCGCCGTCGGTGTCGTCCCAGATCTCCGGCCCGGTCGTCGCCTCGTGGATCGCCGGATTGGCCGGGTTCTTGAACTGCTGCGGCATGAAGTAGCGCTGCGGGTCCGAGGCGGCGATCTCCTCGGCCTTCTTGATGGCGCCCTTCATCCCCTCCGGTCCCGGCGTCAGGACGAGCCGCGCGCCGAACATCGCCAGCACGCGGCGCCGCTCGAGGCTCATCGTCTCGGGCATCGTCAGCGTCAGCGGGTAGCCGCGCGAGGCGCCGACGAAGGCCAGCGCGATGCCGGTGTTGCCGCTGGTCGGCTCGATCAGTTCCATGCCCGGTTTGAGCACGCCGCGTTTCTCGGCGTCCCAGACCATGCTGGCGCCGATGCGGCACTTGACCGAGTAGGCCGGGTTGCGGCCCTCGATCTTGGCCAGCACGGTGGCCTTCAGCCCCTGCGTCAGGCGGTTGAGCTTCACCAGCGGCGTGCGGCCGATGGAGAAGGAATTGTCTGCGTGGATGCGGCTCATGGTCGTGTCTCCTACTCCGACAGGGCCCCGAGGAGATCGCCCTCCAGGTCCTTCACGTTTTCGATTCCAACCGAGATTCTCAACAGGGTCTCACGGATTCCCCGCGCATGGCGCTCCTCCGGCGTGAGCGCTCCGTGGCTCATGCGCGGGGGATAACAGATGAGCGATTCCACGCCGCCGAGGCTCTCGGCGAGGATGAAGACCTTCAGGCGCGACAGGAACCGCTCGATCGCCGCGAAGTCGCCGGCGAACTCGACGCTGAACGTGCCGCCGAAGCCTTCCATCTGCCGCGCCGCGAGCGCGTGCTGCGGATGGGAGGCGAGGGCGGGGTGGTGGACCCGAGAGATCCGCGGGTGATTCTCGAGCAACTGCGCCAGGTGCCGCGCGTTCCGGTCGTGCTCGCGCATGCGCACCGCCAGCGTCCGCAGGCCGCGCAGCACGAGCCAGCAGTCCCACGGCGCGGGCACGGCGCCCATGCCGTTCTGGACGAACTTGAGGGACTCGAACAGCGCGTCGTCGCGCACGACGATCGCGCCGCCGATCACGTCGCTGTGGCCGCCGAGGTACTTCGTCGCGCTGTGGACGATGATGTCCGCGCCGAGCTCCAGCGGCCGCTGGAAGAGCGGCGTCGCGAACGTGTTGTCCACGACCAGCTTCGCGCCGCCGCGGTGCGCCGCCTCCGCGACGGCCTTCAGGTCGGCGATGCGAAGCAGGGGATTGGTCGGCGACTCGACCCAGACCAGTTTCGTATTCGGCTTCATCTTCGCCGCGAAGTCGGCCGGGTCTTCGACCGTCGCGTACGAGAAGTCCAGCCCCCACGGCCGGTAGATGCGCTCGAACATGCGGATCGTGCCGCCGTAGAGGTCCTCGCCCGCGACGATGTGGTCACCGGGACGGAGCGTGTGGAGGACCGCCGCCATCGCGGCGGAGCCCGAGGCGAACGCCAGTCCGTGCCGCCCGCTCTCGAGGGAGGCAAGGGCCTCCTCGAGGGCCTTGCGCGTCGGGTTTCCGGTGCGCGTGTACTCGAAGCCCCGGTTCCGGCCGATGCCGTCCTGCTGGAACGTCGAGGTCTGGTAGACGGGCACGACGACGGCCCCGGTCTTCGGGTCCGGCGCCTGCCCGTCTCGAATGGCTCGTGTTTCGAATCTCATGGGTGCCTGCTCCACGGCGTCCGCGGTGCGGGAGGGCGGGCCCCGGCGGCCCGCCGCCCCCTGCGCGCGCCGGTCAGCCGGCGGCCTTCTTCAGGGCCTGGTCGATGTCCGCCTGGATGTCGGCGACGTCCTCGAGGCCGACGGACAACCGGATGTAGTCCGGCGTCACGCCCGTCTCCGCCTGCTCCGCCGCCGTCAGCTGCGAGTGCGTCGTCGACGGCGGGTGGATCACCAGTGTCTTCGCGTCGCCGATGTTCGCCAGGTGCGAGAGCAGCTGGACGGAATTGATGAACTTCACCGCCGCGTCGTAGCCGCCCTTCACGCCGAAGCCCAGGATGCCGCCGTAGCCGCCCTTGAGGTACTTCTTCGCGACCGCGTGGTCGGGGTTGTCCTCGAGGCCCGGGTAGGTGACCCAGCTCACGAGCGGGTGCTTCTTCAGCCAGCGCGCGATCTCCAGCGCGCTCGCCGAGTGGCGCTGCACGCGCAGCGGAAGCGTCTCCAGACCCAGCAGGAACTGGTGGGCGTTGAAGGGGCTCAGGCACGCGCCCATGTCGCGCAGCAGCGTCACGCGGATCTTCAGGATGAACGCGACGTTGCCCATGCCCGGCACGTTGCCGAGGGCGTCCCAGTAGACGAGGCCGTGGTAGCTCGGGTCCGGCTCCGTGAACTCGGGGAACTTGCCGTTGTTCCATTGGAACCTGCCGGAGTCGACGATCACGCCGCCGACCGAGGTGCCGTGGCCGCCGATGTACTTCGTCGCCGACGAGGCGATGATGTCGGCGCCGTGGTCGAACGGACGGACAAGCCCGATGCCGCAGGTGTTGTCGACGACCAGCGGGACGCCCGCCTCGTGCGCGATCTTCGCGATCGCCTCGAAGTCCGGCACGTCGAGTTTCGGGTTGCCGATGGTCTCGATGTAGACCGCGCGCGTCTTCGGCGTGATCGCGGCCTTGTAGGCCTGCGGATCGCGCGAGTTGACGAACTTCACGGTCCGCCCGAGCCGCGGGAACGTGTGGTGGAACAGCTGGTACGTTCCGCCGTACAGGTTGTTGCCCGACACGATCTCGTCGCCCAGCCGCGTGATCGCAAGCAACGCGTACGTGATCGCCGCCTGGCCCGAGGCGACCGCGAGCGCGCCCGTGCCGCCCTCGATCGCGGCGACCCGCTGCTCGAAGACGTCGGTCGTCGGGTTCATCAGCCGCGTGTAGATGTTCCCGAATTCCTTCAGCGCAAAGAGATTCGCCGCGTGTTCCGTGCTCTTGAAGACGTAGGACGTCGTCTGGTAGATCGGGACGGCGCGCGATCCGGTCGTCGGATCGGGCTTCTGTCCCGCATGGAGTGACTTCGTGAAGATGCCTGGTTCGCTCATGGGTGTCGTGTCTTTCGGTTGGTTGCTTGTCGTGTCTTGGTCTTCCGTTCGTTTCCAGTCCGTCTGCCACTGTGGTTCAGGGGCGAGGGTCGAGGGGCGGGGGCGGCGGAAGTGACACTCCGTAGACCGCTCCGTCTTCGCAGACTCGATCCGCCTGAGTCGCGGAGCCGCTCGACCGAAGACGTTCGATCGTGCTCGTGAGGATTCCAATTGTCTCGTCGCACATACGGACCCTCTTCAAGACGGCGTCTTCCTGCAGCCATCGTCGCAGGCGGAGATAGCGCCCGCGCGTCTCCCTTGCGGACCCGCGGGCGAAGTCGAGAAACCGGGCGTACTCCGCGCGGCTGTATCGACCGTGCCCCTCCTCGATGTTGGCGCAGATGGAGTCCGCCGA
This sequence comes from uncultured Verrucomicrobiota bacterium, assembly GCA_964402695.1. Taxonomy (GTDB): domain Bacteria; phylum Verrucomicrobiota; class Kiritimatiellia; order PWTM01; family PWTM01; genus VGWF01. The sequence goes on from CAYODK010000001.1 coordinate 70,584, forward strand.
TGCGACTTGCTGGGACACAAGCCGACGGAGTTCGAAGGCGTCGTCGAGAGCCTTCATGTCGTCGACAACCGCGTCGAACAACTGAAGCGCCTTCCGATACGCCCCGAACGACTCTAGACTCGCCTGACTCATCTCTTCTTTTCCGCCCCTCGTCCCTCGTCCCTCGCCCCTCGCCCCTCGCCCCTCGTCCTAGATCGCAAAATCCATCGCCGGTCGCTTGCCTCTCGCCCGGTGCTGGTCCGCGAGGGCCTCGAGTGTGATGGCCTCCAGGGCCTTCTCGAACCCCTCGCCGGCCGCGCGCCAGGCGTCGCGCATCACACCGGCGGCCACGCGGTCCGTTCCCACGGGTTCCGCGCGATCCGCCGGGTCCACCTCGCCGTCGAGGGCTGACACCACGTCCCTCAACGTGATGCTCCGCAGGGTGCGTGCCAGCCGGTAGCCGCCCGCCGCCCCCCGCACCGCCTCGACCAGTTGAGCCGTCTTCAGCGCCGCCGCGACCTGCCAGAGGTACTTCTCCGACACGCCCTGCCGCGCCGCCGTCGCCCCGAGCGACACCGCCCCCTTCCCGCCGTGGATCGCCAGATCCAGCAGCAGCCGGGCCCCATATCGACTCCGCGTTGACAGCTTCATGATCTCCACCAAGTCAATCGAGATAAGAGATAATACGTCTCTTCGGTCCCATGTCAAGGCCGGCCGGCAGTTTCGAATCCCGCCGACATCATCCGCTGCCCGTTCCCTGGCAACCCGTGCGGACTTCGATAGCCGATGGCGGGTGTTCGGCGTTTGAGGTCCGCCTCAAATCCCGCCGCCCTGTCCGTCGGCGGGGCCCGGCTCCGCGAGCCCCCACTTCACCTTGTGCCATGCGCGTTCGTGAACGTAGAAGCCGAAGACCTTGATCGCGGAGTCGACGAGGCTGATCCCCAGCCCGGTCTTCAGCGATCCGGTGACCATCCAGCCGACAAGGCAGGTTCCGATCGTGCCCATGGCGCGCCAGGTCACGGCCTTGACGATGCTCCGCCGGTGCAGTTCGACTCCCGTCATATGCAGTACTCCAGGATCACGTGCCGGTCCCGGAGCAACTCGACCGCGCGCGCGACGCCGGTCTCGATGGCCCCGGCCGGATCGAGGCGCAGGCTGGTGGCGCGGTCCTCCTCCCCGTCGCCGCCGATCCGGACGGTGAGGATCTCGTTCGGGTGGTTGAGCTGCTCGAGGATCCGCAGGTCGTCCGCGTCGGCGCCGGCGAGCGAGGTGATGAAGATCAGGCCCGACCCCGTCAGAATGCGCGCCAGTTCGCCGAGGCGCCGGATGTGGTCGTCGCGGGCGTCCTCGCCGAGGTCCGCGTCGAGCCCCCGTTCGAGGCTCTCCATCCCGACGTAGTACGCCTTGAATCCGCGGTCGAACAGCGCCCGCTCCAGCGCCCGCGCGTGGGCGTCGGCGGCGCCGTCCGCGGGACCGGTGAAGACCACGAACTTGGCGCCGTGGCCGAAGGCTTGCGTGCGCTCGGCCGCCGCGATGGCGCTCGGCTTCCACGCGATCTCGCGGGCGCGCACGTGCTCCTGCAGCGTCGACTCGGCCGACTCGACCGCGGCCAGCACAATGCCCGCGGCTGCGATCTCGTGGTGGTCGACGATCACCAGCCGCCCGGTGGCCTCCAGGTCGGTGACGAGGTCGAAGGCGACCGGCTTGGGCGTTTCCAGCACGCACTCGGCGACGTCGTGCCGGTCCACCTGCTGCTTGTTGGCGACCGTCGTCAGCTCCGTCGCGTCGAGGACGGCCCGCACCTCGACGAGCTGGACGGGCGACCGCGTGGCGCCCAGCTTCAGCTTGTAGGTCTTGCCGCGGACCATCGGGTCGCGTCCCATCCAGAACAGGTTCGCGCGGAACCGCGTCGCGGTCCTCATTGGCGGCTCGCCCGCCTTCACCATCCATTCCCCGGGGCGGATGTAGATCTGCGTCGTCAGCGTGAACCCGGGCGCCTCGCCGGCGGCGGCCGCGTCCCGGGGCGGGCGGTTGAAGGTCTCGATCGACTTCACGGTCGACGTCTTGCCGGAGGGCTGGAAAACGACGGCGTCGCCGGCGCGGATCGTGCCCGTTTCGATCGTGCCGGCCACGATCCGCCGGTCGTCGCCGCGGGCGGTGAACTTGTAGACGTCCTGCACCGGCAGCCGGAACGGGAGCGATTCCGGGAACTCGCGCCGCTGGAAGGCGTCGATCTGCTCCAGCACCGTCGGGCCGTCGTACCACGCGGTCTCCTGCGACCGCGCCGCGATGTTCGCGCCCTGCATGCCGCTGACGGGGATGAAGCTGACCGGGCGGATGCCGAGATGGCCCAGGAAGGCCTCGTACTCGGCGCGGATGCGGCGGAAGGCCGCCTCGTCGTAGCCGACGAGGTCCATCTTGTTGACGAGGACGGAGACCTGCCGCAGACCGAGCATCGAGAGCATGTAGCCATGGCGCTTCGTGTTCTCGCGGATGCCCTCCTTCGCGTCGATCACCAGCAGCGCGGCCTCGGCGCGCGAGGCGCCGGTGATCATGTTCTTGAGGAACTCGATGTGGCCGGGGGCGTCGATCAGGATGTAGCGGCGCTTCGCGGTGCGGAAGAAGCAGCGCGCGGCGTCGATCGTGATGCCCTGCGACTGCTCGTCCTTCAGCGCGTCGAGCAGGAACGCGTACTCGAAGGGCTTGGAGTTCCTCCGGCACGTCTCGCGCACCTGCTCGAGCCGCCCTTGGGGCAGGGCGCCGGCCTCCACCAGCAGCCGGCCGATGACCGTGCTCTTGCCGTGGTCGACGTGTCCGGCCATCACGATGCTGAGTTGCTGTTCGTCCGTCGTGGGATTCATGGGGTTCATCCGCCGGGCCTACATGTAGCCGCCGCGCCGCAGGGTCTCGAGGCCGCCGCCGTCCTCCTGGTCCTGCGCGCGCCCCGAGCGCTCCGCGACGTTCGCGAAACGGCCGGTCCTCAGTTCCTCGACGATGTCCGCGACGTTGCAGGCCGGCGACTGCACGCAGCCGGTGCAGGGGTGGCAGCCGAGCGAGCGGTAGCGCGTGCCGCCGCCGCGGTCGAAATAGAGCGGGATGATCGGGATCGACTCGCGCCCGATGTACTCCCAGATGTTCAGCTCCGTCCAGTCCAGCAACGGGTGCACGCGCACGTGCGTCCCCGGCGCGAAGTCGGTCTTGTACTGCTTCCACAGCTCCGGCGGCTGGTCGCCGACGTCCCACTCGTTCTGGCGGTCGCGCGCCGAGAAGTAGCGCTCCTTCGACCGGCTGCCCTCCTCGTCCGCCCGCACCCCGACGATCACGCCGGTGAACGCCTCGCGCACCGCCTCGGGCTCGAGGACGCCCGTCGCGTGGTTCAGCCGGCGGCGCGGCCACTCGCCGGACAGCGTGTGCTTGAGCGCCTCGCTCTTCAGCGCCTTGCAGCAGTCGACGCGCGACAGGGCCCCGTCCGGAAACGTCTGCTTCGCCTCCAGCGCCGCCGTGTTCTGCCCGACGATCAGGTCCAGCCCCCACTCGCGCGCGATCCGGTCGCGGTAGGCGATCATCTCCGGGATCTTGAAGCCCGTGTCGATGTGCATCAACGGGAAGGGGACGTGACCGAAGAAGGCCTTCCGCGCCAGCCACAACAGCACCGTGCTGTCCTTCCCGATCGACCAGAGCATCACCAGGCTCTTGAACTCCCGGTACGCCTCCCGAAGGATGTGCACGCTATGCGCTTCCAGCCTTTCCAACGTGTCCATTCAAAGCCTCTCGTCCTAAATCACTAGCACGTCCATGGAGATACTACTCTATCACGCCGCGCCCGCTTGTCAAATCGGGCCAAGGCCGGCTCGGGGAATGGCGACCGAATGGCGACAAGCGAATGGGAAGAGGGGCGAGGGTCGAGGGGCGGGGAAGAGCGGCCGGGGGCGCGTGTCGTGTCGGATCGGATGCTGCCCGCCGTTCGGCGTTCGTGTTCCGCTGGTGGACGCCATGCGGGTTCGGGTGCATGCTTTGCGGAATGGGCGGGGACGACATGCGGGTGGCGATGGTGCCGGGCGCGGACGGGCTCGACCGTCTCCGCGCCGACCTCCCCGCCTGTGTCTGGCTTCCCGTGGATGGCGGGGGAGATCCGCTTGCGGCCCTTGCCTCCGGCGAGGCCCGGTTCGCCCTCGCGCCGGACCTCCCGGGCAACCCGGCGCTGGACGGCTTTCTCCTGCCGGATGCGCCGCGCGCGGCCTTCGTCTTTCGAGCCGGCGATCCCGCCGGCCGGCTCGCCCGCGGGCTCTACGTCCGCACCGTCGTCTTCGCCGGCGCGGGCTGCGGCCGGGCGGGCTCCTGTACGCTGGATGCGGCGCGCGCCCTCCGACGCTGCGAGGTCTGCCTCCACGACGCGTTGATCGATCCGGCGCTCCTGGACCTCGTTCCCGCCGGTGCGGAGGTGCTCGATGTTGGCAAGCGCCGGGGCTGTCATCACGCGCAGCAGTCGGCGATCACGGCGGCCCTGCTCGACCGCGCGCGCCGCGGCCTCCGAGTGGTGCGCCTCAAGGGCGGCGACCCGGGGCTCTTCGGACGTCTCGCGGAGGAGACCTCGGCCCTGGAGGCGTCCGGGCTCCCGTATCGCGTGCTGCCGGGCGTCAGTGCGCTGAGCGCGGCGACAACCGCGACGGGACTCCTCCTCACGCGCCGCGGCGTGTCGCGCGGCTTCTGCGCCATCACGCCGCGGACGCACGAGGGCGGTGTGGCGCCGGTCGACGCATCCGCGCGCGCCGCGCAGCCCGTCGTGCTGTTCATGGCCGTCGGCGCGGTTGCCGGGGTCGTGGCGCAGCTTCGCGCGGAAGGCATGCCGTCCTCAACGCCGGCCGCGATGGTCTTCCACGCCGGCGCGCCGGAGGAGAGGGTGCTGCAGGGCACGCTGGACGATATCGCCGCGAAGACGGCCGGACTTCTGGCCGCGCGTCCGCCCGGCGCCCATCTCCCGCCGGGCGTGCTGATCGTCGGCGGGGTGGCCGGCGCGGCCCTGCCGCAGCCTGCCGGCGCGCTGGCCGGCGCGGCGGTACGGCTGGAGGGCGATGCGGCGATGCTCGACGCCCTCGAGGACCTCGTGTTCGACCTCGGCGGCCGCCCGCTCCGTCCGCCGCGTCCCGGCGGCACTCCCGTCCCCGGATTCACGGATGCCCCTGCAGTCGCCGGCGAAGCGGATGTCTTTGCCCTCGCACGCACCCACGTGAACGCAGCGCTGAAGCGCGCGGCGCATCTGGATCGCATCGTGGCGAAGCCATGGACGCCGGAGGAGATGGACGGCATTCTCGACCCCGCCCACGATCTCTCCGCCCTGCGGGCCATGGACAGGCCGGCCGCCCGATGATCCTCGCCGCCGCGGCCTCCGGTCAGCCTGTGGCGGGCGTCACGTCGCCAGATCGACGGTCGCGGTGCCGTCGGCGGCGCGGACGGTGCGGAGGCTGACGCGCTGCACGCTGATCGCGTCGACGGGGCAGGCCTCGACGCAGGCGTTGCAGCGGATGCAGTCCGCCTGGTTGATCCAGATCAGCTTCGTCGCCTCCGTGGACTGCGCCGGGCTGTGGGTGACGATGCGGCCCTCGCGGTCGTGGACGAGATCCGCGGCCTTCACGATGCAGTTCGGCCTCGGCTTCGCCTTGATGCACCAGTCGCAGAAGATGCACCGGTCCGGGTCGATCTCGTACTTGAAGTGACAGAGGTAGCAGCGCTGCGTCTCCTCGGCCGCGGCCGCGCGGTCGAACCCCCGTTCGACCTCGGCGGTCAGCGTGCGGCCCTCCGCCGGAAGCGAGGGCATCGGCTGGCGCGGCACGTAATCCATCTCGCGAATGCGGCCCGTGGACTCGACGTCCTCGATCCGCGCCACCTCGCGCAGCCGCTCGGCGCCCGTCAGAAACGCGTCGACCCTTCTCGCGCAGTCCTTGCCGTGCGCGATCGCCTGGATGAGCGTGCTTGCGCCGGTCGCGAAGTCGCCGGCGACAAACAGCTTCTCCAGCGCCGTGCGGGCGCTCTTCCCGCTCTTCAGCCAGCCGTCGCGGTCGACCAGCCCGGCCTGCAGCTCCGCGTCGATCCATGCCGCGTCGGGGAACTGGCCCGTCGCCAGCAGCACCGTGTCGGCCGGGATCTCGAACTCGGACCCCGGCACCGCCACCGGCCGGCGCCGTCCGCCCGCGTCGGGCTCGCCGAGTTCGGTGCGGACGAACCGCATGGCCTTCACGCGGCCGCCTGCGCCGACGTAGGCAACGGGGGCGACCATGAACTGCATCGGGATGCCCTCGTGGTTCAGCTCCTCGAGTTCGCCGGGCGTGATGAGCATCTCGGTCCTCGAGCGGCGGTAGAGAACCTTCACGGACTCGCGACGCAGCTTCATGACGGCCGGCTGCCCGTCGGCCGCCGTCTCCAGTTCGAGTTCGACGGTCTGCGCGCCGAGCCGCGCCGCCGTACGGGCGCAGTCCATGGCCGTGAAACCGCCGCCGATGACGACCACATGCCTGCCGACCTCCGCCGCGCGGCGTTCGTTGGCCTCGAGCAGGAACGGCAGGCCGTGCCGGATGCCCGCAAGGTCCGCGCCGGGGATGTCGAGCAGGTTCGGCCGCAGCGTCCCGCAGGCCATGACGACCGCATCGTGGTCCGCAAGCAGCCGCGACAGCGGCAGGTCGGGGCCGACGGCCGCACCGCAGACGATCCGCACGCCCTGCCGACGGACCTGGTCAATCTCGCGGTCGATGACGTCGCGCGGCAGACGGAACTCGGGAATGCCCTGGTTCATCATGCCGCCGGGCGTCGTGTGCTTCTCGTAGACGGTCACCGCGTGGCCCATCAGCGCCAGGTTCCGCGCGGCGGCCAGGCCGGCCGGCCCGGCGCCGATCACGGCAATCCGCTTCCCGCTCGGCGGGAACCACGGGTCGAGGACGACCGGCGCCTGCGCACGGAAGTCGGCGGCGGACCGCTTCGAGAAGCAGATCGCGACCGGTTCGCCGAGTCCCTCCCAGCCGTGGCGGCACTCGGCCTCGCAGGGCCGGGAGCAGACGCGCCCCAGCACGGCCGGAAACACGTTGTCGTGAAGGTTGATCCGGTAGGCGCGCTCGAAGTCGCCGCGGTGGATCGCGTGGAGATAGCCGGGGATGTCGGTCCCGGCCGGGCAGGCCTTCTGGCACGGGATGTTGCGCGCAAGCCAGTCGAAGTCCTTCGGCGTCGCCGCGTCGCCGCGCAGCTTCGACACCGCGTTCGAGGCGTAGGGCGCAGGCGCATCCATCGGCCGCTGGTCGCGCGGGCCCCCGAGCCCCTGCGGGGCCCTCGTCCAGACGCGCCCGGCCGGTGCCGCCGCGCCCGCGATCGCGGCACGGGCCTCGTCGAGCGCGGTCGCGTACTCGGGCCGCGCCAGCCGCCCCGCCGCCGCGCGCTCGAGCCACGGGATCGCGTCCGCCGCGCGACCGAGGCGCAGCAGCGACAGGCCGAGCATGAACTGCGAGGCGCCCGGGCTCTGTTCCGTCACGTAGCGGCCGAACTGTTCCGCCGCCTCGGCGAACAGCTCCTTGCGGAAGGCGGCGATGGCGCGGATCGCCAGGAGCTGGTTCGTCGCGACGCCGAGGTCCATCGCGCGGGTCGCGAAGAAGTGGCTCGAGTAGACGTCGCCCCGGCTGTCGCCGCGCTGGAAGTAGGCCCGGGCGAGCAGCGCGCAGCGGGCGGCGTCGTTCGGCGCGTCGGCTGAGCGCAGCAAGTCGATGGCGGCGTCGTTCTGGCGCGCGGCGACCAGGCCCTCGGCCCTCCGGAGTACGTCGTCGTTCGGCGTCGTCATGTCGTGCGAATGCCCCTTCCGGCCGCGTCTACGATTCCCATGCGACCGCCTCGTCGAAGACCGGTTGCAGCTTCAGGTTCGCCTGGTTGGCGGGCTCGCCGCGAACGGCCGGCGCGCCGAGCCGGGCGGACACCGCCCCGGCGCCGACGCGGCGCGCGTATTCGCCGAACGTCTCGGCGTCGTCGCGCCGGTCCTCCAGGTAGATCTCCAGGATGCGGCGGACGGCCGGCACGAGCCCGGCGGACGCCACCTCGCAGACCGGGCGCCCGATGTGGCCGGGGCCGGACAGCCCGCCGCCGATGCAGACCTCGAAACCCTCCTCGCTGCCCGTCGCGGTCGTCGTGCGGCGGCCGCGGAGGCCGATGTCCGCGATCCAGTGCTGCGCGCACGAGTTCGGACACCCGTTCATGTGGATCCGCAGCGGGCCGACCTTCGCCCAGAAGTCGCGGTCCGCCGCCAGTTCCGTGTGCAGCCGCCGCCACGCGTTCGGCGTGTCGGAGACGGCGAGATTGCACTGCGTCGTGCCGACGCACGCGACCATGTCCGGCAGTCGCTCCAGACCCTCGGTCGCGTAGCCGGCCGCGCGGATCCGCTCGAGCAACTCCGGCACGCGGGCGTCGGGCACGAAGCGGAACTGCAGGTTCTGCCGGGCCGTCAGCATGATCGATCCGTCGCCGAGCTCGCGGGCCCAGTCCGCGAAGAGCCGCGCATCGTGGCAGGACAGCTCCGACCGCGGCACGATCAGGCGGACCGTGTTCGTCCCCGGCTGGCGTTGCGGGATCACCGTCTGGCCGTCGAGGAACATCGGGCCGATTTCCGCCGGCCCCGCGGCGCGCTCGATCCGCTCGAGCCCGGCGATGCCGCGGGCGCGCAGTTCGGCCAGCACGGCGTCGCCGAAACCGGCGGGGCCGAGACGGTCGACGACGAACTTGAGACGGGCCCGGGCGCGGACGCGGCGGTCGCCCTGGACGCGGAAGACCTCGGCCGTCGCGCGGACCACGTCGAGGACAAGATCCTCCGGCACCCACGCGAACACCGCCTTCGCCATGAACGGTCGCGCGCCAAGCCCGCCGCCCGCGTGAAAGCGCCAGCCGGTCTCCTCCGCGCCGTCGCGGACGCGGCGGACCGGGTGCCAGCCCTGGCAGTTCATCAGCGTCTGGCCGCAGGCGCGCCCGCAGCCGGCGACGCTGATCTTGTGCTTGCGCGGGAGGTTGCGCTGGCGGTCCTTCAGCTCCGGGTCGTCCGCGATCGCCAGCAGCATCGAGCGGACGTCGCCGATCTCGTGCGGGCAGACGCCCTGCAGCGGACAGGTGACCACGTTGCGCGTGACGTCGCCGCACGCGTTCTTCGTATCCAGCCCCACCTCGCGCAGGGCCTCGAGCACCTTCCAGAGGTCGTCCTTGCGGAGCCAGTGGAACTGGAGCGTCTGGCGCGTCGTGATGCAGAGCTGGCCCTGCGCGTACGTCCCGCCGAGGTCCGCGATCCGCGCGAGCTGGTCCGCCGTCAGCAGTCCGCCGGGCACGCGGACGCGCATCATGAAGAAGCCCTTCTGCAGCTGCGGGTAGATGCCCGTCCACTTGAACATCGCCAGCTCGTTCGGCGTGATGTCCGCCAGGTCGCGCCGCGCGATGTCGTTCTTGAAATCGAAGTCCGGATCGATCGACAGCTTGTCGCGTTCGACCTGGGTCAGATCGGGCTGTGCGGGCATGGTATTTCCGGGGTCCGGGGTTGCGTTCCTGCGCGCTAGAGCGTAGGGGTTGGCGACGATTTGTCAAACAGGCGTCCGCGCCGGATGGCGCGGAAAGTCCTGCAAAATGGCGGAGATTGAGGGCGGAATGGACGCACGGAAGCTGGAGCTGGAGTGGGCCGGGATCGACCGGGACGATGCGGACGCGGTCGTCGCGCGCGCGCTGGAGCTGTACCATCCGGCCGTGGCGCTGGCGTCGAGTTTCAGCATGGAGGACTGCATCCTCATGGACCTCCTCGCGCGCCGCCGGAAGGACGCGCGGGTGTTCGCCCTCGACACGGGCCGCCTGAACCCCGAGACCTACGAGTGCGCGGAGGCGATGAGCGCCCGTTGCGGGCTGCGCGTCGAATGGTTCTTCCCGCAGCGCGAGCCGGTCGAGGCGCTGGAGCGCGGGAAGGGGCTCTTCTCCTTCCGCGAGTCGGTGGAGAACCGCCGCGAATGCTGCGGCATCCGCAAGGTCGAGCCTCTCGGCCGCGCGCTCGCCGGTCTGCACGCGTGGATCACGGGGCTCCGTCGCGGGCAGGGCGTGACGCGGACCGGCCTTGGCGTCGTCGAGCCCGACGCGGCCCACGGCGGCATCGCGAAGATCAGTCCGCTGGCCGGCTGGACGTTCGACCGCGTGAAGGCGTACGTCCGCGAGCACAAGCTGCCGTACAACCGGCTCTACGACCAGGGCTACACATCGATCGGCTGCGCCCCCTGCACGCGCGCCCTCCGCCCCGGCGAGGACGAGCGGGCCGGCCGCTGGTGGTGGGAAAACCCCGACCACAAGGAATGCGGCCTGCACCTGCGGCCGGGGCCCTGAGCCATGGCTCCTGCGCGCCCATCGTCCGCCCGCCTGCCGCGCCGTCACGCGGCGTTTCCCGTGGCGCTGGTGACGACCGGCCGGCGGCTGCTGATCGCCGGCGGCGGGCCGGAGACGGCGGACCGCCTGTCCGCCGCGCTGCGGTTCGACTGGGCCTCGATCACCCTCGTGACGCTGGCGGTCCGCCCCCCGCTGCGGCGTCTGGCAGCGCGCGACGCGCGCGTGCGGCTGGTCGAACGTCCGGTGCGCGAGGCGGACGTGCGCGCCGCGGATGTCGTGATCGAGGGCTGCGGCGATCCGGGGGTTGTCGAGCGGCTCTCCGCGTGGTGCCGCCGGCATCGCCGTCTTTTGAACGCGATGGACTCGCCTCCGCACTGCGACTTCCACGGGGTCTCGTTCTTCGCCCGCGGCCCGCTGCTGGTGTCCGTCGCGAGCGGCGGCCACGCCCCCGCGCTGTCTGCCGTGCTCCGCCGTCGTCTTGAAACCGCCGTCGGTCCCGGCTGGCAGACCGCCGCCTGCCTGATGGCCTCCGCGCGCGGCCGCCTGCCCTCCGGCCCGGCCCGCCGCTCGCTGATGAAGGCGCTCGCCGCCGACGCGGATCTGATGGACGCCATCGCCCGCAACGACCGCCCCGCCCTCCGCGCGCGGCTGAAGCGCAGTCGAGCCGGTGCGGGCTGACGCGGCGTCCTGCCGCAGTCCTTCAGCCCGGCGGGGTGGGGCCGGGCGTGGCGGAATTCCGCTTCTCGCAGCCGCACCCATCCCGCGGGACGCGCATGCGGGGTTCCACGATGCGGGTGAAGACGAGGGCTGCGGCGGCGCCACCGAGGAGGGGGGCGAGAACGTAGACCCAGAATGCGCCGGATGCCGCGGCGGGGAAGGCGGCGCGGCCCCAGCCGAGGAGGCAGGCCGCCAGCCGCGGGGCGAGGTCGCGGGCGGGGTTGAGTCCGGCCTGCGTCAGCGGGGCGACGAGGCAGATGATCGAGGACACCGTCAGCCCGACGAAGACCGGCGCCAGCGTGTCGTCGGGCCGGCCCACGTTGCAGCCCTCCGTCAGCGCGAAGATCATCAGCACCAGCAGGAAGGTGCCGAACCCCTCCGCCAGCATCGCGGCGCCGGTCCCGACGACGGCGGCGCCGCCGGGGGCGGGATAGAACTCGCCGAATACCTTCGCCGTCGCGATCGACTCCGGGGCGCCGCGGACGATGCCGTGCGCGGCCTCGTAGGCGGCGATGGAGGGGGCGAAGAGGACGTACAGCGCGAGCGCCGCGAGGAACGCCCCGGCGAACTGGGCGGCGACGTAGCGGGGCAGCCGGCCGGGCGCCATGCGTCCGCTCATCGCCATGGCGAGACTGACCGCCGGATTCAGATGGGCGCAGGAGAGATGCCGCGTCAGGTAGATGGCCAGCGTGACGCCGATACCCCACGCGATGGCGATCTGGAAAAGGCCCGAGTAGGAATCGAAAAGCACCGCCCCCGCCACCGAGCCGCAGCCGAACAGCGTGAGCACAAACGTGCCCATCGCCTCGCCGAGAGCTTCCCTGGACGGCCGCATGAGTTCGTCTCCTTGTTGCTTCACCGTGCCGCCGGGGCAAGTACGGCCGTGGCCCGGGTGCGCAGATCGTTGCGGATCCGGAACGCGGGGGATGCGCCCGCGCCGTCGATCTCACCCGCGAAGGCATAGACGGTGGTCGTGCAGGCGTCGGCCGGCGCAGGGGTGCGGTGGGCCGCGAGGAGTCCGGCCTCCACGAGCCGGTTGGCCGCGCAGACGTCGGTGCTGGGGCAGCAGCCTCCCGCTTCGCGCGGATCGCTTCCCGTAAGGATGAAGTAGGGCTCGCGCCCCGCAATGAGGCGGCGGATCCGGTCGCGCAGGGCCGGCGGCGCGGCACGGAGAGCGTCCCATGCCGGCTCGGGTACGACGGCCTCCCCGGGCGGCGGCGCGCCAGCGGCCGCGATGACAGCAAGTTCCTCGATCAGGCAGCCGGCGCCGGCGGTCTTATAGCCGTCGCGGTAGTTCGCGGCGGGCGCCGCCTCGGCGGCGCGGGACGCGGGAAGGAAGAGCAGGCCGTCCCGTTCGCGCAGAGCGGGAACGAGTCCGGCGGCGATGCGCACCGGGACGGCGCGGCGGACGATCGATCCGTCGGACAGCACAAGCAGGCGGAAGGGGCCGGGGTAGTAGACGGCCGCCGTCTCGTCCGGCGCGTCCCCCGCGGGCCGCAGGGAACTCGCGATGCGTGCGGCGTCGGCCTCGAAGGTGTTGCAGTCGAAGGGAACCGGATCGGTGTCGAGCCGCCGGAGGAGATCCGGATCGGCGTCGGTGACGCGGAGCAGGCCCGCATAGGGCTCCAGCTGATAGAGCCCGCCGGTCTTCTCGCAGACGCGAAGCGTGCCGGCGACGAGGTGGCGGTCGTCGTCCATCACCGCCGCCGCGGCGCCGAGGTAGGTCGCGGACCGGCCGGTCTCGTAGCAGGCGCCGGCCTTCCCCTTCAGCGCCGCGATCGTCACGGTGTCGAAGGCCGGCGATGGATCCGCCCGCAGCGCGAACGCGCCGCAATCCGACAGCGTGGCGAGCAGGTCGCCGCGACGATTCCACGCGCATCGGATTCGAAGTCCGCCGCGGCGGGGCAGCGCCGCAAAGGCATCGCGCACGGCATCGGCGGAGGGATCGGCGAGGTCGACGGGTGCGGGATTGGACGCGCTCATGGCGGTATGCCCCGGGGTTGCTGGCGGTGGACGGCGGCAAGAAGGGCTGTGGCGACGGTTTCGGCGTCGGCGCCGGTGTTGCCGGGGCCGAACGAGATCCGGATCGTGCCGAGCGCGGTGGCGGGCGGACGGCCGAGCGCGAGGATGGCGCGCGACGGCTCGGGGCGGTCCTCGGTGCAGGCCGAGCCCGTGGCGACCGCGAAGCCCTGGATCGAGAGGTCGGCCGCGAGCGTGTGGCCGTTCAGGCCGGGGAACGAGAGGGAGAGAAGGCCGGGCAGGCCGGTGTCCGGGTCGCCGTTGATCTCGAAGGGACAGGATGCCACCCGGAGGATCCCGAGCGTCGTCCGCGCCAGCTTACGGAGCGTGTCCGATCGGCCGGCCAGTCCCCGGAGTGCGGCCTCCAGCGCGGCGACGGCGCCCGCCAGCGCGGGGAGGTTCTCGGTGCCGGCGCGCAGGCCGCCCTCCTGCGATCCGCCCACGAGCCAGGGCGCCGGCGCCGCGTCGCGCAGGAACAGGCCGCCGCAGCCGCGTGGTCCGCCGAACTTGTGGGCGCCGAACGCGTAGCTGCCGCAGTCCAGCGTGGCGAGATCGACCGGGATGTGCCCGAGGGCCTGAGTACCGTCGATGTGGCAGGCCACGCCGCGCCGCCCGCAGAGGGCCGAGATCGCGGCGATGTCGTGGATCACGCCGGTTTCATTGGCCGCGTGCGGGACGCAGACGAGGCGGGTCGCCGGACCGATCCGTGAGGCGACGTCCGCCAGCCGCAGGCGGCCGCCGGGGTCGAGCGGAAGGACGTCCATGCGCGCCGGCTCGCGGCGGCAGGCGTTCCAAAGCGAGGCGTGAACGTCGGGAGAAACGAGGATTCTCCCGTCGCCGTTCCGATCGAGCAGCCCGCGGACGACCCAGTTGTTGGCCTCGGTGGCGCCGGACGTGAGGACGAGCCGTCCGCCCGCGAAGCCGCACAACCGCCGGAACTCCGCGCGCAGCCGCTCCAGCTCCGCCCGCGCGGCGCGTCCGGCCGCGTGGGCCGCCGACGGATTCGCCGGCCAGCGCCGCGCCGCCTCCGTCTGGGCATGCAGCGCCTCCGGCAGCGGCGGCGTCGCGGCGGCGTGGTCGAGGTAGACGGCGTGCATCCGCTCCCATATATCCAGCTAGGTGGGAATGTTCAAGCCGAATACGCATCCGGGAAGCACGAAACCGGAATTCCGAAGCACGAAACAGATCCCAAGCTGCCAACGCGGCAAGCACGAAACAGCCGTCCAGTTTCGAATTTGCCGGATTCCCCGGATTCGTGATTGTTTCGGGTTTCGGGATTGGGACTTCGTGCTTCCGCAGCCGGGGCGGATCAGGGCAGGGGGCGGAACAGGATGCGGGAGCACCCGAGATCGAGGCCGCCGCGCGTGGCGACGCGGGGGTGGATGCGGTAGACGATGCTGCGCCCGTCGCGCCGGGCCTCGACGAGGCCGGCGAGGCGCATGCGGCCGAGATGATGGGAGACGCGGTGGTGGGTGAGCCCGGCCGACGTCGCGATGGCGCCGACATTGCGGGGGCCGTCGACGAGGGCGCGGACGATCCGGATGCGGTTCGGATCGGCCAGCGACTTCATCGCCGCCGCACAGTCGTCCGGGTTGCAGCACATCGCACCCGCGGGCAGCCCGGTCCGTCGTGGAGTCTTGCCAGCCATGCGGCCCACGATAGCGGCGCCGGGATGTGCCGACAAGGTCTCCTGCGCCGGAACGATACAGGTTGCCGGGATTGGAGGGGCTTGCCACGCCGGGCGTGAAACGCCTATATGCGGCCTGCACGCACGTTCGGCCGGCTCCAACGCGGGAGATGACACGATGAACAGGATGGTGTGCGGGTGGGCCGCCGCGGCGGTCATGGCGCTGTCGGCCGGATGCGGCTTCGGGATCGGTCCCGCCCATCCCGAGCGGGACGGGGGTGCGTATCTTCGGAAGCATGGGTACCCTGCCGAACTGGTGGACGCCGTGCTGAAGGGAGGCCCCCTGACGCATTCCAACGTCGTCATGCTCGGCGGGTGCAAGAGCGCGGATGTCCGGTTCCTCGTGGCCGCGAACGCCAACCTGACGCAGCCCGAGATCGATCTCTTCATCCGCGACCGGAACGATTTCGTCCGGTCCGGCGCCGCGCGGAACCCCGGCCTCTCGCCGGCCCAGATCCAAACCCTGGCCGCCGACCCGTCCCACACCGTCTACTGCGGGCTGGCCGGCAACGAGGCGCTGTCGGACGAGGAACTCCTCCGGCTCCACACCACAAGGAATCCCGGTCTCCTCTGGTTCGCCATGAATCCGAACTGCCCCGACTCGATCCGGCGCGAGATCCTCGACTCGAACGACGACCTCGCGAAGCACTGGCTCTCCACCCTCGACGGATGGAAGAACGGTGGCGTCTACGTCCGGGACTCAAATGGCCGCTGGCGGAAGGCTCCCAAGGCGCCCTGAAGACCGTCCCCTCATGCCGCCGGCTGGCGCCACGGCCGCGACGTGACGCGCCGGGGCGGTCGCGGACGCCGCAGTGCCGCGGCTCGCAGCCCCGCGGCTGCTGCGGACGCACCGAAGTCAGCAGTGGTTCCAGGGTTCGGACAGTTTCGTGCCTGCGGGCCAGGATCGCAACGCGACCGGCTCGCCGCTGGATGAGTGCGATGTTCGGCTCATTCGCCGCGAATTCGAATCCGGTCCTTCTCCACGATCCACAAGTGCCGGCTCACTGATTCCTTCGCGAGAAGCTGCAGGGCGCTGTCAACAAGCTGACTTGAACTTCATGACGAACTCAAGCCGGGACGGCAACCACGCGCTCGTGTGCCAGTTCCGCGGCATAAGCAATAGCTGCGTGAATGGCCTCATCCGTCAGTGTTGGGTAGTGGGATCTGATCTCTGTCGGCGTCAAGCCGGCTGCAAGATTGTCCAGAATCACCGAAACCATCACCCGCGTGCCACTAATGCACGCCTTTCCGTGACATACTGCCGGGTCAACCGATATGTACTGGGCCCATTTCATGCATCGACGCTATCACGCGGGAGTGAGATTGCGAGTCTGGAGAAACGCCGGTGATGGGGCTGAGACAGCTTTGCAGTTGGCTGCCCGGCGGTGGATTCCGCACCGTGCGCAGGGTGCCGTAGCGCAGGCCGCGCGCATCAAGGTCACATCGAACGCCGTGTCCCTGCGGGCATCGTTGGAACCTCCAACGCCCTTCGGCCTCGATGTTGCCTATGCATTCGTCCGGCCGCGAAGTTCATTCCAGAATTGTCGCGGGGAGATGATCCGCATTGTCCCCACGGTTCCGATCGCCCGCACCTCTGCATCCCCGGTAATGAACACCTCCGCGCCGGCGTTTCTCGCGGCCGAGAGAATGGGAATGTCGTCCTTGTCCTTGATAGGGACATCGATCAGAGGTTCGTCCTCGCCACAGACCGAATCTTGGCGCAGCAGCCACATCGACTCTGTGGCCGCGTCCTCCGGAACATCGAACTTCTCGTGGAGAACCCGCTTGAGTTCCCGGAGCATTCGCTCTGAGATGACCAGCTCGTGCAATTCCAGTACGGTGCGAATGACATCCGAGCAGAGCCCCCGGGTGGCCAGTCCGCTTGCCAGGACGTTGGTGTCCAGGAAGACCCTCATGAGACCTTCGAAAACACATCCTCATCCGTCAGAAACCCGCGCGCCTCGGCGAACGGCATGATGCGCCTGCGAAGATTATCGAACTGCCGGATGCGCAATTGCCTGCGCAACGCGTCGCGCGCGACCTCGCTCCTCGTCATTCCGGCATCGCGGCTGACCTTTGTCAGCATGCGCTCCATATCCCGGTCCAGGCGGATGCTCAGCATGGTTGACTTCATGTCATACACAGTATGACGTGCGCGAATCCCTGTCAAACGGCGGGGCTACAGGATTCGGGTCTCCATTCGCTTGCCCCCATTCGTTTGCCATCCTCCGGGATACCGCCCGGCACTGCCTACCCTCGCCCCCCCGACCCTCGCCCCTTGCCGGAAGGATGTCGTGTTGACCTCCCTGCGCCCTGCCCGCAGAGTGGGCCGCATGGAAATCCCTTGGGGACCGGATGAGTTGCGGCCGCGCAATGCGGGGGGCGTGAAGGTGAAGGGGCGTCTCTGCCTTGCGCTTCTGGCCGCCGTGGTCGTCCCCGGTGCGATGGCGCGGGGCGGGGCGGCGACGGGCGCCGTGGTTCGTGTCGCCGACCACGGCGCGGCGGGGGACGGACGGGCCGACGACGGGGCGGCGTTCAGCAACGCGGTGGCCGCGCTCGCGCAGGCGCAGCGGCCGGCCGTGCTGCGGCTGGAGGGCGGACGGACCTACCGCGTCGCCGCGGGGGAGGGCTACGCGATCGATCTTGCGGGGCTCGCCGACGTCACGGTCGAGGGCGCGGGTGCGGCGCTGCTGCTCGGTCCCGCGCGGCGAGCCGTCGCCCTGCGCGGCTGCACCAACGCGACGGTGCGCGGGCTGCGCGTCGACTACGACCCTCTCCCCTTCGCCGAGGCGTCGGTGGTCGCGAAGGATCCCGCCGCCCGGACGCTCGACGTGCGCATCGCGGAGGGCTTCGCCATGCCGCCCGCGGGCGGGCCGACGCGCGAGGGCGGCGAACAGGCCTACTTCGGGATGCTGTGGAACCCCGGGCCGCACACGCTGCGCAGCACGCACTGCTGGATCGACGACCTCGCTGCGGTCGCCGCCACGAACGATCCGCGCCGCTTGCGTGTGGCGGTCGGTGCGAGCTTCCGCAGCTTCGACCGCGTCACGCCGGGGACGACCCGCATGACCGTCCCGGTCCGCGGTGTCGCCCACCGCCACGGCCCCGGCGCGGTGCTGCATCTGGACGGCAACCTCGGCGCGACGGTCGAGGATGTCGAGATCGCGTCCGCCCCCTGGTTCGCGTGCACGATCCAGCGCAACGAGGGGACGGTGACCTTCCGCCGGGTGAACGTGCGTCCGCCGCCGGGCACGGCGCGGATCACCTCGTCGTGGCGCGATGGAATCCACGCGAAGGGCAACCGGGCCGCGCTGACGTTCGAGGACTGCATTCTCGACGGGATGAACGACGACTCGTTCAACCTCGCAACCTTTGTTTCGCGGGTCGAGTCCATCGACGGCCCGCGCCCACGCCGGAGCGATGCAGATACTCCGCGCGAAAGTGGCCCCGTGGGTATCGCTCTAGGAAGCGGGAAAACTCCAAACTCCAAGGAAGTCGAAAGGGAAAAGGAAGGAGGTCGGAGGGCAGACGAGTCGGATCGAAATAGGGAGACTGCATGGTTCCCGCATGCAATCTGGCGGAATCCTGTCGGCGATCCGTCCGGCCTTCCTTCTTTCTTCACCTCTCCACTTTCCACTTCCTTGGAGTTTGGAGTTTCCTACTTTCCTCTTCCGGAACGATTCGTTCCAGTGCCCGGCCGTTCCCCGTCGCCGCCCGAATCGTTCCGGCTGCGGGTCCGCCAGAACTTCCCGCTGGTCTACATCGCCTGGCGCGTCGGCGACACGCTGCGCGGTTACTCCGCCGCGACCGGCTCGCTCCTCGGCGACGCGCGCGTTGTCGCGGTGGAGGAGATGCCCGCGGCGAAGCCGGACCACGCCCCCGCCGTCACGTTGACGCTCGATCGCCCGCCACCCGGCCTCGCCAAGGGCGACGTGGTCTGGGCGGTTGAGGCGACGAATCCCGGCTCCGTGCTGCGGCGCTGCACGATCCGGAATTCGTGCCGTTTGCAGACGCCGGTCACGCTTGAGGAGTGCGACGCCGCGGCCTTCCTGTGGTTCTACGGCGAGCACATCGAAGGGCCGCTGCCCTCGGGGTCCATCGTGCGCAACTGCCGCCTGCGCGCCGGCCGCGGGAACTCCGAGATCGCCGTCTCCGTCGACGGACGTCTCAACGGGATGCCGAAACCCTCCGCGGCGCCCGGTCTGCCGCCGCTTTCGGGCGTCCGCATCGAGGACAACGAGATCGACGGCCGCGTCGAGATCCGCCGCGCGCAGGGCGTCCGCATCTCGAACAACCGCTTCGCCCCCGAGCGGGCCCGCATCGCCATTCGTGACAGCCTCGACGTAACCACCGACGCCAACCGCCTCGGCGACGCCCCGTTCCCGCCGGACCGCACGGTCATCCGCGGTGCGGACACGAATTGACGCACTGCCGCACACTCCCCTGGAAGGCGGTCCGGCCCTGCCGGGCGTGCGGGTTCAGCGCGCGGCCTTGGTCCCGGTCGGGCGCGGATTCCTGCAACCGCGGACCCTCTCGTCGCGAACGGCCTCGCAGGAGTGTTCCTGAGCCTGCCAGTTCAATTATTCGAGTGTACACGAATGTCACGATTCGCCAGAGCGAAGCCGCCCGACGGTCAGCGCCCGGCCGGTGCCCGCCCTGCGGGCTCCAGGATCGCCAGATGCCCGCCGTTGGGCTCCATGCGGACCGGGAGGATCGTGGAGGCGTCGACGGCGCGGCGGGTGGCGACGGCGGACGGTCCGTCCGGCGCGTCGCTGAAGATGCGCGCCTCGTAGGCGACGCCGGGCGACAGGAAGTCGAGCGGCAGGTCGAACGATCGCGCCGTGCCGTCCCCCATGCCCGCCACGTACCATGTGGCGCCCTTGCGCCGCGCCACGGTGACGCGCTCGCCGAGCCGCGCGAACGTCCGCTCCTCGTCGAACAGGCCGGGCAGCCGGCGCACGAATTCGATCTCAGGGCCGCCCCCGCCGCCGGGCGACCACGTCCTCATGCCGCCGCGCATCGAAGCGCGGCCCGGATAGACGCCGAGCATCGCGACCTGGTGGCAGTGCGTCTTGATCGAATCCTTCTTGTAGAACTCCGGCGTGTAGTCCACCGGCCCCATCAGCGCCCGCGTGAACGGCAGCATGACGTCATGAAGGCCGCGGATCGCCGGCGGGATCGAGTGTTCCGCCTCCTCGCCAGCGACGCCCTCGACGTTGACGAGGTTCGGATACGTCCGCGACAGGCCGGACGGGTAGTACGCGTCGTGGATGCAGACAATCAACCTGTGCTCCGCGGCCTTCCGCACCATATACGTGATCGCGCGCTCGTTCGCCTGCGAGGCCGGCGGCACGAAGCCCGGCTTGACCCCGGCGACGCCCCAGCGCGCGTAGGTCGCGAACACGTCGTCGATCGCATGCTCGCCGCCGAACTCCTTGAGCACCGCGCCGCGGACGTAGAGGCAGACGCCGACCGGCGGGTTCAGGCTGCGGCCGTAGGCGCAAAGCGCGGGCACATCGAGATCGACGAAGTTGCCGCCGGTGTCCGCCTTGGGACGGAACGGCACCCAGCCCTTCGCCACGGCCGTCGGGTCGCCGCCGACGTTGCGGCGCCACTCGGTCTTGTCGTTCCAGAATTTCGAGTGGTTCGCCTCGAAGAGCGCGATCTCCTCCGGCGTCCACTTCGTCTCCGCCCCGCTCCAGGAGTGATCGATCTCGAGGTAATCCATCCTGTTCGCCGAGGCGAAGTCCGCCAGCGCCTTGAGTTCCGAGGTCACCATCCGCGTGTTGCGCACCTGGCAGATCGCGCGGCCGGGCCGGATCCACGACGGGTCGGCGATCGCGCAGGGCGGGTTCAGGTTCTCGACGAGGCGGCGGTGGGCGAACAGGGCGCCGGGCGAGTCGCCGACGATCGCCGCCTCCCACGACGTCCGCCACGGCACCGCGCCGGTCGCGACCGAGTGCAGCGTGCCGACGATGGTGCCGGGCACGTCCTTCCTCCGCTCCCACGAGACTTGGGAGAAGTCGCCGCGGTCGGCGTCGGTCAGCGCGACGAGACGTCCGCCGCCCGCATCGACCGTCACGGCGCCCTCGCTCTTCGACATCGTGGCGACGGTTTTCGTGCCGTACTCGTAGTTGCGGCATTGCCACACCCGCGGGTCGGCGGCGAACCGGTACTCGGAGAGCCGCTTCTTCACCGCAAGGCGGGCGAGGCCGGGCTGCTTTGAAAAGCCGTATCGCAGTCCGACGCCCTCGGCATACGCGCGAACCTCCACCTCGAAGGTGCGGCGCGCGCCTGCGGCCTCGCGAAACGTGACCGTCAGCCCGTACCACCGGTCGCGCACCTCGCTCCATGCGCCCCACACCGGCCGCCACACCGCGTCGTGCCCGTTCGTTGCGACGCGGGCAATCTCGAACGGCGGCTGGAAGGGCGCTTCGGCCAGCTCGACGCCCAGGGCGCCGCGGTGCAGGAGAGGCGCGCCGTCGAACGAGACCGACCAGCCGGGGCGGCCCTCGTCGAGGCCGACCGACACCTCGATCCGCCCGTCGGGCGAGCGGACGGTCTCCGACGGGCCGGCCGCCGCGGACCGCAGGCAGACGGCGAGCCCCAGCGCCAGCGCAACGGGCGGACGATTCATGGCTGTTCGCCCTTCGGCGCGGGCCGCCCGGGCCAATCCCACGTCTTCAGATCCGCGCTCCACGCGAGCCCGAGGCTGGCGAAGTTGTCGAACCCGCCGCGCGGGTCGGTCTCGGGATAGTCGGAGCCGTGGAAGAACATCAGCGCGCGGCCGACGGCCGGATCGCGGCGCAGGTCGAGGACGAATCCCGCCGTCAGGCGCCCCTGCGCCCAGGGCCAGTCCTTCTGGCCGAGCGTCAGCAGGCCTTCGTCGCGCCAGGCTCGCAGGTCGCGCGACCGCTTCACGCCGATGCCGTTGGGCGGCGAGTGGAACAGGACGTAGTCGTCGCCGTCGACGACCACGCAGGCGTTCTCGCCGGCGTCGGCGCGGCCGACGAAGGTCCACGTGCGCAGGTCGTGCGATCGCGCGAGGCTCACGCCATTCTGCTTGAAGAAACACCACCATACGCCCGGCTCGTCCTTGCTTGCGACGAGGAAGGGATCGATCATCCGGCCCATCGCCTCCCGCGGCACGTCCGGGCCCTTGACCCGCAGCAGTTCCGGCGGCCCCCAGGTCTCGAGGTCGCGGCTGCGCATCGTCCACAGGCGCGAGTCCCGGTTGCCGTACATCTCGCCGTCGGGCCGCGGGTAGGTCTGGAGGCACAGCACCCACTCGTCGCGGTCGCGGACGATGCTCCCCGGGCTGCCGTAGTTGAGGCGGCGGTCGCGCGGCGTGAAGACGACCGGCTCGGTCCAGCGGACGAGGTCGCGGCTGCGGCTCCACGCGACGTAGGAGTACGGGGTCCCGTCCTGCTCGATCCGGACGAGCGTGAAGAAGAGCCGGAACCATCCGTCGGCGTACACCGCGGCGGGATCGCGGTAGGCCGTCGTCGCGTCGCCGCGGAAGACCACCGGCGAGGACCACCGGTCGAACCGCGGGCCCTCGGCGGCGGTCGCGGCGGAATAGGCGCCGCCCTCCCAGCGGAGGTTGCGGATCTCGCGCGGGCCGCGCCAGGGCTTGCCGTCGATCTTCACCTTCTTCCCGTCGCGCACGATCGTGCCGCCGGGGCTGAGGCCGAATTCGGTGACCGTCTGCCAGTCCGCGAGCGGCGCGGTCACGGCCGGATCGGCGGCGACGAGATCTGCGAGCTCCACGGTGACGGTCTGCCAACCGGGCGAACCCTTGAGTTCCCGGGCGACGGTGTAGTCGACGGCCGGCTTGCCGGGTTGGCAGGCGCCCCACGCATTGCAGTTGAACGTGAGGACGAGGGTGTTGTCCGTCTCGCACCGGATCTCGAAGACAAGGCGCGCGCCGTCCGGACCGCGCCACTTCGGGTCCCTCAGCTTGCGCGTCCATGCCGACCACAGCGGGGCGTGGGTCCAGTTCAGCCGGTACCAATCGCGCCAGCCGCGCGCGCCGTCGTCGATGATGTGATCGGGCTTGTCCGTCGCCTTCACGCCCGACGCTCGCAGTGCCGCGGGCGAGGCGGAGAGCACGCGCGAGCTGAGGGCGAAGGTGTCGCTATCGGTCTGCCCGGGCGCGTGGGCGATCCGACGGTACGGCGGCGGCGTGTCGTAGACGACGTTGGCGTAGGCGAAGAGCGGCTGGTCGGGGCTCAGGACCGGGCAGGCCGCGCGCCACGAGCCGCCGTCCTGCACGGCCGGCGCATCGCGCCAGAAGCGGGTCAGTTCGTGCGGATCGACGGCGTAGTAGAGGTCCACCCGGCGCACGGGCATCGACGCGTCCGGCGTGACGGTCAGCGCGGGCACGCCGTCGCGGGTCGCAAGATCCAAGGCGAGCCGCGGCGTCTTCGGCATCGTGAACGCGCCCTTGAGATGCTGCTCGAACCAGAGATGCTGCGTGATCGCGTGTTCGTCGGTGTGACGGTGGTTCAGGTGCGGCGCGATGCTGAACCGCAGCCGTTCGTCGGGCAGATTCCGCCAGTTCCACGCCATGTGGTCGATGTGCGCGTGGAAGTCGTTCGCCGGCGAGAGCCAGAGAACCGGGCAGGCGATGCGCGGGATGTAGGCGTTGTCGGACACGCAGGCCAGTTCCATGGCCGGGATGTTCTTCTTCGCGCAGCCGGGCAGGTCCGTCTGGCTTTCGAGGATATCTCCGGATCCGCCGCACGACGGCACCGCCGCCTTCACCCGCGGGTCGATGCCGGCCAGGTTGGTGGTGAGCTTGCCGCCCATGGAATGGCCGCAGGCGCCGATGCGCGTGCGGTCGACTTCGGGCTGCTGTTGGAGGAGGGTGATGGCGCGGCGCGCGGCGGTCAGCACGAGGAACCAGTTGCTGTTCCGCGGTGACTCGACGGCGTCGAGGGTGAACTCGTCGGGCGTGAGCGCTCCGGCGAAATGGTTGGCCTTGTTCCGCTGCGGCGGATGCGTCGCATCGAGCCGGCCCCAATCGGTCTGCGGACCGTCGTAGGTCTCCTTCGAGCGCCCGAAGTTCAGCTTGTTGCCGCCCCAGTTGAGCGACAGGCCCGCGTAGCCGTTCCGGGCGAAGGCGGTGACGCTGTCGAGCGAGGCCGACTGTCCGCCGCCGTGCATCTGGAGGATGGCGGGCAGGTTCGTCCCGCCCTTCGGAAACGCGTAGAACCCCGCGACGCGCGACGGCGCCCCCTTGAACACCCCGACCCGGTATCGCACGACGCGGCAGACGACGCCGTCCTCCTCCCACGCCCTGAGCACCTCGACCTCGAGCGGCGTGGCGCGATCGAATTCGTCATAGCCGGCCCAGAGTTCATCGAGATTCGTTGGAATCGCGTCCGCCTGCGGGAACGGCGCCCCGACCGCGGGAAGCGCGGAGGCCAGCGCGGCAAGGAGCGGAACCAACGTGATGCTGCGGTGTCTTGTCATGACGCCGGACAGCCTGCCACTGCCTCTGCCGCCGCGCGATGGAAAACTGCGCTGCCGGCGGCATTGCGGGGGCAACCGCTGAGCATTACAGTGGCGGCATGAACTACAAGGTCGTGATTCATCAAGACCCCGAAGGCGGGTTCTGGGGGGAAGTTCCCGCGCTGCCCGGCTGCGTCTCGCAAGGCGAAACGCTGCCGGAACTCAAGGCCAACCTCCGCGAGGCCATCGCCGGCTGCCTGGAGGTAATGGCCGAAGAAGGCCGCGCCCCGGAACCGGATGTCGAGATCGCGGAGGTGGCGGTGTGAGTCACGCCCATTCGGGCAAGGACATCTGCCGCATGCTGGAGCGAAGCGGCTGGATGCTGCGCCGCATCAAAGGCAGCCATCACATCTACAGCAAGCCCGGCGAACGATGGATCATCACGGTGCCGGTGCATGGCAATACGAGCCTCAAACCGGGACTCTGTCGCGCCATTCTGCGCATGGCCGGGATCGAGGACCGCCGCCCCGACTGACGTGCTCCCCCACGCGCGATGTGTCGTTCCGTCACGGCGCCGGACACCCGGCCCCTGTCCCACCGCCCCGCGCCAGGAAGGACCGAGAGGCCGGTGGCTAATCGAATGCGGAACGCAGGATCGGGAGGGCCGTGAACGGCGGGCAAGAGTGCCCGCCGCACGCCGGACTTCCATGTTGGCCTTCGTCCAGACCTTCGTCTCCGCCCGACTTCGCGACCGCCGGCCCCGCCATGAGGATTGATCCGGCCCCGCCGGCACGGTAAGAAGCAGCTTGCGAGGTTTGATGAACGCCAGCCAATTCAAGGCCAAATGGTCGAAGTTCTCCGGCAAGGAATCCGCCGCCTACCAGGAGCATTTCAACGACTTGTGCCGCTTGCTGGGCCAGCCGACGCCTGTCGAGGCCGATTCGACCGGCGAGACCGAGTTCTGCTTTCAGAAGCGCGTCGTCAAGGATGCCGAACTCTTCGTCATCAGCTCGCGCGAGCCGGACACGCCCTACGAACCTGCCGAGCACGGTTTTGCGGACGTGTGGAAGAAGGACTGCTTCGCCTGGGAGTACAAAGGCAAGCGGAAGAACCTCGACGAGGCCTACCAGCAGCTCCTCCGCTACCGCGAGGCACTGCTGAACCCGCCCCTGCTTGTCGTCTGCGATTTCGACCGCTACATCATCCGCACCAACTTCAACGGCGCCGTCCAGCGGACCTTCGAGTTCGCGAACGCCGACATCGACCGCCCCGCCAACCTCCAGCTCCTGCGCGCCGCGTTCACCGCGCCGGACTCCCTCCGCCCGGACCGCACGACGCGGCAGATCACCGAGGAACTGGCCGCGCGTATCGCCGGCGTCGCCCTCTCCCTCCAGTCGCGCGAGTGCGTCGAGCTGAGCGACGCGAAGACCCGGCGCGAACTCCATGTTGCCCAGAAGCGCAACCTGCGCATCGCCCAGTTCCTCAACCGCCTCACCTTCTGCTTCTTCGCCGAGGACACCGGACTCCTGCCCAAGGGCATCTTCGGCGAGATCCTCAAGGGCGGATCGGCCGACCCCCTCTTCTTCGCCGAACGCCTGGAGGACCTGTTCCGCGCCATGGCCGGCGGCGGGTCCTTCGGCCCCTACCGCATCCGGCATTTCAACGGGCACCTGTTCGAGGACGCCACCGTCTTCGAACTGACCCCCGGGGAGATCGCGGATCTGGCCGACGCGGCGGCGGCGGACTGGCAGTGCATCGAGCCGAGCATCTTCGGCACGCTGTTCGAACGCGCGCTGGATGCCGACCAGCGGACCCAGCTCGGCGCGCACTACACGTCGGCGGAGGACATTCAAACCCTCGTCGAACCCGTGCTCATGGCCCCGCTCCGCCGCGAATGGGCGGCCGTCAAACGCGGCCTCCTCGGCGATTACCGGACCGGCAAGGGCTCGCCGAAGGCACGCAAGGCGCTGGATGCGTTCCTCGCGAAGCTCCGCGGCCTCGTCGTGCTCGATCCCGCCTGCGGAAGCGGCAACTTCCTCTACCTCGCCCTCCAATCGCTTCTGGGGATCGAGAAAGAGGTGATCGCCTTCGCCGCCCAACTCGGCTTCCGCCACACCCCCGGCGTCGGAGTCCACCAGCTCCGCGCCCTCGAAATCAACCCCTACGCCTTCGAACTCGCCCAGGTCTCCGTCCAGATCGGCCTCCTCCAGTGGATGCGCGACAACGGTTTCACCCTCGACCGCGAGCCGGTCCTCCGCGTCCTCGACGGCTTCCGGAACTGCGACGCCCTTCTGGCCGAGGTCTTCCGCCGCCCGCGCAGGCTCAAGGAAGCCAAGGCGGAGGAGCACGCCACCGACGACGTCGGCAGGGGCTACACCGAACGCGAATGGCCAGACTGCGACGTCATCGTCAGCAACCCGCCCTTCCTCGGCGACAAGCTGATGCGGCGCCAACTCGGCGACGACTACGTCACCGCCCTCCGTGCACAGTACGAGGGCCGCGTCCCCGGCCAGGCCGACCTCTGCTGCTACTGGTTCGAGAAGGCCCGCGCCCTGATCGCCGACGGTCGGTGCCGTCGCGCCGGTCTCCTCGCCACCCAGGGCATCCGCGGCGGCGCCAACCGCGAGGCCCTCAAGCGGATCAAGGCCTCCGGCGACATCTTCTGGGCCGAAAGCGACCGCCCCTGGATCCTCGCCGGCGCCAATGTCCACGTCAGCATGGTCGGCTTCGGCCCCAAGGGGGTAACCCGCGACGGCGACCCGAAATCCCCCGCGGTCCTCGACGGCGAAACGGTCGGCGACATCAACGCGAATCTCACGGGCCACGCCGACTCCGTCTCCGCCCGCATCCTCGCAGCCAACGCAAACCTCTCGTTCATCGGCGCCTCCATGCACGGCCCGTTCCCGATCTCCGAGCCGGAGGCCCTTGCGATGCTGCACGCTCCGAATCCCCATGGGCGGCCCAACAGCGATGTCGTCCGCCCATGGGTCAACGGCCTGAGCATCACGCGGCGCGAGGAAGGCCTCTGGATCGTCGACTTCCCGCCCGAGTCCACCGTCGAGACCGCCGCGCCGTACGAGACGCCGTTCGAATATGTCCGCACGACCGTGAAGCCGGTGCGGGATCGGAACCGGCGAGCGATGCGGGCGAGAAACTGGTGGCTGCTCGGGGACCCTCAGAAGGCTATGCGTGCTGCAGTGTCCCGGTTGCCGCGCTTCCTGGGCCTCAGCCGTGTCGCAAAGCACTCGATCGTCGTCTGGTTTGCGTCGGAGATTCTGCCGACCGACGCGGTCGTCGTCTTCGCCCGTTCCGACGACTGGTTCTTCGGCGTGCTGCAGTCGCGGTTTCATGGAATCTGGGCGTTGAGGCAGGGTACGCGGCTCGAAACGCGGCCCCGCTACACCCCGACCACCTGTTTCGAGACGTTTCCCTTCCCGGACGGGGGGCGGGGGGCGGCAGAGATCGCGGCGACGGCGCGGGAGCTGAACGACCTTCGCGAGCGCTGGCTGAATCCGCCCGAGTGGACGCGGACGGAGGTGCTCGAGTTCCCCGGGACGGCGGGTGGCCTTTGGGACCGGTACATCGTCCCTGGAACCGAGCGCGCTCTTCCGGCACTCGACACTCGACACCCGACACCCGTCCGTGTCGGCACCGTGCGCTATCCGCGCCTCGTCCCCCGCGATGCGGACTGCGCGGCCCGTCTGAAGAAGCGCACGCTGACGAACCTCTACAACGAGCGGTATGCCTGGCTCGACCAAGCCCACCGCCGGCTCGACGAGGCCGTGGCGGCGGCCTACGGCTGGCCTGCGGACCTGACCGACGACGCGATTCTCGAGCGCCTGCTGGCGCTCAACCGCACGCGCGCCGAAGCCGAGGCCCAGACCGCCCCGAACCCCCGCCCCGCCAACCGCGCCAAACGCGAGGACGAGTTGATCTGAAGCGTGGCGATCGACTCGTTCTCTGTCCCTTTTTCGGTCTGCCAATCGTAGTTCTCGGCCGGGATCGTCCGCCCCGCGCCGTCGTTTCCCGCCGCCCGTCCCGGCAGCCGGCGGGGATCACTCGCGCCCGACGGTTGCGGTGCGGGGGGTGATGCGGACGGTCACGCGCGGTTCCGCGGCAGAGGGGGCGATCGTCACCTGCGCCTCCGGGCCGTCGCGGACCTCGAACGCGATGCGCGCGGCCTCGCGGGCTGCGGTCGCATCGGCGCGGATCGGCAGGACGGCCATGGCGGCCACGACGGTCCGGCCGGCGACCAGGGGCTGCCGGGACCAGGCCGTGAAGTACTCCGTGTGCTTGCTTCCGTCGGCCCGGGGCGCGTGCAGGGTGGTCGGGCGCACGCGTTCGACCTCCGTGGCGACGCCGGGCGTCTTCAGGAACTTCACCAGCATCCGGCGCTCGGACGCGGAGCCGTCGGCCTGGGCGTAGGCGCCGTCGGACGCCGACGCGAACCAGTCGTCGCCGCGCTCCGCGAGCGCGTAGAGCTGCCAGAGCTGTCCCCCGGCCCAGCCGTCGGCCTCCGGGCCCGGGGTGAACATGTCCACGATGACCAGGGCGCCCTCGCGGGTGAGGACGAGGCGTCGCTTCAGCGCGCTGCCGGCCGTGATGTAGGAGGTGAAGTCGATGCCGCCCCGGGCGTCGCCGTCGATCGGATGCGCCTCCGCGTGCGCGACCTCCGCATGCAGCGGGCGGTCGCCGAGATCGATCCACTGCTCGAACAGCGTGCGCAGGCTGCAGTGCGGGTGCCGCCCCTCGTACTGGTAGTCGAACTTCACCGTGTCGTAGTCGGCCAGGCGGAACGGGGTGTTCCGGACGCTCTTCTCTTCGAGATTCCGGGTGCAGTACTGCTCCCCGAAGATGTTCCAGTTCACCTGCTGGGAGAATTCGCCCTGGGTGCGGTCGCGGCTGGACTCCAGCTTCACGCCCGGATGCTTCGCGACGTTGCCGTGCCAGCTTGCCGGCGACTCGAAGCCGTCGAGCAGCAGCGTTCCCCGGGGGCCTTCGAGCCGCAGGTTGTCGAAACGCAGGAAGCGGAGGTCGCGGGTGGGGAAGTTGCGCAGCAGCAGGGAGTCCGCGATCCGGAACTCGCCCGGGACGCCGCCGGCGGGACAGTAGCGCGCGGGCGTTGCCATCGTGTTCCAGACCTTCTCCTTCCGGTAGCCCGGGAAGGCCGCGGCGTCGTCGAGGATCCAGAAGGTGTTTCCGCACTGGCCCGAGCGCGTCCCGCGCCGCCCGAGGTTGTGGAACAGCGGCACCCCGGCGACCTCGTAGTATCCGACGGAGCCCCGCTTGTACTCGTGAGCGTGGCTGCCCTCCGCGTAGAGGTCGATCAGGATCATCGACGCGCCCGGCCGGTCGCCGGTGCGCAGGATCAGCTTGTCCGGCACGGTCGCGACGGGCGGGCCGGGGACCCGGCGCGTCTGCACGGCCGACAGGACGGGTCGGGATTCGCGGGACGGCGTGAAGGGCTCCAGTTCGAGCAGCATGTGGGCGCGGTTCAGCTGGTCCTCTTCGAGGTCGGGCGCGGCGTTGAAGAACCCGCTCGCGGCGCGCTGGAACGAGGCGTCGTCGCAGAGACGCGCCGCCATCTCGAGCAGGAGCACGAAGTCGAGGCGCACCTGGCGGTGCCGGAAGTAGCCGTCGCCGTACTCGGGGATCGAGCCGGCGGGCGAGATCAGGTCCCGCATCCGCTCGAATACGATGCGGAAGTGCGGGGAGCGGGCGACGCCGTCCATCCACCCCTCGAGCCGGGCCAGCTCGAGGAAGAAGCAGATGCCGAGGCTGGCGTAGTTGCTGGCGTTCTCGTTCAGGTCGCCCGTCTCGAGGATGCGCCGGCCCAGGTCGGCCACCCGGCGGCGGACCTCCTGCGTGCGAAGCGCCGGTTCGTCGGCGAATGCGCGGGCCAGGCAGGCCGCCGCGAGCGTGTCGGCCAGCGCGATGTTGCAGTCGAAAAACGCATCGTCCATCCGGCGCCCGTCGAGGAACCAGGCGATGCGTTCGAGGGCCCGCTCGCGCGCGCGCTGCCGGCGCTCGCCGGAGAGGGCGCCGGCCTCGTGAAGCCGCAGGGTCAGCAACCCGAACGGCCGGCTGACGTGGAAGTCGTGGTCGACCTTCTCCCCGAGGAAGCGGTCGTAGCTCTCCAGCGCGAACGTCCGGTAGCGCCCCTCGCCGGTCCGGGCGGCCAGCAGCCACGCGGCATAGGCGGCGCTGATCCGTTCCGCGGGCTTCGACCGGCGCGACGCCGGCTCCTCCATCCGGCGGTCGACCGCGTCGCGGTAGATCCGGACCCAGGGATCAGCGGGTGGCACGGGGCGCGGCTCCGCGCCGGACGCGGCCAGCGAAGCCCATAACACGGCGCCGCCGAGCTGGAGGATGGACCGCCCCCGGCGCCGCAAGGGCGCGCGCCGGAAGGCCCGGGTCATCGGAAGAGGCGTCATGGCGCGGAACGTACCAATGCGCGATGGCGTCCACAAGGAAGCGGCGGCTTCCCGCGGTTGCGCGTGGAAGGGATCGGTGGTTCCAAGGTTCGGAGGTTCACAGGTTCGCAGGTTCCAAGGCCTGGACGTCCCGCGCCGAGGACCGTCGTTCGGCCGCCGGGCTTGTCGCGCAGGACCGGGGGGGATGCGGAACTTGGCGTTGTTTTCGGCTCCCACCGGGACAAGCCCGGTGGGACGCCAGTCCTCGACGGGGGTCGCGAGGGCGGGACAAGCCCGGTGGGACGCCAGTCCTCGACGGGGGTCGCGAGGGGTGGGACAAGCCCGGTGGGACGCCAGTCCTCGACGGGGTCGCGAGGGGTGGGACAGACCCGGTGGGACGCCAACCTCGATGGGATCATGGGGACGGGACAAGCCCGGTGGGAAGCCAATCCTCAGAGGACGGGCAATGTTCCGGGCTCCGTGTCCTTTGCATTCTCAGACCGGCATCCTCTATCATGGCGGCATGATGACGAACGCCGATCGCCGCGCAGCCGGGGAGTCCGCCGCGTGCGCACGGTCATGATCCTGGCCTCCTCGGCCGCCCTTGCCGCCGCCTGCGCCGCGGCGGGGCCGGCGCCGCGCTTCCGGCCGCTGCCGCTGGGGGATGTCCGCGTGACGGGCGGCCCGCTCAAGCGCGCGCAGGACCTCGACGCGGCCTACCTCCTCTCGCTGGAGCCGGACCGCATGCTGGCCTTCTTCCGCAAGCGCGCGGGGCTGGAGCCGAAGGCGCAGGGCTACGGCGGCTGGGACGGCGACGGGCGCAACCTGACCGGCCACATCTGCGGTCACTACCTCTCCGCCGTGAGCCTGATGTACGCCGCCACCGGCGACGCGCGGTTCAAGGAACGCGCCGACCTCCTCGTCGACGGACTCGAGGAGGTGCAGGCCCGGCACGGCGACGGCTACCTCGGCGCGCTCGAGGGCGGACGCGAAATGTTCGCCGGGCTGGCGAAGGGGGACATCCGATCCGGCGGCTTCGACCTCAACGGCCAGTGGGCGCCGTTCTACACGCTCCACAAGATGTTCGCCGGCCTGCGGGACGCGCACCGCCTCGCGGGCAACCCGAAGGCGCTGAAGCTGGAGACCGCGTTCGCGGCGTGGTGCGAGGGCATCCTGAAGGACCTGAACGACGAGCAGATCCAGCGGATCCTCCAGACCGAGTTCGGCGGCATGAACGAGGTCCTTGCGGACCTCTATGCGGACACGCGGGACGAGCGGTGGCTGCGGCTGTCCCTCCGGTTCGAGCACCGGCGGATCCTCGATCCGCTCAAGGCCGGGCGGGACGAACTGGCCGGCACGCACGGCAACACGCAGATCCCGAAGCTGCTCGGCTCCCTCGCGCGCCATGTCGCAACGGGGGCGGAGGAGGATCTCGCGGCGGCGGTATTCTTCTGGGACCGCGTCGTGCTTCACCACTCGTACGCGACCGGCGGGCACGGAAAGGACGAGTACTTCGGCGAACCCGACCGGTGGGGCGATCGCGTCGACGGCCGGACCTGCGAGTCCTGCAACGTCTACAACATGCTGAAGCTGACCCGGCGGCTCTTCGCGCTGCGGCCGGAGGCGAAGTACGCCGCCTTCCACGAGCGCGCGCTCTACAACCACGTCCTCGCCTCGATCTCCCCGGACACGGGACAGACCTGCTACATGGTGCCCGTCGGCCGCGGCGTGCAGCGCGAATACGCGGACATGCAGGGCTCGTTCACCTGCTGCGTCGGCAGCGGGATGGAAAGCCACGCGCTCCACGGCGACGGCCTCTACCACGCCGCGGAGGACGAACTGCGGGTGACGGTCTTCGCGGATTCGACGGCGGCGTGGAAGGCGCGGGGCGTGACGGTGCGGCAGGCGACGGATTTCCCGCTCGGGGAGACGGCGGAGTTCTCCTTCGCGGTGGCGGCGGACACGGCCTTCGCGTTCTCGTTCCCGAAACCCACCTGGACCTCGCCCGGCTTTACGGTGAGTGTCAACGGACGGTCCGAATCCGTCGAGGCGCGCGAGGGCTGGATCACGCTGTCGCGGACCTGGAAGGACGGCGATCGCGTGACGGTTGCGATGCCGAAACGCCTCCGGCTCGAGCCGACGCCCGACCGCCCCCGCCGCGCGGCGATTCTCTGGGGGCCGCTGGTCCTCGCGGGCGATCTCGGCGAGGAGAACCGCTTCGAATCCTGGCGCCCCGGCGCGGTGCCGGTCCTCGTCACTGAGCGACGGGACGACGTCGCCGCGTGGCTCAGGCCGGCGCCCGGCGGACCGGCGGGCGCGTTCGTCACGGACGGGGTCGGGCGACCGGCCGACGTCGCCTTCCGCCCCTTCCACCAACTGCACCACCGGACGTACGGCGTGTACTGGGACTTCTTCACGCCCGCCGAGTGGACCGTGGAGGAGGCCCGCCACGTTGCGGAGCAGAAGCGCCTGGCCGACCTCGCGGCGGCCACGGTTGGCTTCGTGCAGCCCGGCGAGATGCAGCCGGAGCGCGACCACGCGATGCAGGGCGAGGAGACCTGGCCCGACCGCGTCGCGGGACGTCCCTGCCGTCGCGGGAAGAAGTGGTTCTCCTTCGACCTGCCGGTCGACGCTGCCGCGCCGATGAGCTTGACGATCACCTGCTACCGGGACGAATGGCGCCCGCGCACGTTCACCGTCTCCGTCGACGGCACGGCGCTGGGCGAACAGAAGATCCCCGGACGGCAGGGACTCGAGTTCTTCGATGTCACCCACGCCCTCCCGGCCGATGTCGTGCGGGGCAAGACGAAGGTGACGGTGCGATTCGAGGCGACCGGCGGGAACGAGATCGGCGCGGTGTTCGGCATCCGCACCCATCGCGCCCCGGCGACGCGGGATTGAGCACGGCGAATCCGTACGGGAGAACGGCCGATGAAGAAGAGCGTGTGGGTGGTCGGGACGGTCCTTGCGGCGACGGCGGCGTGGGGGGAGTGTCCGAAGCAGGTGTCGCTGGTCACCGGCGAGGCGGTCGGGCGTCTGACCGTCGCGGGGCGGCTGTCGATCGACCTGCACACGCAGTTCATGATGTCCCGCACCTATGAGAAGGACACGATCCTCAACTGGTACAACTGCGGCTACTCCGGCGGAAACCCCTTCTCGCCGGTCGGCGGCACCTTCGGCAATTTCGGCTTCGACGTGCCGTGGCGCGAACGCGACGCGCGCTATCCGCACGCCGCGCGGGCCGGCGACCTCCAGCTCGCGCAGTTCGACGGCCGGCAGGTGTTGCGGAGCGACTTCGCCATCGAGCCCGCCCTGACCGGAGTGGCGCCCTGCTCGATCGAGGTGTGGTTCATCAGCGAGCGCGGGACGCGCGGCGAGGCGATCCTGGGCTGGCAGTCGGCCGACGGACGGACGGCGTCGGGGACGGTCCGCATCCCGGACGGCTTCACGCCCTCGCCGCGGCCCGTGCACCTCGCACTCGTCGCGGATGCGGCCGTCGAGACGTGGTATCTCAACGGTGCGAAGGCCGGCAGCGGGCCGCGGCGGTTCGCGATCGCACCCGGGCACCGCGCCGTGCTCGGCGGCGAGACCGCGGCCCGGCCCTCGTTCCGCGGCTCGCTGATTGCGGTCCGCCTTCACGACCGCGCGATGAGCGTCGAGCAGGTGCTCCACAACTTCCGCGGCGGTCCGCGGCTGGGGACGGAGTTGCACGACTGGTACGCGCCGGACAAGGACGCGGAGAAGTACCTCGTCCGTGAGACAAAAGGCAGCTTCCGGCACGCCGTCGACCGCAAGCGCGAGGCGCAGTGGAAGGAGAAGCCGCAGGAATGGGACGAGTACCGGAAGCGCGTGCCCGGCATGTACGCCTGGGGCGAGCTGCTGCTCTCCACCTACACCGAGCGGCTCGCGATGCGCAGCTCCCACGTGTCGCGCCGGCCCGAGAAGCGCGGTGACGGCATCAAGTATACGCATGCGATCCAGGACACCGACGGGAGCTGGATGGGCTGCAACGACGACTTCGGCTGGGCGTGCCAGTACGCCGGCCACCTCAACCCGCACGAGCTCGTGCATGGACTCCAGGCGCAGACCGGCGGCGGCATCCAGGGGAACTTCTGGGAGGCGCACGCCAATTTCCCGCAGACCTACAACGGCATCTACCAGACCCTGCCGCCGTCGTGCGTGACGCGCGTCTCGTGTTTCCCGCCCGCCAACGGCCGCAACTTCTACCACGACCGGCTCTTCTTCGAGCACCTGTCGCAGTCGCCCGCGTTCGGCCCGATGTTCGTCTCGCGCCTGTGGTACGCCGGCGCCACGGGCACGAACGGGACGGCGGAGAAGAACCCGTATCCCTTCCTCACCTTCGCCCGCCTCAACCCGTACCCCGAGACCGACCTCGCGCGGGAGTACATCCGGATGGCGATGCGCAATGTCTCGTGGGATTACGTCACGTTCGCGGAGGCCCCGCGGGGCGAGCCCGGCAACACGCCGTACGGGAACGACGGCGTGCCCGCCGCGGAGAACCGCTACCGGAAGGACGCCGACGGGGCGCGGGCGGAGATCCTCCGTTTCGCGCATGTCTACCTGCAGCCCGTCCCGTACGAGGCGGCGACGTGGCGCGTGCCGCGCGCGCAGGCGCCGCTGCAGCTCGGATGGAACCTCTGTCCGCTCGCGGTGAAGCCCGGCGCCGGACGCGTCGCGGTCGAACTGGCCGGCTACGTGAATCCCGCGCGGGGCGGCGACTGGCGGATGGGGCTGGTCAGCGTGGACTCGAACCGCGCGCCGACCTACAGCGACATCGGCGCGCCCGGCCGGCCGCTCTCCTTCGCGATCCCCGCGGGCTCGCGCGAGCTCTTCCTCGTCGTCGCGGCGATCCCGACGAAGATCCTGCCCGTCGACATGGTCGGCGACTTCCGTTCCTTCGACTACGAGCCGTTCCCATACAAGGTCCGCATGGCCGGGTGCGAGCCCGCCACGCCCGCGCTCTTCGAGAGGCCCGCGGGGCTGCAGGGGGCGCCGCACCCGAACGGCGGCGGTTTTGTGGAGCGCAGCGCGACTGTCGCGCCCACGGCGTATGTGGCCCGCGAGGCGCACGTGCTCGGCGCATCGAAAGTCCTCGGCAGCGCGCGCATCCTGGACCGGGCCGTCATCCGGGATGCGACCGTGCAGGACGAGGCCGTCGTCAGTGGCGATGCGCGGGTCGAGGAGAAGTCGGTCGTCTCGGGACGCGCGCGCGTACGGGACCACGCCCGGATCAACCGCGGCGCGAAGATCGGCGACCTGGTGAAGGTGCTGGAGTTCGCGCAGCAGGAGGGCAAGGAGTGCCGCGACCGGACCGTGCTCAAGGGCATGGCCGTCAGCTTCGGCGAGGTCAGGGGCGCGCCGATGATCGACGGCATGTACGCGAAGGGCAACCAGCTCGCGGGCGGCCGGTGGTTCACGTGGAGCTGGGGCGTCGGGCAGAACGCCGGCGAGACCACCAACGACTACGCCGGGCTCTACCTCGACATGCAGTTCAACACGCCGCATCCCTGGATGGCGGCGGACGACTTCGGCGTGACGTGGGGCTACCTCGCCGGCGGGGCGGCGGTGAAGGGCGGCGCGCTCGTGCTTGACGGCGCGCGCGCGTTCGTCGAGCTGCCGAAGGACGTCGCCGACTTCCAGACCGTGACGTACCGGCTTCGCGTGAAGCCCGCCGCGCGCGGCCGCGGGCCGATCCTGGAGTTCAACAACGCCGCGACCGGCGACGGCCTCCGCCTCGGCCGCGATCGCGAAGGGCGCCTCGCGGTGGCGCTGTCCGTCGGCACGACCTCGCGCGGGCTGCTCGGCCCCCGGCTCGACCCCGGAGTCTGGCGCGACATCGAAATCGCCCTCTCCCGCGAGCGGGCGGTGCTGAAGGTGGACGGCAAGGTTGTCGACGACAAGGCGAACTTCGGACTCGTGCCCGAGATGGCCCGGGCCGACCGCTGCAAGATCGGCCGCAACGAGGCCGGCGACTGCTTCGGCGGCGAGATCGATTACTTCCAGATCCACTCGACCGCACCCTGATACCCGCGGACGGGAAGCACGAAATCCCAATTCCGAAGCACGAAACAAATTCAAAATCCGAATCGGAAAGCGCCAAACGGCCGGCCCTCGATACGCGGCGCAGCGGGGATGAGGCCCTCGACGGGCAGGCAAGAGTGCCTGCCCCACGGCCCGCGAAGGGACAGCCGTAGACGCGGCGCCCCCGCCGCGTTCGGTGAATCCCCGAAGGAAGCGGCGAGGGCGCCGCGTCCACTACGGAGGAACGAGGGCCGTCGCCGCGACTCCGCCCCCGAGGTCCCGGGCGGTCAGATCGAGTTGCTGGAGGCGATCCCGGGGGATCGGCCGCATGTGGGCGTCGCGGTGGACCAGCGTGGCGCTGCGGCTGCGGGCGGCGGCGGCGATGAGGGCATCGACGAGCGGGAGGCGGCCGGGGGTGCTGCGGATCAACTCGTC
The DNA here is from genome assembly GCA_964402695.1 of uncultured Verrucomicrobiota bacterium. Classification (GTDB taxonomy): domain Bacteria; phylum Verrucomicrobiota; class Kiritimatiellia; order PWTM01; family PWTM01; genus VGWF01. The sequence continues at coordinate 107,700 of CAYODK010000001.1, forward strand.
GCCGGCACCGGCGACCGGCTCGTCCACCGACACGACATCATCCACCACCTGCCGGTAACCCGTCAGGGCGTCCGCCGCCTCCGCCGGGCTGGCGCCCAGTTCGCGCAGGCGGCGCATGAACTCCGGGATGGAGACGCTGCACAGGAGGATATCCTCATCCTCGGCGTCGAACAGGGCTTGCACCCGATCGCTGCCCGCCTCGTTGCGGTAGTGGGCCAGCAGGGCGGAGGTATCAAGAAGGTATGGCACGGCTCACCCTTCCGCCGCGCGCTCCGCCACCAGGTCGGCCACGGAGTCGCGGCCGGGGGCCCAATGCGCCCCCGCACCCCGCAGCCGTCGCGCGAGATCGCCCCGCCGTGGAATCACGCGAACCAGAATCTCCGACGCGCTCCCCTTGGCCTGCTCCCAGTCGAGCTGACACCCCGGCGTGATGCTGCACCTCCGGGATAGCTCGGCAGGTATGGTAACCATATTCTTCGTGGTAACTGTCGTTCGCATGGGATTACGATATCCCATGCCCATCATTATGTCCATGGGCTCGTCCGTCCCGAGTCCATTCTCGTCTCTGTCCCCGCAATGCCGCCTTCCCTGACGAACGGACGGCGACGGACGGGGACAGAGATAATGTGTCCGAACCTTGGACCATTGGAGGGCAATGAGTTCCAATGATTGGAAGGAGACCGCCTGCGGCGGAGCCGTTCGCCCTGCCTGCCAGTTTCTCTGTCCCCGCTTTTCGGCCCCCACCGGGACAAGCCCGGTGGGACGCCAACCTGAGGCGCTCGCCAGTGTGCGGGCCCGGTGGGACGCCGACCTCATGGGGACAGAGACGCTCAGGGCTTGGCGGGGGCGGCGTTCCAGACCTTGAGGTCGTCGAACCAGCCGTGCTTGCCGGCGACGCCGAGTTCGATCTTGGACTTGGTGGCGTGGGCGATGCCGGAGGACTTGAGCCACGCGGCGGGCTTGCCGTCGATCGTCACGCGCATCTCGTCGCCGGCGGTTTCGACGACGAGGGCGTACCACGTCCCGGCCTCGAGCTTCGCGGGGTAGGTCACCTGCCGGCCCGCGAGCAGTTTCGCGACCTCGGCCTTCTTCGAGGGGTCGTTCCGCATCTCTCGGATGTCGTTTCGCATGCCGCCGTCGCGCTCGTCGATGATCGTCACGCCGTTCGTCCGCACCTGGGCGCGGCAGAGGTGGCCGTAGTGCGAGCCGGTGTAGGCGCGGTCGTCGAACTCGACGTCGATCATCGTGGCGCCGTCGAACTTGATGCGGCACTCGACGACGCTGTCCTTTGTCGGGATTTGCAGCCCGTGGACCGCGGCGTGGGCCTTGACCTCGGGCTTCCCGTTCGCGGCGGGGATCGTCGTGTCGCGGGTCTGCGTGCCCTTGAGCGCCCCGTTCTCGACGGCGAACGTCGGGACGACCTTGTGCCAGACCTTCGCCGGCTCGGCGCCCTGGAAATCGTCGGCGAAGAGCAGATCCTTCTTCACGGCGACCGGTTCGGCCGGGACCGCGGGCAGGGCCGCCGGCTTCGCCGCCGGGCGGGCGGGCTCGGCCGCGATCAGGGAGGTCGCCGGGATCAGGCACAGGGCGGACAGCGCGAGGCGCGGGATACGATGCATGGGTCTGCCTTTCAATCAGGGCTGCCATCATCGCCGATCCCCGGGTCCCCACACAAGACCGACCTGCCGACCGCCGCGCACACAGGGCGCCCGCGTCCGCCCCGTTCGACGATGCTGGTCCGCCGCATGTGTAACATTATCGAATGCGGTCGCATCCGATAATGTTACACTTGAACGCCGCGTGACATGTGAAGGATTGCTCCGAACCGAGGGCCCCGTGGGGCACGTCGGCGGAGGCCACTCGGGGGGGCAGGGGTGACTGCGGAGCCGTCGCGGGTCTGCTCCATTCGCTCACCCGCACGGCGGCGCCTCACCGGACGGTCACCTCCACCGCACCGTCCGCGTGGGACAGGCGGAGCGTGAGGGTCCCGGCGGTCGCGTTCCATTCGTTCACCACCGATGCGGCGGCGGGCGCGACCTCGACCTGCGGCTTGCGTGCACAGGAGAGGATCAGCCCGGTGTCGCGGTCGGGATACCCGGTGTTCGCCTGCAGCCAGAGGCGGCCGCTCTCGCCGGTCCGGGCGACGACGTAGGCGTGCGGGCCGATGCGCCCGGCGAGGCGGCGGACGAGGCCTTCGCCAAGCGGAACGGCGAAGGACTCGGTGACGTCCTCGTTCTCGCGACTGTTCAGCACCGCCAGGGTCGCGCCGGCGCGTGCGACGAAGGCGTCGCCCTCGTACCACGGGGGGTGAGCGGCGTCGAACAGCGCGCGCACGCGGTCGACGGACTGGAGTTCCGACACGGGCACGTTGCGGATCCCGCGCCCCAACGGCGCGTCGCCCTGCGGGAGGACCGGGATGAAATGGTAGCGCCCGGTGTTCGGGAAGAACTCCCAGAGCTGGCCGTCGATGCCGCCCATCGTCCGGAAGCCGTAGGTCCCCGCGTAGAGCGGGCCGTACTCGGCGTAGTGGGTCCAGGTCCTCTCGTCCGCGACGGCCTTGCGATCGTTGAACACGGCCAGCCGCACGTTCTCGAGCACCTCCCCGCGCGTCGGGATGAGCCGGTGCTTCACGGTCGCACGGATGAGAGGCACGACGAAACGGTGGAAGGTGTCCGACGTGCGGCCGGTCTCGTCCCAGAGCGCCGGCGGCCACGCGCCCTTCGGGTCGCGGGCCGCGGCCTTCGCGCTGTACATCGGCGTCTGGCCGTCGAGGCTGTAGATGCCGCAGCCGCGTGCGACGCCCATGACGCCGACGAGGCTCCAGAAGATCCGCGGCATGGTTTCCAGCACGCCGCGCCGTTCGCCGTCGCAGCGGCCCATGCCGTTGAAGCCGGCATTCTGCCAGTAGAAGCCGCCGTCCTCCCACGCGCCGTGGGCGTGTGTGATTCCGCCGAGCCAGAGCCCCATCGCCGCGCTCTGCGAGTAGAACTGGCGGCGGATGATGTTGTTTTTCTGCGACAGCACGAGCCACGGGCCGAACTCGCGGACGAACGCGCCCTGGCGGTCCATCAGGTCCTGCCATTTGTCGTCCTTGTAGGTGCCGTCGGCCTCCTGAAAGAGCATGCCGTACTTGGCGCAGAGGCGGATCAGGCGGTGTGCGTAGCGCATTTCGCCGCGCGGGGTCTCGCGGTAGAGGTCGCTCAGGTGCTCGCCGCCCTGGATTCCGGCGAACGTCGGCACGTGCTGGAAGAGCCATTCGATATCGGCCAGCCCGACCCAGTGGCTGCGCAGCAGGATGGGGTGGGGGAGCCGTTCCATGCCCCGGGCGAAGTCCGTCACCGGGATCCCCTTCGCCTCGAACCCCTCGGCGACGATGCCGATGTGCGGGGCGAGGTCGGCGGGGATGTCGGGCTGGAAGGCGGTGTAGTCGAGCACGCGCGTCGCCTCGATGGTGAAGAGCGGGCGCTCCGGCGTCAGCGGCCGGCGCGGCGGGCGCGTGCGGCGGTCGGCGTTGACGGTGAAGGCCCGCACCGCCGACCACGCGCCGGTGACCGACCCCTTCGCGCCGCGGACGCGCCAGAACCACCGGCCGGGGGCGGGAAGCTGCGCATCCTCGGGCAGGAACCAGGGGTGCGGCTCGCTGCTCGTGACGCGCACCGAGACGGGCGCGGCAAAATCGTCCGCCGCCGCCCACTGAAGGTCGTAGTCCATGACCATCGGCAGCGCGGCCCAGCGGAACATCGTCGCGAGGTCGGTCACCGACGCGTCGGGCACCGGCGAGAGCGGCTGCGGGGCCGAGGGCAGGATCTCGGCGATCGACAGACCGGCGACCGGCCCCGCCGCCTCGAACACGAAGGCGGCCTCGTCCGGCTTCGGGAGGTGCCGGTTGAGCGGGACCGCGCGCCCCCCCGCGGCGTCGAACAGCGGAACCGGCGCGGCCTTCGAGGCGAGTGCGCGGACCGTGACGGCGGCCGGCGGCGCCGCGGCCGTGGCGATGCGGCACTCGTAGGTTCTCCCGAAGTCCATCCGCAGCGCGTCCGGCAGCGCATCCACCGTCTGGGCATGCAGCGGCTCCCCGTCGACGAAGACCGCGCACGCCGGCGGCAGGCGCGGCGTGCGGCCGTCCCGCAGGGTCTTCCAGAGGTCGACCGTCCGCCGGAAGACCGGTTCTCCTGCCTGGGCGGCGAGGACGGCGATGCCGTTCTCCAGCGCCCCGTACGGAGGCACCTCGAAAGGGAACTGGCCGCGGACGGGATCGATGAAGTTGCACTGGAATCCGTAGCCGCTGCAGCCCCAGACCATCGAGCCCTGGCCGACGCGATCGGGCGTTGGAAGCAGCGTCGACAGGCCGACGCCGCAGCCGGTCTCCGCGGACTCCATGCTCATGCGGCACAGGCCGCCGAGCCATGCGCATCGCGTCTCGCTGCCGTTCAGGTCGCCCAGCAGCGGCGACTTCTTGCGCTGGACCAGGGGCGTGCGCATCAGGTCGCGGCCCCACCGGCCCTTGATGCCGTCGCCGCTTCCGACGTAGGCGATCCACAGCGGCGCGCCGCCCTCGTTTTCCCACCGGACGCGGCAGAGCATCACGGGTTGGCCGGGCACGAGTTCGAACGTCTCGACCACCTTCATGCGGACGTCCGGGCCGTCGAGGAGGCTCGTCCGGACGTACACGGGCGCGCCGTCCGGTCGCACCGTCGCGGTGGTGCCCGCGGTGCGGGCGGCCGCGCGGAAACTCAGAAGACCCATGTCGGCCGGGTTGCCGAACTGGATCCTGCCGCGGTTCGTCCGATCGACCCAGAAATCCAGTTCCCCGCCGCGGACGAGCGTCGTGTCTCCGGTGCCGGCGCCGGCGAATGCGAGGTCCCATCCGTTCGTGCGGAAGACCGCGCGGACCACGCCGTTGTCGAGGGCGTCGTCGTCCGCGGCCGGCCGCGCCGCGGCGGCGGGTCGCCCGGGCCCGACGACGAGATCGAGCCGCGAGGTCGGCGGCAGAGCGGCATGGATGCGGAGAATCCCCCGGCCGTCCTCCTCGGCCATCGCATGGGGCGGCGGGGCCGTGCCGTCCGCGCGCCGGACCGCCAGCGTCGTGTTGGATGACGCCCCGAGCCGGGCGCACAGGTCCGCCGGATCCAGGGCGATCGCCGTCGCATGCACGGGGGTGCGCGCATAGTTGACCAGCGTCACGGGGATGCCGGTCGTCTCCGGGAGATTCGCGTCTGCGGCGCCGGCGAGCCGGGCACCCGCCAGTGCGAAGACCGTGGCCAGCGATTTCAAGGCTTTCACGTCGTCCAGTATGCCCGATTCCCTGCGATCCGCCATGACGCGGACTGGCTGGCGCATGCCGGATGCTGACCTGGCGCGGAGGCGGCGGTCCCGCGAAGGGGGCGCCGTGCGACGACCGCGGGAGTTTCCGGGCTGGACCGCCCGGCGGCGAAGGTGCAGCCTTGCGGGATCATGAACCACGCATGGCGGACGGGCCTGGCGGCGACCGCGATGGGCCTCGCGCTCGGCGCGCTTCCGGCGGCCCCGTCGCGGGCGGCAGGGGAGGCCGTTGCGAAGCCCAACATCCTCCTCGTCGTGGTCGACGATGTCGGAGTCGGCGACTTCGGCTTCAGCGGCGGGAAGGACTTCCCGACGCCGAACATCGACCGCCTCGCCGCGGAGGGCGTCGTGTTCCGGAACGGCTACGTCCTGCCCTCCTGCTCGCCGACGCGGGCGGCGCTGATGACCGGGCGCCATCCGCAGCGGTTCGGCATCGAGGACAACCGGCCGCTCGACGGCCCGCGCGACGGCATGGACGTGCGCGAGACGACCCTGCCGTCGAAGCTGCGCGAGGCCGGCTACCACACCCGGCTCATCGGCAAGTGGCATCTCGGGAAGGGCGAGCGGTTCGAGTTCGCGCCCCGCAACCGCGGGTTCGACGAGTTCTTCGGCTATTTCGGCGCCTCCTGCGTGTACGTCGATCCCGTGCTCTCCCGCAACGGCGTCGAGCGGAAGCAGACCGGCTACATCACGGACATCCTCACCGACGAGGCCTGCCGGTTCCTGCGCCAGCCGCACGACCGACCCTTCTTCCTGCATCTCGCCCACATGGCCGCCCA
>CAYODK010000002.1:0-24436 GCA_964402695.1 uncultured Verrucomicrobiota bacterium
ACAACCAGAGGGGCTGACACCCTCCCTCTACCGGACAGGCGCCCTTATTTGAAACTTGAAACCTGGAACTTGAGACTCCTTCCCCCTGACACCTGAACCCTCCGAGGCCCCCCATGTCCCAACGCGCGCTCATCACCGGCATCACAGGCCAGGACGGCTCCTACCTGGCGGAACTCCTCCTGGCGAAGGGCTACGAGGTCGCCGGCATGGTCCGCCGCGCCAGCACCGAGAACTTCGAGCGCATCGAGCACCTGCGCGACCGGCTGACGCTGCTGCAGGGCGACCTGCTGGATCCCTTCTCGCTCATCCAGGTGCTGGAGCAGACGAAGCCCGACGAAATCTACAACCTGGCGGCCATGTCCTTCGTGCCCACGTCGTGGAGCCAGCCGACGCTGACCGGCGAGTTCACGGCCCTCGGCGTCACCCGGCTTCTCGACGCGGTGCGGACGGTGTGCCCGAAGGCGCGATTCTACCAGGCCTCGAGCAGCGAGCAGTACGGCAAGGTCCGCGAGGTGCCGCAGACGGAGCTGACGCCGTTCTACCCGCGCAGCCCCTACGCCGTCGCCAAGGTCTACGGGCACTACATCACGGTCAACTACCGCGAGAGCTACGGGCTGTTCGCCGTCTCCGGCATCCTGTTCAACCACGAGAGCCCGAGGCGGGGCCTGGAGTTCGTCACGCGCAAGATCACCGACGGCGTCGCCCGCATCAAGCTGGGGATGGCGAAGGACCTGAAGCTGGGCAACCTGGATTCGAGCCGCGACTGGGGGTTCGCCGGCGACTACGTCCGCGCCATGTGGATGATGCTGCAGCAGCCGCAGGCCGATGACTACGTGGTCGCCACCGGCGAAAGCCATTCCGTCCGGGAGTTCTGCGAGATCGCCTTCGCGCGCGCCGGGCTGGACTGGCAGGCGCACGTCGCCACCGACCCGCGGTTCATGCGTCCGGCGGAGGTCGACCACCTGATCGGCAACCCGGCGAAGGCGCGCGCGGCCCTCGGCTGGACGCCCGAGGTCGACTTCCGCGGGCTGGTCGAGATGATGGTCGATGCGGACATCGCCCGCCTCTCGGCGGCACCGGGGGCCTGACATGCGCGTGCTGATCACGGGTGCGGCGGGATTTGTCGGACGCCACCTCGCGGCCGAGCTGGCGGCGAACGGCCACGAGCCCGTGGGCCTGTGCCTCCCCGGGGAGACGCCGCCGCCCGGCGTGCCGTCGGTGACCGGCGACGTCGTGAACGGTCGCGACCTCCGCGAGGCCCTGGGCACGCTCGCGCCCGACGCCTGCGTCCACCTGGCCGGCGTGTCGTCCGTCCCCCGCTCGTGGGCCGACCCGGCGCGGGCGTTCGAGGTGAACCTCTCGGGCACGATGCGGCTGCTCGACGCCGCGCGCGCCGTGCGGCCGGCGATGCGGCTGCTGGTCGTCTCGTCGGCCCATATCTACGGCGACCACACCGGCGAGGCGATGCTCGACGAAACGGCCGCGCCGCGCCCGGAATCCCCCTACGCGATCTCCAAGGCGGCCGCCGACCAGATCGCCCTCGCCTACGCGGCCCGCTTCGGCCTCGCCGCCCTGACCGCGCGGCCCGCGAACCACATCGGCCCGGGCCAGTCGCTGGATTTCGTGATCCCGTCCCTGGCCGCCCAGCTCGCCGCGATCGCCGGCGGACGGACCGGGGGGCCGCTGCGCAGCGGGAACCTCGACAGCCGCCGGGATTTCATGGACGTGCGCGACACCGTGCGGGGCTACCGCCTGCTGATCGAACGCGGCCGGCCCGGCCTCGCGTACCACCTGGCGGGCGGCCGGCTCGACCGCATCGCCGACCTGCTCGACCGGCTCTGCGCCATCGCCGGCGTCTCGCCCGAACGCGTGGTCGACCCGGCGCGCTGGCGTCCGGCCGACACGTCGCCGCGCCTCGACTGCGGACGCATCCTCCGCGACACCGGCTGGACGCCGGAGATCCCGATCGACCGGACCCTTCGGGATGTCTACGAGGACGTGCGCGCCCGGATCGACGCGCCCGCCGCCTGAAGTCCCCGCCTCAGCCGATGGCCGTGCCGCCGGTCTCGCCCGTGCGGATGCGCAGGCACTGGTCGAGGTCGAGGACGAAGACCTTCCCGTCGCCGACCTGGCCGGTGCGGGCGCCTTCCTGAATGGCATCGAGCGTGGGCCGGACGAACTCGTCGTTCACGGCGATCTCGAGCTTCACCTTCTTGAGCAGGCTGCCCGCCTCCTTGACGCTGCGGTAGACGGCGGCGATCCCCTTCTGGCGGCCGCGGCCCATGACGGTCGAGACGGTGACCAGGTGGATCTCCTTCTTCTCGAGCAGGTCGAGCACCGCGTCGAGCCGGTCGGGCTGGAGGATGGCGATGATGTACTTCATGGTGGATCTCCCGCGGCTCAGTCGAGGACCGTGTAGGCGGCTTCCTTGTGCTGCGTGAGGTCCAGCCCCACGCGCTCCTCGTGGCTGCTGACCCGCAGGCCCATCACGAGGTCCAGCACCTTGAACAGCACGAGCGAGACGACGAACGAGTAGACGGCCGTGATCGCCGAGGCCTTGAGCTGGATCATGAACTGCGCGGCGTTGCCGTAGAACAGGCCGTTGAAGCCGCCGAAGGACTCCTGCGCGAAGAGGCCGGTCGCCAGCGCGCCCCAGAAGCCGCCCACGCCATGCACGCCGAACGCGTCGAGCGCGTCATCGTAGCCGAGCTTCGCCTTCAGGAAGGTCACCGACAGGAAGCCGAGCACGGACGAACCGACCCCGATCCAGATCGCGCTGACGGGCGAGACGAAGCCGCAGGCCGGCGTGATCGCAACCAGGCCCGCGACCGCGCCGGTGATCATGCCGAGCGTCGTCGCTCGCTTGTGGTGCAGCCAGTCGCAGACCGACCACGTCAGCCCCGCGGCGGCCGTCGCGACATGGGTCGTCACGAAGGCGTTCGCGGCCGTCGCGTTCGCGCCGAGCGCGCTGCCCGCGTTGAAGCCGAACCAGCCGAACCACAGCATGCCCGCGCCCAGGATCGCCAGCGGCAGGTTGTGCGGCGGCGACGACGGCCCGAGCCGGCGTCCGAGGACCAGCGCGGCGGCCAGGGCCGCGGCGCCCGCGTTGATGTGGACCACCGCACCGCCGGCGAAGTCCAGCGCTCCGGGGATCGCGTTGCCCGCCGCATCGAACCGCGCCAGCATCCCGCCGAGGCCCCACACCCAGTGCGCCACCGGATCGTAGACCAGCGTCGTCCACAGCAGGATGAATACGCAGAACGTCGAGAACTTCATCCGCTCCGCGAAGGCGCCGATGATCAGCGCCGGCGTGATGATCGCGAACTTCAACTGGAAGGCCATGAAGACCGAGTGCGGGATCGTCGCCGCGTAGCCGGCGAACGGCTCTCCGCCCACGCCCTTCAGGAAGGCCCAGTCGAGGCTCCCGATCAGCCCCTTCACCGTCGGTCCGAACGCCAGGCTGTACCCGAACAGAACCCATTGGATCGTGACCAGGCACATCGCCATGAAACACTGCATCAGGATCGAGAGGACGTTCTTCTTGCGGACCAGCCCGCCGTAGAAGAACGCAAGACCCGGCGTCATCAGCAGCACGAGTCCGGCGCTGGCGAGAAGCCACGCGGTGTCGCCGCTGTCCACCGTCGGCGCCGGCGCCGCCGGAGCCGCTCCGGCCGGCTCGGAAACCGCGGCGGCCGCCGCAGGCGCCGCCGGAGCCGCCTCCTGCGCCCACGAGGTCGCCGCACCCACCAGCCCCATCACCAGCATGACCGCGCCCAGCACGGTCACCATCCGCCGCCCGTTGATCGTCATCGACAGTCTCCCCATCGGCCCGCGGCCGCCCCATCACACGCTCCACCCCGCACCCAAGCCGATGCAGACCGGCCAAAGCACGGCACATGCCACGGAATCGCTCGCCCCATGAAGTATCAATCGTTAGCTATTGCATGATAAATGATTGAGTGAAAGTCCGGCGCCCTTCACGAAATGAAGGCGCCGAGCAAGGAAATACAATTGTGTATCTGACGGTTCAGTCCGATACACGAATGTTCACAGCTGGCGCCGGCATTCGCAACCCTCGGGGTGGAACCATGGGGCGGGTCAGCCGCCGAGACCGAGGAGGGCGGCCCAGAGGCGGATGGCGTGGACGGCGATCAGGTCGCCGCCGAACCAGACGAAGCTGAAGAGCGGCGTGAGGAACATGAGGAGGAGGAGGATCCAGTTGAGTTGCGCGCCGAAGCGGAGGCGGAAGGTCTCCATGGCGGGAACCTGGCTCTCGGCGACGGACCAGCCGTCGAACATCGGGATCGGAAGCATGTTCAGGACGAAGAGCGTGGCGTTGGCCTGGGCGGTCTTGGCCAGCAGGTAGGGGACGCCGCGGCCGTCGGAACCGCCCAGCAGGCGGGAGGCGACCACGGCCAGTCCGGCGGCGGCGATCGCGAGGAGCAGGTTGGCCGCGGGACCGGCGAAGGCGACCTTGGCGCGGCCGGACCGGCTCAGGCGGCCCGGGCTGACGGGGACGGCGCCCCACGCGATGCCGATGAGCGCGAGGATGACCATCGACTGCGGCCCCATCTGGACGAGCGGGTTGAGCGTGAGGTGTCCCGCGCGGGCGGCCGTGTCGTCGCCGCAGCGGAGGGCCATCCGCGCGTGGGCGTACTCGTGGACGCAGATCGAGAACATGATGATGAGCACCCACGAGACATAATCCCAGGGCGACTCCGCGAGCCGGGAGAGAAAGAAGGCGTTCATGTCGCCGGCCGCCCGATCAAGGACGCCGTCATCGATGCACCGCGCGTCCGGAGGCGCACCAGCCCCGCATGTGTCCGGTGAGGAGTCGCACCTGGGTGAAGCCGGCCCTGCGCAGGGCGTCCGCGGCATGGGCCGCGCGTCCGCCCATGGCGCAGCAGACCACGATCTCGCGCCCCCGGTCGGGCCCCAGGTCCGCGAGGCGGACGCCGATCTCGTCGTGGGGGATGTTGATGGCCCCGGCGATCCGACCGGCCGCGAATTCGTCCCGGCTGCGCACGTCGAGCACGACCGGCGCCTGGCCGGCCTCGATCCGGTCATGCAGGTCCTCCGCGGTCACCGCGGGCATCCCGCCGCCGAACAGCCGGGGAACCATGTCACCCATACGGAAATCCTCCTGCGGCCCTAGAGTTCGGGCGGCTTCAGGTCGTCATAGAATGCGGCGATGGACACGGCCATGTAAGGCACAAGCCACAGGACACCGATGCCGCAGGTCAGCGTGCACAGGAGCGCCCACCCGAAGAAGCGCCAGGAAAGACGGAAGAGCTTCCACTTGGCGCCCCGCATCAGGCGCACGCTGCGCCGGATGGCCTCCACGGGGCCGCAGGCCGGATCGTCCGCAATGGCAAAGAACGTCATCGCGTAGCGGAAGCTCAGGACGATGACGGTCAGGGCGTAGACCAGCGACGCCGACCCCAGCAGGGCCGCAAACGCCGCACTGCCGGGTCGCAGGTGGTTCGTGACCCCGAGGGCCACGGCGACGATCCCGAACGGCAGAAGGGCGGCGAGAAGCCATCCGATGACCAGCACGACCATCATCAGGTTCGCGCCCACGGCCGGCCACCACGAGCGGAAGCCTCCGAACATCTGGCCCAGCGAGGCCTCCCGGCCGCGGGACAGGGCCAGGTAGAAGATGATGCTGCCGATGGACAGGGGCATGACGACCGCAAGCTGGAGCAGACTGCCGGCCAGCGGGAGGGCCGCGTTGAGGAGGACCGACACCATGACGACGGCGAACACCAGCATCTGGAACAGGATCGTGAATCCGATCGCGAGACCCCAGCGCCCCCGCAGGGCCTCCCGCGCACGCCGGGTGATGTCGCGGTTGTGCGTCATGCCGCCCGTCCCGACCACGACGGAAGCCGCAGGACCCGGCGCCGCCGGGGGTGCGGGGAAGAAAAGCCCCTCGACCGACCGGGCGGGGCGCCACGCGGCGCCGAAATCGGGATGCCAGACCAGGTCGTCCGGTCCGAATTCCGCGCGGGCGGCCCGGTCGATCAACTCTCTCTTCTCGATCGGGCCGGTTGTCTGCCCGTTTCGTGCGAAATACCACATGGTTGAACTCCCGCCCCCGCCTGGATGCCGGAGATAATGCACCAACCCGACAAAAACGCAACGAAGGAGCCCCGGCGGGCCCTCCGAAAAGAATTGCGCCTGCGCGCCGTGCACATACCATCTGCGCGACCGGCGGACGGACCGCCGGACCGGGGGAACGGAGATTCGGTGACGAGGGTTCCGGAATCGTGGTCGGAGCTCGATGTCGTGCTCGGACACGACTGGCTGACCGGCATGCGGGGCGGGGAGCGGGTGCTCGAGCTTCTGTGCCGGGCCTTCCCGCGCGCCCCCATCGTCTCGTTGCTGGGCCGGCCGCCGCACGTCTCCGAGACGATCCGGTCCCACCGCCTGGTGTTCTCGGCCCTGCAGCGGATCCCCGGCGTCCACAGGTACTACCGTTACCTTCTCCCCCTCTTCCCGGCCGCCGTCGCGGGCCTGCGATGCCCCCCCGGCCGGCTGCTGATCACGACGAGCCATTGCGCGATCAAGTCGCTCCGCCCGGCCCCGGGCATGAAGCATCTCTGCTACTGCTTCACGCCCATGCGCTACGTCTGGTCGTTCGAGGACGAGTACTTCGGCCGCAACCCCGTCAAGCGGGCCCTGCTCGCGCCGGTGTCCGCGGGGCTGCGGGCATGGGACCGCCGCACCGCGGCGGGCGTCGACCGCTTCGTCACCCTCAGCCGGCACGTGCGCGACCGGATCTGGGATTCGTATGAGCGGGACGCCGACGTCGTCTACCCGCCGGTCAACGTGGGGTACTTCACGCCCGCCCCCGACGGCCCGGCCGCCCCCCCCGCGGCGCCGTTCGACCTGATCGTCTCCGCCCTTGTCCCCTACAAACGGATCGATCTTGCCGTGAAGGCCTACACGCGGATGGGCCGGACCCTCAGGATCGTCGGCAGCGGCAGCCTCGCCGGTGCGCTGCAGCGACTGGCCGGACCGACGGTCGAGTTCCTCGGCCGCAGGTCGGACGGGGAGATTCGCGACCTCTACCGGCAGTGCCGCGTGCTCGTTTTCCCGGGGGAGGAGGACTTCGGCCTCGTCCCCGTCGAGGCCCAGGCCTGCGGACGCCCCGTCGTTGCGTTCGGCCGCGGCGGTGTCGCCGAGTCCGTCGTGGACGGCGAGACCGGCGTCTTCTTCCGCGAACAGACCGAGGACGCGCTGATCGACGCCGTCCGCGCCTGCGACGCGCACGCCTGGGACCCGGCCCGCATCCGCGCCAACGCCGAGCGGTTCGGCGAACAGCCGTTCATCGACGGCATGGCCCGGGCCGTGGACGCCTGTCTGAAGACGTGAGAATCAACATCCAACCTCCAACAGCCAACCACCAACAACCAACGGCTGGAGGCGCGGTGGAGGCCGGCTTCAGCCTCGGGTCCAACCTCGGCGACCGGCTCGCGTTCCTGCGCGCCGCACGCGACGCGCTCGCCGCCGTCCCCGGCGCCCGGCTGTCGGCGCAGTCGCCCGTCTACGAGACCGAGCCCGTCGGCGTGAAGGACGAGCACCGCGCCCTCAAGTACCTCAACGCCGCGCTCGTCGTCGCGGCCCCGCTCGACGCGCGCGCGTGGCTGGCCGAACTCGGGCGGATCGAGGCCGCGCTCGGCCGCGTGCGCGGGCCGGACCGCTACGCGCCGCGCACGATCGACATCGACCTGCTCTACTGCGGCGACGAGTGGATCGACCGCGGCGGGCTCACCGTCCCCCACCCCCGCTGGGCGCAGCGGCGCTTCGTCGTCCAACCCCTCGCCGACATCCGCCCCGCCCTCCGCCTGCCGGGGGCCCCGGGCACCGTCGCCGGGATCCTCGCGACCCTCGAGGAGCCCGCCTCCGACCTGCGCCTCTTCGCCGCCGAATGGTGACGGCCGGCGGACAAAGACAACACGAAGGCGCAAAAGCCGCGAAGAGCGGATGGGGATCTTCCAAGGGTTGGAATACAAACCGCCTTCAACGTCCAATCGTTGGAAGGATCTGCGACGGCACGGAGCGGAACGTCGGCAACCAGCCGGGACGACCTATCGCCCGGGACCATCCTTGAGATCCTCCAACGCCTCGACACCGCTTCGCCGACCGCCCGGGGGGTGGTATGCTGCCGGGCATGAAGAAGGCCGGGTTCAAGTGGACCGTCGACCGCATCCGCGCGCTGAAGGACACCGCGCCCTTCGCGTGCGTCACGGCGGTGGACGCCGTCACGGCGCGATGGGCGGACGAGGCGGAGATCCCGGTCGTGCTCGCCGGCGATTCGCTCGCGATGACGGTCCTCGGCTACGCCACCACGCTGCCGGTCACGGTGGAGCAGATGCTGCACCACACCGCGGCGGTCGTCCGCGGCGCGCGCCGCGCGCTGGTCGTCGCCGACATGCCGTTCCTCTCCTACCAGGCCACCGCGGCGCGGGCCGTCGAGAACGCCGGGCGCTTCCTCAAGGAGGCCGGCGCCGACGCGGTCAAGATCGAGGGCGGAGCGTTCCGCGCCGCAACCGTCCGCACGCTCGTCCGCAACGGCATCCCGGTGATGGGCCACATCGGCCTGCTGCCGCAGAACGTGCGCGCGATGGGCGGCTACAAGGTGCAGGGGCGAAAGCCGGCGGAGGCCGCCGCGCTGGTGGCGGACGCCCGCGCCCTGGAGAAGGCCGGCGTGTTCGCGATCGTCCTCGAGGGCATGCCGCCGGCGGTCGCCCGCCGCATCACGCGCGCGGTCCGCGTGCCGACGATCGGCATCGGCGCCGGCCCGGCGTGCGACGCGCAGATCCTCGTGATCCATGACCTGCTCGGCCTCACCCCCGGCCCCGCGCCGCGTTTCGTGAGACGCTACGCCGCCCTTGGCGCCACCGCCGCGCGCGCCCTCGCGGCCTACCGCCGCGATGTCGCCACCGGCCGGTTCCCCGGCCCGGAACACTGTTATTGATCCGACCGGGCGCATGGCGGAAATGCGTGCAGGCGCCCGTTTCCCGTGTATCATTCCGCCCGGACCATGAACCCGATCGTCGATATCGACGGCGTCCTGTCCCGCCGGCTCGCCCCGTTCCGGCCGGCTGTCGTCTACCTGTTCGGATCGGCGGCGAAAGGCTGTTCGCGGCCGGACTCCGACCTCGATGTCGCCTTTCTTGCCGCGTCGCCGCCGGACCCGGTTCGCGTGTTCGACGTGGCGCAGGAGATCGCCGCGGATCTCGGGCGGGAGGTCGACCTCGTCGACCTCCACCGCGCATCCGCCGTCCTGAAGGCCCAGATCATCGGCACCGGCCGCCGGCTGGCGGGAGGTGACCCCGGCGCGACCGCCACGTTCGAGATGTACGCGCTCAGCGACTACGCACGGGCGAACGAGGAGCGCCGCGAGCCTCTCCGCGTCTTCGAGGAGTCATTCCATGCCCGATGATGTCGTCATCAACAAGGCCGACACCATCCGGCGTTGCCTGCGGCGGGTCGCCGAGGAGTTCCTCCGGGCCGTCATGGCAGGCGTCTGACGCACGCGCACGTCCCATGCATACGATCCGCACCCCGAGGGCCATGCAGGATGCCGCGCTGACGCTGCGGGCGGCGGGGCGGCGCATCGGCGTCGTGCCGACGATGGGCTACCTGCACGAGGGTCACGCGTCGCTGATCCGCCTCGCGCGCGCCCGGGCGGACGTCGTGATCGTGACGCTCTTCGTCAACCCGACCCAGTTCGGCCCGAACGAGGACCTGTCCCGATACCCGCGCGATTTCGAGCGCGACCGCGCGCTTTGCGAGGCCGAGGGCGCGGACATTCTCTTCGCCCCGGAGGCGGGCTCCGTCTACGCGGCGGACGCCAGCGTCTGGATCGACGAGGTCCGTCTGTCGCACGGCCTCTGCGGCGCGTCCCGTCCGGGGCACTTCCGTGGCGTCTGCACGGTCGTCGCCAAGCTGTTCAACCTCACCCAGCCGCACGTCGCCGTGTTCGGCGAGAAGGACGCACAGCAACTCCGCGTCATCCGCCGCATGGTCCGCGATCTCGACATCCCCGTGGAGATCGTCGCGGGACCGACCGTGCGCGAGCCCGACGGTCTCGCGATGAGTTCGCGCAACGCCTACCTCTCGCCGGAGGAGCGCGCCCAGGCGGTCTGCCTGCGCCGCGCGCTGGACGCGGCCGCGGCCCGTCTGGCCGCCGGCGAGCGCGACGCGGCGCGCCTGCGCGCGGCGATGGCGGACGTCATTGCCGGGGCGCCCCTGGCGCGCGCGGACTACGTCGAGATCGTCGACGACGAGACGCTGGAGCCGGTCGCCGCGATCGATCGCCCCGCCCTCGCGGCGCTCGCGGTCTTCGTCGGCCGCACGCGCCTCATCGACAACGCCGTCCTCCGCCCCTGATCGTCAGCGCCCCGACAGCGCCTCGGCGGTGGCGATGCTGCCATGGTAGAAGAAGCGCCCCCAGCCGACCGTCATCAGGAAGCAGCCGTACAGCGCGTGCTCGATCGCGGAGGCCCAGATCGAACCGGTCCGCACGTAGGTGCCGGCGAAGAGCCAGCCCCCGACCAGCGTGAACGCCAGGGCCCACGGGTTCAGGAAGACGATGTGCGCGAAGCCGAACGCCAGGGCCGCGGCGGCCAGCCGCGCGCGGGGCGACGGGAAGAGACCGCCGTAGCGGTGGAGGAGGAAGGCGCGGTAGACGATCGCCTGCGGAACGACGGACAACAGCGGATAGAGAACCATCACGAGCGCCCAGACCACGGGCCGCTCGCGCGGGAGTTGCAGCAGATACTCCGGCTTCGCGAGCAGCAGGATGCCCGTCAGCGCGGCCGACGCGACGGCCCACCGGACGAGGAGGCGGCGCCCGCCGGCCGCGCGCAGCCGGGAGACCGCGAAGGCGCCGCGGTCGAAGGTGTGGTCGAACGCGAGCGCCGCGCCGATGATCGCCGTCGCGATCCACAGCGCCGGCAGCACGGGTCTGCCCGGCGAAAACGCCGCCAGCGCCAGCGGCAGCCCGGCGAACAGCGCGAGGAACTCGACCCACCGCGCCGCGGACCGCAAGTCCGCGGATTCTGTCCCGGCGTTCTCCGGCCTGACACCTGACACCTGAAACCTCCCGCCCTACCGCGCGCACTGCCGCAGCGCCTCGTAGAGGACGATGCCCACGGCCGTCGCGAGGTTCAACGAGCGAACGCAATCGGTGCGCATCGGGATCTGGATGATGCGGTCCGGCCAGCGCGCCAGGATGGCATCGGGCAGCCCCGACGACTCGCATCCGAAGACCAGCGCGTCGCCCGGCCGGTACTGCGCGCCGTAGTGCGGCCGCGGCCCGGCGGTGCTGAGCAGATGGAACCGCGGCGGGGCCTCCGCGAGCCAGGCATCCCACGAGACATGCCGGTGCAGGTCGACCGCGTCCCAGTAATCGAGGCCCGCCCGCTTCAGCGCGCGGTCGGTGAGGCGGAAGCCGAGCGGCTCGACGAGGTGCAGCGGCGACCCCGTCGCCGCGCAGAGCCGCGCGATGGCGCCGGTGTTCGGGGCGATCTCGGGCTGCACGAGCACGACGCGCAGCGGCGGGTCCGGCCAGGGGAAGCCAAGGTCCATCCGCCGCGCATGCCCGTGCCCGCTCATGCCCGCATGATCCCGCGGGCGGTGCGGACTGTCCAGCGGTCGCGCCCATTGCCGCCGACCCTCATGTGTGATAGTGTCTTACAGCATGAGAGAGACCCTCACGGTCAGTCTGCCCGGGCCGCTGCGCCAGAATCTGGACCGGATGGCGCGGGCGGAGGGCGTCACCAGCAGCGAGTATGTCCGCCGGGCCCTCAAGGCGGACATCTTCCGCCGTGCCCTGCGCGCGGCGCGCCGTGAACTCGTGCCCCAGGCGCGGGCTCGCGGGATCTATACGGACGAGGACGCCTTCAAGATCGTCTCGTGAGATTCGTCGTCGACACCAACGTGCTCTACTCGGCTCTTGTGGCCAAGGGGTTCTGCGAAGACGTCGTCGACGAGGCCGTCGGACAGTGCGAGATCATCTGGTCCCGTCCGCTTCAGCATGAGCTTGCCGACCTGCTGCACCGGGAGCATTCGTCCGGGCCTGGCACCCGGACGGCCACCGCAGCGTGGGCGGAGTTATGCCACTTCGTGGAACCCGACAGTGACGTGCGGGGTGTCTGCAGGGATCCCGACGATGATCTGGTGCTTGCCACTGCTGTTGCGGGCGAGGCTGATTGTGTCGTGACTGGAGATGACGACCTCCTTGCCCTTGGAGCCTACCGTGGCATCCGCATCCTCTCTCCCCGGCAGTTCTGGGAACTGCTGACCGGACCCGGGCCGATCACGGTCACGCGCGGGGTGGCCCGCCCGCCCCGGTCCGGCCATTCTCCTCCGGCCGGAGCGGCCCATTGACCAACAGGAATACGATGGTCACGTAGACCGTGAGCATCGCCAGCGCCATGTAGAGAAGCCAGCCCGCCGAGAGCCCGACCATGGCCACCTCTACGCGTTTCATGGCTCAGAAGTCCGAGCTGGTTGTGGACGCCGGTGATGATGCCGATCCTGTCACTCCTCGTCGGCGGGCATTCCCGGCGCGGGCGCCGCCCCGGAGAGTTCGCCGGTGTAGGCCGGATAGCGGTCGCGCGGCGTGCCCGGTTCGCGGTGCTTCCACCGCTTGTACATCCACAGCCACATCCCGGGGTGGAGCCGGATATGGTCCTCGATCGCGGCGAGGATCTCGCGGTTGAGGCGGTCGACGGAGGTCTTCATGTCCTCGCCGGGCCGGGCGTCGGAGTCGATCGTCCGCGGGAACTCCGCGAGGTAGGTGCCGTCCGGCCGGGGCAGGCAGAAACCGAGCAGGATCTCCGAGCGCGTGCGGCGGGCGAGCGAGGCGCCGGCGGGGGACACGAGGGCGGGGAGACCGAAGAAGTCCATGAAGACGCCGCCGTCGGACTGCTTCGTGTTCTGGTCGAGCAGCAGCGCCACCTTGCCGCCGTCCTTGAGGAAGCCGAGCAGCCGGCGGATCGCCCCGCGCTTCGGAACGACGACCTGCCCGGTGGCCCGGCGCATGCGATTGAAGAGTTCGTCGACCGCCGGGTTTGCCAGGGGCGTCGCAACGCTCATCAGGGGATAGCCGCGCAGGGCGACGGCCTGCCCGATGATCTCCCAGTTGCCGAAGTGGCCGGTCACGCACACCTGGCGGCGCGGCACGAAGATGCGCTCCGCGTCGGGCGCGAAGACGACCCAGCGGGCGATGCGCTTCTCGGAATCGCGCGTGAACCAGAAGGTGTCGAGGAGCAGCAGCGTGAACGTCTGGAACGACTGGCGCAGGATCTCGCGCTTGCGTCGGGCGTCAATGGACCCGCCGTAGGCGACGTCGAGATTCGCCAGGCCCACGGCGCGCTCGCGGCTGGGCGCAAGGCTGCCGAGCGCGCCGAGAACCCGGGCCATCCCGACGACGGCCCGCCGGGGAAGGCGCGGGATCACGACGAGCCCCAGGCGGGCCAGCCACACCTCGATCCGCTTTCGGGTTGGTTTCGGAATCAGCCGCATGCTGGACGGCCATCGGTCGGCCGGTCGGGGCCGGATAGTGGGGAATCGAATCGCGGAGGTCAAGGCCGCGTCATGAAACCCCTTCCCCATGAACAGCCGGCCAGGTCGCCCGGAATTCGACGCCGCCCGCGGCACGACCGCCTTGACTTGCCGGTGTCATTTCAGCAGTGTCGACGGGCAATGGCGGTTCTTCAGGACCGGTTCTCCGGACAGCCGTCCGGGGCGTCTCGCGAGGGGTTCCTGTTCAATGCCGGCCCCTGCTCACGGCAGCATGCGCCGGGAGGATGGGCGGGCACGAGGTGATGGATGATGTTCAGTCGACGGGCCAGGGTGATGTCCTTCAGCGTGCGCCCATGACGCCAGGCCGTGCAGTGTGGTCCATCCCGGCCGCATGGCGTGGCCCGCTCCGGTTTGCGGGGGGCGTGGCCCTGGCCGCGGTCCTCTGGCTTCTCACGTCGAAGGCCGTGGTCCAGGCCCTTCTGGTCGGCGCCTTCGTCTACGCCCTGGTCCACCATCGCAGGGGTTCGGCGGCGTGGGCGAACGGAGCGGGCCGGGCGTTCATCGCCTTGCTTGCCTTCACGATCCTCTCGGTGGCCTGGACCCCGCACGCATCGATGGCCCTGAGTTCCCTGGGCCGGCAGCTGCCCTTCCTGGCCGCCGCGTTCGCGATTCCCGTCCTCTTCGATACGGAACGGAAGCTCCGCGGTGCGATGCTGGCCTCCGCCGTGGCGATGACGCTGATCCTGGGCATCGATCTCATCCGACTGAACTGGCTGCTCGGCAGCTACTTCATCCGGGAGGCCCGGTACACCGCCCCCTTTGTCCTGAACCATCCCAACGTGGCGAGCATGATGGCGGGGTCCGCCGCCATCGTCCTGTTCCGGTTCGCGTGGATCTGGCGCCGGGAGCCATCCCGCCTCGTGCCCTGCGTCCTCGCGCTGGGCGTGAACCTCGTCTATCTCTACGCCCTGACCTCCCGCGGGCCGCAGCTGGCCTTCGTCGGCGCGCTTGCCGCGTACGTGCTGCTGCTGGTCGGATGGAAGCGGAAGCTCCTGGCGGTGATCCTTCTCGCGCTGCTGGCGACCGGCGCCGCAACCCAGGTGAAGCACATCAACCGGCGGTTCCTGAGCCCGGACGTCAAATCGTTCACGGAGCGCTCGATCGTGTGGGGACACACCTGGAAGCTTGTCGCGGACGCCCCCCTCCTCGGTCATGGCCACGGCAAGAAGGTCTTTACCAAGGTCTACTACGAGTCCTCGCCGCCCAAGGCGACCTATCACTTCCCGCATCCGCACGAGTACTGGCTCATGGTGCTCTTCGAGCACGGGCTCCCGGGTCTCGCCCTGCACCTCACGGCGTGGCTTCTCCTCGGGCTGCGGCTCCTCAGGACCATCGCCCGGGGAACCACCTTTGCCGACCGCCTCGCCGCCGGAACCCCCCTGGTCCTGCTCCTCCACATTCACATCTACGGACTCGGCGACTACCCGGATTCGCTGGTGCGCATCCTGCTCTGGTGGCTCATCCCGGTCGCGCTGGTCGCGACAAGAGAGAAGGAGCCGGTGGAGGCCTGACCGGAACGGACGGCCGCGACGCGCGGGGGGGCGAATCGTTCCGGAAGAGGAAAGTGAGAAACTCCAAACTCCAAGGAAGTGGAAAGTCAAACGGGGGAGAAGGGAAGAAGGCCGGATGCCCTGAGCGCCCAGGTCGCCCGTAAGAGGCGGGTACCTTTCAGGACGGCCCTGCGTCGACCCTCCGACTTTCACCTTCCTTCCTTTTCACTTCCAACTTCCTTGGAGTTTGGAGTTTCCCTACTTCGGGAGCGATGCTCACTCGTCTCCACGCATCAAGGTCAGCTGCATCGTTCCGGCTCAGGCGGGGGAGGACGGCGGCGGCCGCTTCTGAACCAGTCCGCGCTCGCAGACCGCCTCCACATGGGGGCGGTGGAAGTAGGGGCTGTTGGGGCTCTGCATCGGCCCCCCGGTGGAGGTCGACGCCGGCGGATGCCAGAGGTGAAGCGCGCGCGCCTGGCGGATGACCGGGCGCGAGCGAACCCCGATCCTGTAGAACCGCGTCGCGAGATCGTCGTCCTCGAATCCCCACCCCACGTAGTTCTCATCGAACCCGTTGACCTTCTCGATGTCGGACCGGAAGAAGGACACGTGGCAGCCCAGCAGGCGGGGCTTGTTGCGCTTCGCCAGTCCGAGCCGCCGTTGCAGGGCGTGACGGTGGAACTCGACCAGCGTGCGCATGAGGTGCCGCTTGTCCGCAGCCTCCCACAGGGCCTCCATGCCCTCCCGCCGGCATCCGTCGCCGAGGATGCGCTCGCTCGTCCCGCGGTCCAGATACGCCCGGTTGCCGGCCAGGAACACACCCGGAGCGGCCCGTTGTTCGTGGACGGCCAGGGTCTCGGGGAGCAGCAGGATGTCGGAGTCGATCGAGACGAGGTAGTCCCCGCACGAGGCCCGGATCGCCAGGTTCCGGGCCGCGGCGAGCCGGAAACCTTCGTCCTCCTGGCGTGCGTACCGCGCCGGCAGGCCCGACCGGTCCAGGAGCCGCCGGACCGCCTCGGAGTTCGGAGGCGAAGATCCGTCGTCGGCAACGACCACCTCGTCCGGAGGGCGGGACTGCATCGTCAGGGCCTCGAGGCAGGCACGCACCATGTCCGGCCGGTTGTACACGGTGATCAGGACGCTGATCTTCATCGCGGGGCGCAGGCTATGGGCCCCCCCCCGTGAAGTCAAGAGTACGCCCCTCCGGGCGCGGGAATCCGTCCACCTTGACTTGCCGGTAGCCCCTCCGCAAGATCGGTCCGATGACCGCAGCGGATCAGGCTGGCCCCGGACCGCGAGCGCCCGCGCCGGCCCGGGGGCGCTCCGGGGGCGTGTCCGGCTGGTGGACCAGCCTTCTGAATGCGGGACATCGGAACTCGCGGCTTCTCTACTACCTTCGGAACCTCGCGATGCTCGCCCTGCCACGCCGCATCCACCGCATGCGGCTCGGATCGATTCTCCGCGGCTTGGACGCCCGGAATCGCGAGGCCATCCTCGACAGGGTGAACTACTACAACAAGCTGTCCTCCCCCTTCTCCCTCGGCCCGGAGGCCCAGCCGTTCCACACGGATCTTCTTGCGCGCCGCCGGAACTACCGCATGGACCTCTACGCCACCCTGCGGTACTTCGACCCTGCTCTCCGGGTCCACGCGATCTTCGGCGACATCCGCCACGTTCCGTCGTCGCCCGCCCTCGTGAAGGCGCGGCCCATCGACGGGGACAATGATAACTCTATTTTGTTCAATATGAACAAGATACGTCATTTCGTGTTTGTCGACGACCCGGTGCCGTTCTCCGACAAGAAGGACATGCTGGTGTGGCGGGGAAACGCCTACCAGCCGAACCGGAGGAAGTTCCTGGAGCAGTATTTCGGTCACGCGATGTGCGATGTCGGCCATGCCGAGAAACGGCGCACCGACAAGCCGTGGCAGGTGCCGTACCTGACGATCGGACAGCAACTCCAGAACAAGTTCGTTCTGTCGATGGAGGGCAACGACGTCGCCACCAATCTCAAGTGGATCCTCTCCTCCAACTCCCTCTGCTTCATGACGCGGCCGAAGCTCGAGACATGGTTCATGGAGGGCCGGCTGGTCCCCGGACGTCATTACGTTCTGCTGCGGGATGACTACTCGGACCTGGTGGACAAGATGCTCTACTACGCCTCGCATGTCTCGGAGGCGCAGGACATCCTCGATCACGCCCACCGGCACGTCGCCCGGTTCAGGGACAGGGCGACGGAGGATCTCGTGTCCGTGTTGGTCCTGAGAAAGTACTTCGCCCTGTCCGGCCAGAGAGGAGTCGACGGGACATGGATGTGACCGTGTCGATCGTGACCTACAACTCATCCTCCACCATCCGCGGTTGCCTGGATTCGGTTCTGGCCCAGGAAGGCGTGGAGGCGGAGGTTGTCGTGGTGGACAATCTCAGCTCCGACGGGACGATCGGGGTTCTGCGGGAGTACGGGGACCGGATCCGCGTGGTCGCCCATTCCGTGAACTCGGGATTCGGCGCCGGTCACAACCTGGCCGCGCGCCACGCCGGCCCGAGTCGGTACCAGCTTGTGCTCAATCCCGACGCCAGCCTTCTGCAGCGCGACGCCTTGAGGCGGCTGGTCGAATGGATGGACGCCCGCCCGGCATGCGGTCTTGCCGGGATGGTCCTCCTCGAGAACGGCGGGCGCGCGCCGCCCAAGATGGACTACCCCGGGGCCCGCGGCGCCCCTCTGGATTTCTCCGGCCTGCCGGGGACGATCGCGTGGGTTCTCGGGGCCAGCATGATGGTCCGGCGCGATGCGTTCGCGAAGATCGGGGGGTTCGACGAGGAGTTCTTCATGTACGGCGAGGAGACGGACCTGTGCCTCCGCCTCCGCAAGGCGGGATACGAAATCGGCTACGTCGGGGATGTCACGGTGTCGCACATCGGCGGCGTCAGCGAGGGCCGGACGCCCGCCTACGACCTCCAGATGCAACGGCAGAAGCGGCTTCACCGCCTCTACCGCAAGCACTATCCACGGGAGGCGGCGCTCTTCATCGTCCGGCGGGAACTGCGAAGGAGCCGGTGGCGGCTGTCCCTTCATTCGCTGAAGGGACGGGTCTTCGGCATGAATGAGGCCGTGCGGGAGAACTGCGGGCGGTACCGGGCCATCTGCGAATCGTGCCGCCGCTTCCTCGACGCGGACGACACCGGACAGGAGTGAGGCCCATGGATTCATGCACGATCTGCGGGAATCCGACCGCCAACCGGCTGCACACGGCCCGCGAGATGATGTACGGGCTTCGCGAGGAGTTCCCGTATCTCGAATGCGCGGCGTGCGGCTGCCTTCAGATCGTCACCGTGCCCCCGGACATGCAGCGGTTCTACCCCGCCCACTACTACTCGTTCCGGACGGAGGCGCCGCGCCGCACCGGGGGACTGTCCGGCTTCCTGCGCCGGGCGCGCGCACGGTACTGCCTGCTTGGGGCCAACCGTCTCCCAGGGCTCCGGTCCCGGCGGTACGACGACTTCGAGTGGTTCAAGAAGACCCGCACCACGTTCCGGTCGAGGATCCTGGATGTCGGCTGCGGCTCGGGCTCCCGGCTGCTGGACATGGCGGGGGACGGCTTCACCGATCTCACGGGGCAGGACCTCTTCGTCCCCGCGAGCGTCGACTACGGCAACGGCGTCCGGATCCTCAAGTGCGGCATCGCCGACCTCCCCGGCCCGTACGACCTGATCATGCTCCATCACTCCTTCGAACACATGCCGGAGCCCCTGCGCGTGCTGCAGACCCTCCGGAACCAGATCGCGCCCGGCGGGTTCATGCTGATCTGCGTGCCGGTCGTCGCCTGGGCATGGCGGCACTACGGGACCGACTGGGTCGGCGTCGATGCCCCGCGCCATCTCTTCCTCTACACGGAGAGGGGCCTGCGGCATCTCGCAGGGAAGGCCGGACTCGACGTGGTCGATGTCGTCTACGATTCCGGAGCGCTCCAGTTCTGGGCGAGCGAACTGATCCACCGGGGCCTGCCCTGGATGGAGTCCACGGAGACCGGCCTGCGATCGGGTCAGCACCATTTCGGGCGGTCCGAGATCCGGGCCTTCAAACGGCGCGCCCGGGAACTGAACCGGGCGCGCGACGGCGACGCGGCCTGCTTCTATCTCCGCCGGCGGGAGGAGACTCCGCCGGAGGCCGGACCGGGCGACGGCCCCTCCGCCTCCTTCGCCCGCACGACCTCCCGGTAGACGTCCACCATTCGGAGATAGTTCGCCTCGACGGGATGCTGCTCGGCAAGCGTGCGATTGTGGACACGCGCCTCCGCCCGGAAGGCGGGACGGGATGCCGTCACGATCGCGACGGACAACTCCTCCCGGGAGCAGGGCACGTCGATCAGCACGGCGCCCCGGCCCGGGGTCATCAGTTCCGACACGCCCGCATTCCGGGACATCACGACCGGCAGGCCGCAGGCCATGGCCTCGATCCCGGCAAGCCCGAACGAGTCGTAGTAGGTCGGATGGACGACGACATCCGCCGCCGCGTAGCGCTCGCGCATGTCGCCGCCGGGTGTGCAGATCGTGATCCGGTCCCGGACACCAAGCCGCATGGCCCTGCGCAGGAACGGCCGCGCGCGGCCCCGTCCGGCCACCATCAGCCTCACACGCCCGGAACAGGCGGCGGCGACGAGCGGGAGCGCGTTCACGAGATCGTGCAGCCCCTTCAGGCGGTAGTTGTTCGAGACGAACAGGAGCGCCGTCTCATCCTCCGCGATCCCGATCGCCGCGCGCGCCGCGGCGCGCTCCCCGGCGGACGGCGGGCTGAATCTCCGCAGGTCCACGCCGTTGTAGAGGAGACGGATGCGGTCCTCGCAGTCCGGATAGAAGCGGCGCATGTCCTGTGCCACCTTCCGCGAGACGGCGACGAACAGCCTGCGGGGGTCTCCGAACTGGCACGTTTCATTCTCCCTCAGCGCGCGCTGGCGGAGGCCCGTGCGACGCGTGAGGCGCCGGATCATCCGCCCCCAGGACGTCGGATCGCTTCGCGCATTCCATTCCTCGAATGCACGGTGGACCCCCCCGTCGAGACGGAGGACGTCGCAGGGCCAGAGGTGGTTGAATGCATGCACGACATCGAAGGTCCTGCCCCTCAACTCGCGTCGCAACGCCTCCGCCATGGCCCTGGCGCGTGCGGCCGCAGGACCGGGCCGCGGGACCAGGGGATGCAGTCCGCCGAGACCCGGCGGAGGAGACGCCGCATGCGCGGCGAAGACCTCGACGGTGTGCCCCTGCTGGACGAGCCACCGCACCAGACCCCAGGCATAGGTCTCCGCACCGCCGTGCCCGGGGTCGAAATGCTCTATGGCCAGTGCGATCTTCATGCAGAGAGATGCGGCGCCACCCGGTCCGGTCGTCGTGCCGGTCTCATCCTATTCGGCGCCCCGGCCCGGTTCAAGCCGGCCACGCCGCCGCCCCGCCCGAAGGGTGCGACGGGGTCGTGGCCCGCCGATGGCTGGCGAGATGCATCGCGATGATGCTAGTCTCGCGCGGAACGACTGCAGCGCCCGGGACCCGGGGGTCCGCACGAAGAGGCCGGACGGCCGGAAGCCGGGCCGCGGAACCGGAACGGATCGCGGGATCCCGCCGCCGGACCCGGCGGCGGGCCGATGGGAGGACAGCGCCATGATGCACAGAAGGGACTTTCTCAGGACCGCCGGCGCCGCGACCGTGGCGCTGGCCGCGCGGCGTTCGCCATCCGCCGGGGCGCCGCGCCGGCCGAACATCCTGTACATCCTGACGGACCAGTGGCGCGCCTCGGCCTTCGGCTACACCGGCGATCCAAACGCCAGGACGCCGGTGATCGACGCCCTGGCCGCGCAGTCGATCGACTTCCGCACCGCCGTCTCCGTCTGCCCCGTCTGCACGCCCTACCGCGCCGCGCTGCTGACCGGGCGCTATCCGACCTCGACCGGAATGTTCCTCAACGACCTCTACCTGCCCGACGGAGAGGTCTGCCTGGCCGAATCACTCAAGGCCGCCGGCTACACGACCGGCTACATCGGCAAGTGGCACCTCGACGGCCACGGCCGCTCCGCCTTCGTCCCGCCCGCGCGCCGGCAGGGCTTCGACTACTGGAAGGCCGCCGAGTGCGACCACAACTATCCCCGGTCCCACTACTACGAGGGCGACTCCCCGGAGAGAAAGACCTGGGAGGGCTACGACGCCTACGCGCAGACCGACGACGCGCGGCGCTTCCTGTCCGCCCACGCCGCGGACGACCGCCCGTTCTTCCTGATGGTCTCCTACGGCACGCCGCACTTCCCCCACGGCACCGCCCCGGACGAGTTCAAGGCGCGGATTCCGCCGGAGTCGATCCGGTTCCCCCCCAACGTTCCCGCGGAGACGATCAACGAGAACCTGCGACGCGAGGCGCAGGGCTACTACGCCCACTGCATGGCCCTCGACCGGTGCGTCGGCCGGCTCCTCGCCTCGCTGCGCGAGAACGGCCTCGAACGCGACACGATCCTCGTGTTCACCTCCGACCACGGCGAGATGATGGGCTCGCACGGATGCCCCGCGTGCCAGAAACAGGTTCCGTGGGACGAATCGATCCTCGTGCCGTTCCTGCTGCGCTACCCCGCACTGCACGGCGCGCAGGGTCGCATCGTCCGCACGCCGATCGTGACGCCCGACATCCTCCCCACCCTGTTCTCGCTGGCCGGCGTGTCCGTCCCGCCGTCGGCCGAGGGGGAGGACCTGTCCGCCCTGGTCCGCGGCGGCGGCCCGGAGGACCGCGCGGTCCTGTTCATGAACGTGGCGCCCTTCGACAACTTCTCCAAGGGTCGCGAGTACCGGGGCGTCCGCACCGCGCGCCACACCTATGTCCGCGCGATCGACGGCCCGTGGCTGCTCTACGACAACCAGGCGGATCCCCACCAGACCCGGAATCTCGTCGACGATCCTGCCGCGGCGGAGCTGCGGAAGGACCTGGAGGGCAAGTTGCAGGCCGCGCTGAAACGCGCCGGCGACGAGTTCAAGCCGAAGGCGCATTACCTCGCATACCACGGCTACCGGGTCCGGCCCAACGGCGCGATCCCCTACGGCCCGGACGAGGGCGAGGTTCAGTCGCCGAGACGCTGAGGCTCCGCGTTTCGCGCGGGCCGGTTCCCGGACATCCGCGAAGGCGCCCCCGGCCGCCGATCCGGACCCCGTGGGCGGTCGGGCGACGCCGGGCTCCATCCACCCGCCCTACGGGCTGAGGGTGCCGGGAGGGTCCAGCCAGCCTCGGCTTTCCAGCGCCTGCTCGAGGTAGCCGGCAAGCACGGCATGCCCCCCGGAGTCCGGATGGATCCCGTGGATCCGGACGCCGGGATGACGATCGGCCGGAATGGACAGGGTGTTGAAGTACTCCAGGCCCGCCTCCCGGCAGAGGCCGACGATCGGATCATCCATCGGCCCGAACACCAGCGCATGGAAGCCGTGCCTGCGGGCGAGCGAGGCAAGTTCGTGGAAGGCCCGCCGGACGCCGTCGATCCCCGCTCCCGCAAGGACGCGGGGATCGATCCGGTCCGCATCCACATCCTCCGCCCGGCGCGCCTCCGGGCTCGTCTCCCGGCGGAAGGCCTCGCGGTCGAACAGGAGCCGGTGGAGGTAGAACAGGCCGTTCTTCCTGAAGGTCTGCTGCCGCCGCAGGAAGAACGGGAGATCCGTATCGTTCGAACACCACCCCAGAACGACCGTGTCCGGCCGGAACTCCAGACCGCGATGCCGGAGGGCCTCCACTTCCTGGAAGGTGTTGTAGCCCGGCACGGCCGCGTTGAGCACCTCGTAGCGCACCCCGCGGGCCCGGTGGTTGAGGTTGCTCTCGAGCACCGACAGGTAGTCCCTGTCCTGGTGCACCCCCCAGCCGAACATGCCCGAATCGCCGAGGCCGAGAATCCGGACCGTGCCCGGTTCGCGTGCGACGGGGTACTCCTGGCTGTCCCGCATGCCCGCACCATTCGTCCGCAGCCGGCACACGCCGAAGTTCATCCTCAGGTTGGGACGCAGCTCGTAGGCGAGCAGCCCGTTGGGGCTCAGCCGGACAATCGCCACGAGCGGATGCCGGCTGTTCGGGCGAAGGGCGGCATCCCCCCGCTCGTGCGCCGCCAGGTCCTCCATCGAGCCGCGCCCCTGCTGGATGCGCAACCACGCCCTCAGGGCGTGCTCGGCCGACAGCAGGCCGGCCGCAAGGCCCGTCGCCAGCAGCGCGAGTTGGCCCAACGCGACGGGCCACTGGCGCCGGCCGCCCCGCCGCGTCGCGCGCACGAGGTGCCATCCGGAGAAGGCGAGCCCGCCGATGACCAGACGCGGGACCGGGTTTCTGATGGAGACCATGCGGTCCCACCGTCCGCCTTCCCAGAGAATCAGGCCGAGGGCCAGGGCGCACAGGAGGGCCGTCGCCAACAGCGCCCCTTCGACGGTGCGCAGGACACCGGTCATGGCGATGCGGGTCCTCATGCGGCACGGCCCCGGCCGACGGAGCCGCCCTCCGGACCTCCCGGTACGGCGGGACGCGCGTTGCCCGGGGGCGGATGCATCACGCCCCCGGGCCGATGAGCCGCGCGACGTCGTCCGGCGTCAGCGCGTCGAGCCGGGCGACCGTGAGATGGGCCCGGGCGAGACGGTCGGCCGGATGCGTCGTCGTCACGCCGACCACGCGCATGCCGGCGGCGAGGCCGGCCTCGATCCCCGCGGGGGCGTCCTCGAAGACGACGCTCCGCGCGGGCGCGACGCCGAGCCGGCGGGCGGCAAGCAGGAAGACCTCGGGATCCGGCTTGCCGCGGTGGACGTCGTCCGCCGCGACGATCCCCGCGAAGCCGTCGAGTCCGAGCACGTCGAGGATCGTCCGGATGTTCTCGCGGTGGGTGGACGAGGCAATGATCCGCGGGATCCCGGCCTCGTCGAGGCGCCGGAGCCACTCCAGAACGCCCGGCAACGGCGCGATGCCCGAGGCGCGGACGAGGCCGCGGAAGATCTCCTCCTTCCGCAGCGACAGGCGCCGGGCCTCGTCCGGATCGCGCGTCCAGCCGAGCAGGTTCGGGATGATCTCCTCGTTCTTCATCCCGAAGCCGCGGTGGAAGTGCCCCTCGGGCAGAATGCGCCGCTCCTCGGCGGCCAGCAGGTCCCAGCTGCGCTCGTGGTGCGCCGAGGAGTCGACGATCACGCCGTCCCAGTCGAAGATCGCCGCCCAGTTCATGGTGGGACAGGGAACCAGTTTCGAGTTCCCGGGTTCAAGCTCCAAGTGGAAGCGGCGCCCTCGCCGCTTCGTCCTTCGGGGATCCACCTGCCGCGACGGGGGCGTCGCGACCACGGCCAAAGTGGAAGCGGCGCCC
>CAYODK010000002.1:24536-45792 GCA_964402695.1 uncultured Verrucomicrobiota bacterium
ATCCACCTGCCGCGACGGGGGCGTCGCGACCACGGCCAAAGTGGAAGCGGCGCCCTCGCCGCTTTGTCCTTCGGGAATCCACCGACCGCGACGGGGCGTCGCGGCCACGGCGGCGCGGCCACGGGCGACGCGGATCAGCATCCCGGAGGGCCAGCCTGATCCCGGATGTAGGCCCGAATGCGCTCCATCTCCCGATCGCTCCGCACAATGTGGTCGAAGCTCTCCTTCTGCCACAACTCCCCCCTGCGGTTCAGAAGTCGGTTGATGCCGTGTGCGGACACGGACTTCCAGGCCTGTTCGATCTCGGACAACCGGCGTTCGCCCAACGGTGTCACCAGCACATGCACGTGGTTGGGCATGACCGCGGCATCATGAAGTCGGTACTGCATGCCGTCGAACCGCCGCAGGACGTCCGACACGAGGTCCTTCACGTCCGGCCGGGCCAACAGGCATTCCCCGTGCGACTCGTCCAGCCACGCCTCCCATCGGGCGGGGAAGAGACGATCGTACTCCGCTCGCTCCTCCCGGGTGTGCGGCAAAGGATGCCCCTTCGCCCATTCGTCCCGTTCGCGCATCCAGCGCCTCACGCGCTCCATCGGCATGGAATCCGCCGTTCGCCACGTGACGAAGTACACCACGCCGTCCTGCCGCCAATGGGGCAGGCTGCCGCCGCGGACGAAACCCACCGGTTCGAGGGGATCGAAGTAGTTGACACGGACGTCGGAAGACCGCGGCGGGGGCGCCGCGGCCACGATGCCGTCCGCCGGGCGGATGGGTGGCTGATGGCTCACAGGAATCCATCCTACCGCGACGAGGCCCCCGCGGCCACGGCCGAAGTGGAAGCGGCGCCCCGCCGCTTTGTCCTTCGGGGATCCACCGCCCGCGACGGGGGCGGCGCGACCACGGCCAACGTGGAAGCGGCGCCCTCGCCGCTTCGTCCGGGGGGCCTCCGCCCGCGGCGGGGGCGCCGCGGCCACGGCGTCGCGGCCACGGCCGCTCCTCCCGAGTCACTTTCGTCCGACGTGCACGCAGTGCCCGTAGAAGACCTCGGCGGCCTCCATCATGGTCTCGGAGAGCGTCGGGTGCGGGTGGATCGTCAGGGCGAGGTCGGAGGCCAGCGCGCCCATCTCGATCGCGAGCGCGCCCTCGGCGATCATGTCGCCCGCGCCGACGCCGGTGAGGCCGAGGCCGAGGACCCGCTGCGTCTCGGGATCGACGACGAGCTTGGCGAGACCCTCCTGCCGCTCGAGGGTCAGCGCGCGGCCGGACGCGGTCCACGGGAACTTCGCCACCGCGACCTTCTGGCCCGCCTTCTCCGCCTCGGTCTCGGTGAGGCCGACCCACGCGATCTCGGGATCGGTGAAGACGACGGCGGGGATCGCGCGCGGCTCGAACGCGGCGCGGCGGCCGGAGATCGCCTCCACGGCGACCCGCGCCTCGTGCGTGCCCTTGTGCGCCAGCATCGGTTCGCCGGCGATGTCGCCGATCGCATGGACGTCCGGGTTCGACGTGCGGCGCTGGAGATCCACCACCACGAAACCGCGACGGTCCGTCTCGATGCCGGCGAGGTCGAGCCCGAGGTTCTCGCTGTTCGGCTTGCGGCCGACGGAGACAAGCGCGCGGTCGAAGGTCTCCTCCCGCGTGCCGTCCGGCCCCTCGAAGGTCACGAGCAGCCGGGCGCCGTCGTCCTTCATCGCGGCGACCTTCGTCCCGAGCCGGATCGCCTCGAACTTCTTCGCCAGCCGCCGCGCCAGCGGGGCGACGAGGTCGCGGTCCGCCCCGGGCAGCAGGCCGGGCAGCAGCTCGACCACGCTGACCTTCGACCCGAGGGCCGCGTAGACGCTGCCCAGTTCGAGGCCGATGTAGCCGCCGCCGACCACGAGCATCCGGCCGGGAACGTCCGGCAGGTCGAGCGCCGCGGTCGAGTCCATCACACGCGGCGAGACGGGGAAGCCGGGGATCGCCGCCGGGCGCGAGCCGGTGGCGAGGATCGCCTTGCGGAACGGGATGCGGACCGGGCCTCCCTCCGCCGCGACCTCGAGCGTGTGAGGGTCGACGAACCGCGCGCGGCCGCGGACGAACCGCACCTTCCTCGCGCCCCGGAGCTGGCCCAACCCGCCGGTCAGCCGGCCGACGACGCTCTCCTTCCACGCCCGCAGCCTCGCGAGATCGACCGAGGGTTTCGCGACGCGCACGCCGCAGTGGACGATCTCCTCCGCCTCCTCGAGAAAACGCGCCACGTGCAGCAGCGCCTTCGACGGGATGCAGCCGCGGTACAGGCACACGCCTCCGGGGTTCTCCTCGAGATCGACGAGGGTCACCGCCATGCCGAGATCGGCCGCGTGGAACGCCGCGGGATAGCCCGCCGGTCCGCCGCCGATCACCACCAGGTCCGCCGTGTCCTGCGATGCCGCCATGGGAAGCCTCCGAAAGGGATACACTATAGCCTCCCCCGGCCGTCGCGCCAGCCGGCCCCGCCTTTCGGCCCTGTCTTCCGCCGTGACGAATCCGCGTCGCTGGTGTATGTCTTGGCGTCTTGGACATGGACGAAACCCTCCCATCCCGAGCGCCGGCCCAGGCCGCCGCACGCGAGCCCGAGGACGGCGGCCCGCCGGACGCCGAGCTCGTCGACCGGGCGCGCAACGGCGACACCGCCGCCTACGAGGTGCTGGTCCGCCGCTACCAGTCGCGCGTGCACGGCATGGCCTACAACATGACCTCGCACAAGCAGGACGCGGAGGACATCGTCCAGACGATCTTCGTGAAGGCCTACCGGGCGCTCGGTTCCTTCGGCGGCCGCTCTTCGTTCTCCACGTGGCTCTACCGGATCGCGATGAACGCCACGCTCAACCACCTGCAGCGCCGCAAGCGGCGCCAGGGCGAGATGAGCCTCGACGACCTCGACGAGGGCGCCGAGCGCGATCCCGCCTACGTGGAACTCGTCGCGCGGGAATCGCCGGTCCGGGATCTGTCCCTGACGGAACTTCAAAAGAAATTGAACGCCGCGCTCCAGACGCTGTCCGAAGAACACAGAAGCGTGGTGGTGCTCCACGACATCCAGGGGCTGCCGCACGACGAGATCGCCAGGACGCTCGGGGTGAATGTCGGAACGGTGCGGTCCCGGTTGTTCTACGCCCGCCAGCTTCTTCAGGCCGAGCTTGCGGAGTTTGCGCCATGAACTGCGAACAGAGTCGATTCGAGATCGCAACGGCCGAGACGGGGCTCCCCGTCTCGCCAGACGCGGCCGCCCACCTGTCCGGCTGCGCGGCCTGCCGGACCTACGCGGCCCGCGATGCCGCCGTTCGCAACCTGCTCCTGTTCAAGAGAAACGAGATTCCCGACGCGCATTTTGAGACCCGCCTCACGGCCCGGGTTCGCGGGGACATCGAGGGCACCGTGCCGGGCCGGGCCTGGGTGCCGTCCGCCGTCCGCGAGTGGTTCACGCCGGCCGTCCGGTGGTCCTTGGCCTCCGCCGCCGTCGTGGTCGCGGCGATCAGCTTCCTCCAGCCCGGCACGGTGCCGATGCCGGCGCCCGGCCTGGCGTCCGACGCGCCGCAGGTCCGGCCGGTTTCGATGTACGCCGGCGGCGGGGCGCCGACCCTGATGACGTCCGCCGTTCCCATGCTGGCTGTCCTGACCAACCAGGGTCCGCCCATGCTCCGGCTGAGCCCGGGCGGCCCGGTCGAATACGGCACCGGGGGGACGGTGCCCGTCAGCCTCCAATACTGAACTTCGATTCCGGCGCCGCGCGCCCCGCCCTCCAACCCAGCCTCCCTCCCAAGGGGCGCGCGGCCCGGAATCCTCCCCTCTCCCCGCCCGGGCCCATGGCGGTTCCGCGGTCAGTCAAAATCCGTCGGGAGCGACGGATCGCGCAGGTGCTCGAAGAAGCGGCGGATCTGCTTCGCGAGCACGCGGGCCTCGGACAGCTCCGGGATCGCGTCCTCCGCGAAGAACTCCGCGCCGCCGGTCTCGTGGCTCGTGCGCGCCTCGCCGCCGGTGAGCGTGCACAGGAAGAAGATCTTGTAGATCGAGCGCGCGTAGGGCGGCCGGTGGCCCTGCGCCTCGCGGTCGTAGACGGCGAGCACCTTGACCGCGCGCGCCTCGTAGCCGCTCTCCTCGCGGATCTCGCGCTCGACGGCGGCCGACGGCGTGTCGCCGACATCCGCCCAGCCGCCGGGCAGCGTCCAGCGCCCGCGGTCCTGGATCTCGCGGACGAGCAGGATCCTCCCGTCGCGGAAAACCACCCCGCGCACGTCGACCTTCGGCGTCACATAGCCGATGTCGGAGGCGTTGAGGCGCAGGATCTCCGCGACGGGCAGGTCCGCCTGCGCCGCGAGCATCTCCGCGGCGATCCGGGCGACCTGTCCGTAGCGCTCGCGCTCGTAGGGGCTCTCCGTGTAGTGCAGCCCCGCCTGCGCGATCGCCTGCAGCTCCCGCGCCCAGCGCAGGCGCGCGTCGTCCCGGTGCCGCTCCCCGCCGTCGCCGCTCATGCGCCTACTTCGCGGGAACAGCCTGGACGAGGCCAGCGTCGATGTACTGGCCGCCCATCGTCTGGCGGCAGTGGATCGCGATCGTCAGCGGCCCGGGCTTGAGTGTCGCGGCGGCCGCCGGCGCGATCGGGACGGCCTCGTAGTCGGTCGTATAGCCGGACAGCGTCGCGGCAAGAACGCCGTTGAGGTAGATCTCGGCGTCCTCGTCATGGTGAACGCGCAACTGCACCTGCGCACCCTTGAGGTCCGGCAGCGTCACGGTGCGGCGCAGCCAGATGTCCTTGGTCGACCACTCGGTGCCGACCACCGCGCCGGGCGTGTTCTTCGTGCCGAAGCCGGCGCGACCCTGGCGCCACGAGGCGTCGTCGTAGCCCGGCTTGAACCAGTCGCCGTCGGGCTTCTTCAGGACGAACTTCCACTGCGCCTTGTCCTCCTCGGCCGTCGGCAGCACGCCCATCAGCACGGGCGGCTTGGGCATCGGCGCGTAGCTGGCGGCCTTCGTCGCGTCGCGGCCGGCCCACTTCGCCCAGAGGGCCTTGTCGTAGAGCGCCTGCAGGAAGACGCCGCCGACCACGGGGCGGGCGGTGAAGCCGCGCTTGCGGGCGTCGCTCGTGAAGTACCAGTCGGTCATCGGCGAGCGGTCGGGGGTCTCGTTGAGGAAGCGGTAGACCGGATCGACCAGGGCGGCGAAGTCGCCGCGGTCCCGCGTCAGCGTCGCGGTCCACAGGATCCAGTCGAGCTTGGTGTAGTCGGACCGGTTGTCGAGCGGCAGTCCGTACTTGTTCTGCGTCTTCCGGTAGAACGCCATCTCGGTCTTCGCCACCTCCGGCGGGAACAGGCCCAGCCCGAGGATGCGGTCCCAGACGAGGTTGTACTTCTGGCTCCACGTGTCCGGCTTGTCGAACGCGAGCCGGAAGTGGTCGCCGTCGCGCGCCTCCTTCACCCACCGCGCCGCGAACTCCTTCGCGAGGCCCGCGTACTCCGCCGCTTTCGCCTTGTCGCCGCGCATCTCGCAGAGCTTCGCGAACGCGCCGAGGCCGCAGATCGCCTTCGCGCTCAGGTTCACGTTGTGCGCGAGGTGCCCGGCGAAGTCGTCGGTGCAGAGCTGGTTCTCGGGGTCGAAGCCCTTCTCCTTGAGATAGGCCGCCCACCGCTCGAGCTGCGGCCAGTAGAGGCCGGCGAAGTCCGCGTGGCCCTCCATCTGCGCGACGGCGGCCATCAGGATCAGCAGGTTGCCGGATTCCTCGACCGGCATCTGGTTGTCCTCCGTGCGCTCGCCTCCGCCGTAGCGCTGCCCGTTCGCGTGCGGATACTGGCCGAGGTCGTGCGGCGCGAAGGGGAATCTCCAGCGCTCGCTCGCCGCGTAGTTCATGAACGGCACGAGGAACGACTTCGCCACCGAGGGACCGAAGAGCAGGAACTGCGGCGCCATCGGGTAGAACACGTCGGACGTGCCGATGCAGCCGTTGGAGTGGTTCTCCTTGCAGAACGAGAGCGGCTGGCCGTTCGCGTCGGCGACGAACTTGCCGGCGGCGAAGCACTGGCGGTAGGCCAGCGCGCAGAGCTTCGCGTACTTCTCACCGCCGGCCTTGCGAAGGTCGGTCATCAGCTCGTCGTCGAACGCGGCGCACCGCGCCTCCAGCGCCTCGCGCTCCTTCGCCGACGCCTGGAGCAGGTCCGCCGCCTCCCAGCCGTTCCGACGCCAGTAGGGCCGCAGGTTGCTCTTCATGTACTGGATCGAATAGAGGTCGTCGTAGGCGACCATCAGCCAGCGGGCGGAGGGCTTCGTGCCCACGCGGCCGAGGTCGAGGACCATCGCGGCGGACACCGCGTCGGCCCCGCAGGGCATCGCCGGCGCGGCCGGCAGCGCGGCCCCGGCGGCGAAGGCGCGCTGGCCCGCGCCACGGTCGGTGAGGGCTGCGGAGGCGACGGACGCCTTCGGCGCCGCGACGTAGAGCCAGCCCCAGTCGATGCGGATGTCGTCGCCCTTCTTCATGAGCACGGGCTGGTCCTTGGAGCCGAGCTTGAGCACCGCGAGGTCGCCGGCGGACTCGTCGGCCCCGACGACCTCCTGCTTCGGCTCGTTGACGGTCAGCTCGCCGCACGCGTCGAAGAAGACCTGCACGGCGTGCTCGCGGCGGTCGGTCGACCGCGCCTCGTAGGTCAGGTAGGTGACCGGGCGCGAGAGGATGTCGATGTCGTCCGGCAGCGCGGGGGTCGTGAAGGTCAGCGTCAGCGCGACGCCCGCGCCCTCGAACGTGTAGACGGTCCGCGTCGGCAGCACGGTCAGGCCCGTCTGCTTCAGCGCGGGCACCGTGCGCGGCGAGGCGCCCATCAGGCGGAAGGGCTTGCCGTCGATGCGGACGAGGCTCGCGAGGCGGTGGGGCTTGCCGGTCCAGTGGGTCGTGTCGGTGCCGGCGAGCTCGTCGGCCTGCGACCAGACGCTGAAGTACGGATCGCACGCGACGAGCGGCGCGGCGGGCGGGACGAGCGCGTCGCTCTTCTGCACGCGCGGCGCGGGCGGGGTGTAGAGCTTCCGCGCGGCGGCGGCGATGGCGGCGAGGTCCATCTTCACGACCGCGCGGTCGTAGGTCATCAGGCCGTTGACCTCGACCTCGACGTCGGTGGTCTGCGTGTAGACGGCGGCGGAGAGGCCCGGCGCGCCGGTCATCGGGTGGAGCTTCTCGAGCAGCGCGAGGTAGGCGTCGGTCAGGTCCTCGGCGGTCGTGAAGCTGCGGTAGCCCCAGTTCTTCTCCTCCTGCCACGTGTGGCCCTTGACGGGCAGACCGAGGCCGCCGAACTCGCCGAGCACCGCGACGCGCTTGTCTTCCCGCTTCGGCACGGCCGGGCCGGGGTAGTTATGGATGTCCTTCACGTCGCCCGAGCCGCGATCGGTCCAGCCGCTGGCCTCATTGACGGGGCGCGTCGGGTCGAGCTTCTTCACGAAGTCGACGATCCGCGGCGTCTCGTGCTGGCCCCAGCCCTCGTTGAACGGCACCCACATGACGATGGAGGGATGGTTGTGGAACTGCGCGACCATGGCGGACAGTTCGCGCTCGAAGTTGGCGGTAGCCTCGTCGCTGCGACGCTTGTCGGTCTTCGTGTCGCCGCAGTTGCCGCTGGGCATGTCCTGCCACACGAGCAGGCCGAGCTTGTCGCACCAGTGGTACCAGCGCGCCGGCTCCACCTTCACGTGCTTGCGCGCCATGTTCATGCCGAAGGCCTTCGTCATCTCGATGTCGTAGCGCAGGGCCTCGTCCGTCGGCGCGGTATAGAGGCCGTCGGGCCACCAGCCCTGGTCGAGCGGGCCGTACTGGAAAAGCGGCTCGTTGTTGAGCATGAGCCGCAGGATGCCGTCCTTGTCCGGCGCGACCGCGATCTTGCGCATTCCGGCGTAGGACGCGACCTCGTCGACCGCCTTGCCGCCCTCGATCAGCGTGACCTTCAAGTCGTAGAGGAACGGCGCGTCCGGGCTCCACAGCTTCGGCTTCGCGATCTTCAGTGCGACCGCCTCCCCCGCCTTCCCGCTCCCCGCCGCAACCTCCTTCTTCCCGTCGAGCACCGCGATTCGGACTTCCGCCGTTGGTTGTTGGTTGTTGGATGTTGGATGTTGGATGTTGACGGCCACGCGCAGCGTCGCCGCATCGACGTCCGGCACGATCTTCAGCGACGCGATGTGCGCGGGCGCGACCGGCTCAAGCCACGGCGTCTGCCAGATGCCCGTGACGGGGGTGTACCAGATGCCGTGGGGGTTCTGGACCTGCTTGCCGCGAGGCTGGAAGCCGGCATCGGTGGGATCCCACACGGACACGACCAGTTCCTGCGCCGCGTCGCCCGGCTTGAGTGCGTCGGTGACGTCGAAGGAGAAGGCATCGTAGCCGCCGCGGTGGGAGCCGATCGCCTTGCCGTTGACGGACACGGCGGCGTCCCAGTCGACCGCGCCGAAGTGGAGCAGCACGCGCTTGCCGGCCCAGGCGGAGGGAACCTTGAAACTGCGGCGGTACCAGAGGCGGTTGTCGGGGCCGACGGTCTTGCCGACGCCGCTGAGGGCGGACTCGACGGCGAAGGGCACGAGGATCTTCCCGTCCCACGCGCCCGGCTGCGCGGCGTCCTTCGCGACGATCGCGTAATCCCACAGGCCGTTGAGGTTCATCCATGCCTCGCGGACCATCTGCGGCCGCGGGTGGACGGGCCGCAGGACGCTGTCCGGCGAGACCTCCTTCGCCCATCGCGTCATCGGCTTGCCCTGCACCGGCGCCCAGTCCGCCGCGCCCGCCGTCACCGCCGCCGCCACCGTGACCGCCGCGATCCGCACCCATCGGTTCATGGTCGTCCTCCTGCCTGCAACCCGGCGATGATGGGTTGCGGTCCGGGACCCGTCAAGGCCGCGCGGGGAGAGGGTTCGCAGGTTCGGAGGTTCACAGGTTCGCAGGTTCGCAGGTTGGATGAAGGACCGGAGGATGGCAAACGAATGGGGACAACTGAATGGTCCGGGAGCGCCGCAGGTTCGCGACCTGCGGCGCCGTCGCCCTCGCGACCATCCCGGAACGCCACGCCGTAGCCGTGGCGCCACCCCGCGGTCCCCGGCCGGCGAGCCCGATGCCTTCCAGACCTTGGAACCTCCGGACGCCGCACCTTCCGAACCTTGGAACCTGCGAACCTCCGAACCTGCAGGAACCCATGCGCCGTCGGTTGACTCGCCCGCATCACCGATGCACTGTCTCCGCCAAGACTGGGAAGCCGTCGAGCCGGCGGAGAGCGCAAGATAACCGTCACCAAGCATGGGGAGCGAAGACGGGGACTATGAAAGTCGGAAACATAGACGCGACCCCTTCCGTCTTCGACCCCTTCCGTCTTCTGCGTGGTGGACGGCCATCACCCTCGGGACC
This sequence comes from uncultured Verrucomicrobiota bacterium, assembly GCA_964402695.1. Classification (GTDB taxonomy): domain Bacteria; phylum Verrucomicrobiota; class Kiritimatiellia; order PWTM01; family PWTM01; genus VGWF01. The sequence goes on from CAYODK010000002.1 coordinate 33,916, forward strand.
TTGATCGAGAGGTCGAGGTTCCACGGCGCACGTCCCGCCCGGAAGTTGTATGGACCACGTCGAAGGCACATTCGAGGGCCCCGCGGGCGCCAGGATCTACCACCAGGCGTGGCTTCCGGGCTGTGACACAAGGGCCGCGTTGGTTCTTGTGCACGGCATCGGGGAGCATTGCGGACGCTATGGGAACGTGGTGAGCCGCCTGGTCCCGCGTGGATACGCGGTCTACGGCTTTGACCATGTGGGCCACGGCCGGTCGGACGGTCTTCGGGAATATGTGGATCGGTTCGATGACTACGTGGCGACGCTGTCGGTCTATGGCGACAGGGTCCGGGGCTGGCAGGCGGGCCGTCCCCTCTTCCTCCTGGCGCACAGCATGGGCGGGTTGATTGCGTCCCGTTACCTGCTGGACCGCCAGGCGCCCTTCGCGGGCGCCGTCCTCTCCGCGCCCAGCGTCAAAGTCGGCGAGGCCATCTCGCGCGCGACCCTCGTCGCCACCCGGTTCCTCTCCCTGGTCGCCCCCCGGCTCGGAGTGGCGGCGCTGGATGCCAACGGCCTTTCGCGCGACCCGGAGGTGGTGGATGCCTACGTGAACGATCCGCTCGTCTTCCACGGGAAGACCACGGCGCGGCTGGCGGCGGAAGTTCTGAAGGCCATGCGGCGCGTCATGAGCGATGCGGGCAGGATCACGCTCCCGCTGATCATTGTGCAGGGCAGCGCCGACCGGCATGTCGATCCCGCCGGGGTGCGGGAGTTCCATGACAGGCTCGGATCCCGGGACAAGACCCTGAGGATCTTCGATGGACTCCGTCACGAAGTGTTCAACGAGCCCGAACACGCCCGCGTGCTGGACGAGATCGAAGCCTGGCTCACGGCGCATGCGTGATCGCGCGGGCGGAGGGGTTTCGCGCGTGCGGGAGGCGGGTTCGAAGTGCCTGGCGGCCGGCCTTGACCCGGGGATATCGGAGTCATACCGTTACGATATCCACAGGGAAGGACGCCATGGCTGCATTGCTGATCAAGAACCTGCCGCCCGCGATTCACTCCAAGCTGCGAAGCAGGGCGGAGAGGAACCACCGGTCGATGAACCGCGAGGTGATCGCGATTCTGGAGAGCACGTTGCAGGCGCAGACGGGCGCCGAGCTGCCGCCCCCGGTGCGCACGAGGAGACCCATCGACGCGGCGACGATCGTGGACATCCTTCGCGCAGGCCGGGAAAGCCGCATATGATCGTCGTCGACGCCAACATCATCCTCTACTGCTTCTCCGAGACGCCGGCGACCGCGGCGGCGCGCGAGGCAAGGCGACGGGATTCCGACTGGATCGTTCCGGCTCTCTGGCGTTTCGAGATCCTCAACGCCTTGTCGGTCCTGCACCGGTCGGGAGCGGTGACGGCCCCGCAGGCGGCTCAGATCTTCGCGTCGGCCGACGAGGTCCTTCAGGGGCGGGAGAAGCCGGTGGACGGAGTTCGGATCCTCGAACTGTCGGAGCGGTTGGGGATCACAGGCTACGATGCCGCCTATGTCGCGCTTGCCCTGCAGTCGGGCGTCGACCTGGTCACGGAAGACCGGCGGCTTCTTCGCGCGGCAGCGCCTGCCGCCCGCTCGATGGCGGACTTCCTGGGCGCGTCCGGCGGATCGGTTCTTCGTGAGCCCGGCGTCCCCTATACGGCTCCGCGTCGGCCGCGGTCCCGGAGAACGCCGAAAGCGGCTCACCGCGTCTGAGTCCGGCCGCGGGCGGGGGCGAGGGCGGGGTCGTCGAGGTCGAGGCGGTAGAGGATCTGGTTGTAGTTGAACCGCGGGGTGACCTGCGGCTTGTCGGCGAACTCCGCGGTGAAGGTGCCCTCGAAGATCAGCGAGGGCGAGTCGTCGGGCGTGAACTCCGGGTGGATGCGCGGGTTGTAGAAGGTGTAGTTCTCGTGGCTGAGGATCTTCACGGCCGGGCCCCACGGACCGGTCGGAGCGTCGGCCTCCGCGTACCATAGCTCGCCGAAGACGGACGGCTTCCCGAACCACTGCATGAAGACGGTCACCCACCGCTTTCGCCATGGATTCCACGCGATCGATCCGCTGTGCGGCTTCACCGGCTTGCCGCCGCCGGCGTCCTCAAGCGTCTCCTGGGGCGTGAGCACCTCCCACTGCGCCGGGTCCTGCCACGCCTCGAACGTCGGCCGGCACCGGATCCGGGGCAGCGGGTTGCCGAAGAGCAGCCATTCGCGGCCGTCGGCGTCCTTCCACGCCGCACCGTGGCCCTCGGGATGCGGCGTCGGCTTCGGCGCGGCGGCGGAGGCGGTCCAGACGGTCCGGAGGTGCTCAAAGTTCGAGGCCGCCTCGTTCCACACGCACAGGCCGACCTCGTAGGCGTCCAGCGGCGGCTTGATCTTGGCGTAGACGGCGACCAGCCGCATCGCCCCGGCGCGGTCGGGCAGGCTCGCGAGACCGCTCAGCCACGTCGGCCCGCTGCCGGCCATCTTCCCCACCCCGCGCGGGAAGCCCTTGGCGTCGGTGAACGGCTCGAACCGGAGCCGCACGGGCGGCTCGAGGCGGTCCAACGGGCGGGTCGGCGTGAAGGCGGCGGTGCAGTCGAAGACGCCGAGCGGGTAGCGCGGGAGGGTCGTATCGCCCCAGAGCCAGAAGAGGCGGCCGTTGTGGACGGTGTTCTGGACGCTGTCACAGCCGAAGACGCCGGTCTCGCGCCAGTCGGCGTCGCCGCCGAGCTTCCGGCTCTCGCCGAAGATGCCCGCGCCGGTGATGCGGCCGAGGCGGCGGGCGACGATCGTGCGGACGACTTCGACCCGCTGCGTCGCACCGGGCTGCGGGGTGAAGCGGATGCCTCGGAAGCCGAAGCCGTCCTTCGGCCGCTCGTAGCCGTGGCCGGTGACCTCGAACCAGGTTTCGCGTCCCATGACCTCCGGCAGGTCGAGGGCGATGAGGCCGGCGTTGTCGCTGAACAGCCGCACGTTGTGCGTCGTGCGGAACTCGACCATCGGCACGGGCCAGCCGCTGCCCTTCTCGACGACCTCGATCCGGCAGGGCGCCTCCGCGCGCGCCATGCCGGACCCGAGGGCAAGAACCAGGGCCGTCGCCGCTGCCGTCCGTGTCGTCATCCGCGTCTCCCGTTTCGAGGGTAGCGGATGCGCCCGCCGCGGTCGATCCGCCCCTGCATCCGACACGTCGCGGGCGCGGGACGAAAAGTTCACCGGCGCGGCGGGCGCACTCCGACGAGGTACGGCACGGCCCCCTGGTTGTTCGTCTCGTCCGACTCCACCGTGCCGTTGTCGCCGTCAATGAAGGCGAGCGCGCGGCGCGGTCCCTCCGCCGGGGCCTGGAGATCCGTGAGGACGACGGTGCGGCACTCGCCCGCCGCGAGGATGCCGATCGCGCGCTCGGCGTCGGCCACATCATGCGGGGCCGCATCGCCCGCGTGGTCGGCCCACAGCTTCAACGCGCCCGCATCGCCGGCCACGGTGCCGCAGTTCCGGACGACCACACGGATCGCCAGCGGCGCACCGGGCCGTGGCATCGCGGGGTGGACGGCGATGCTCAGGATCTGGAAGTCCGGACGATCCCCGGCCGGCACGTCCGGTGCGTATTCGTAGGCGCCGAGGTCGACGCGTCCGCCGACGATGCGGGGGTGGCCGTCGAGGTCGACGGCCGAGGCCATCCAGTCCTCCTCCGCGCCCGCGTCGACGCAGGGCGAGCCGGCCGCGAGGCGGAAGGACCCGTCCGTGAAGAGCGGGTCCGCCGCGAAATTCCCGTTCTCCGCAGGGAAACCCGGCGTGTCGGCGATGCAGTTGAAGGCGTTCGACGAGCCGAGGAACGCGGCCATCAGGACCTCGGCGTCCGGGAACGCCGGGGCGTCGTTGCCGTGGAAGATCGAGTTGACGATGCGCTGCGGCGTGCCGCCGAGGGCGACGTAGAGCCCGGTGGCGCCGCCGCCGGCCATGCCCGCGGTGTTCCCGACCACGGTGCAGTTCGCGATCTCGAAGGCGTTGTAGACGCCGCCGCCGCGGCCCTCGGCTGTGTTGCCGGACACGAGGCAGCCGACGAGACGACCCTGGCCCTGCCCGAAGAGGCCTCCTCCGTGGTAGGCGGCGTTGCCTTCGATGATGCAGTTCCGGACCTGCGAGGCGTTCAGGATGCCTCCGCCGAAGCTCGCCGCGACGTTGCCGCGGATCGCACAGTTCTCGACCACCGAAAGCCCCGCGCCCGAGATGCCGCCGCCGGTGCCGGACGTGTTGCCCTCCACCGTGCAGCCCCGGACCGTGTGGAACGAGGAGACGCCGCCGCCCGAGAACGGGTTGCTGTTCCACGAGACCGTGCTGGTCTCGATCAGGCCGAACCCGGGGTTGAACGCGCCGCCGCCGGCGTTGCTGACGATGACGGAGCCCTGGACGACCGGCACGTAGTAGAGGCCGGAGTCCGCGCTCCCGGCCACGAGGCAGTTCGTCACGAGCCCGATGCTGCATGCCCCGAAGCCGCGGTTGTCGACCACGCGGCACCCGGTCAGCGTTCCCGCGACCTCGAGATGCTCGCCGTGGCCGGCGTCCACCGTCGCGTCGCCCACCGCCCCGGCGGCGCCGGCGCCCCAGTCGGACGCATTGCCGGCGATCGTGCAGTCGCGGATCTCGGCGCCGCGGTCGCAGAATACGCCGCCGCCGGAGCCCGCAAGTCCGCCGGTCAGCGTGAAGCCGGACAGCACGGCGTTGGAGACGTACGCGCAGCGGACCGCGGGGCCGCCGTCCGTGCCGGAGCCGAGGATCGTCGTCGCTTCGGGACCGTCCACCGCCACGACACGAAGGGCCCGGCCGATCGCCACGCGGCTCATCTCGCCCGACGGATCGGCGGTCTCGCCGGCATCGTAAATCCCGGGACCGACCTGGACGGTGTCGCCCTCGTCCGCCGCATCGACCGCCGCCTGGATGGTCGCGGCAGCCGTTTCCCAGCTCGTGTACGGCGCCTCCGCGCCCGCGTTGCCCGCCGCCACGTACCGGACGGTGCCCTGCGGCGGGGGCTCGCCCCCGGGAAGGCGCACACACACCGCCAGCCGGTGGTTGTTGCCCTCACTGGTTTCCGACGTGGCGCCGGCCGAATCCGCCACGGCAAGGATCTTGAAAATGCCCGGCTGCACCGGCGCCGGCAGGTCGTCGAAGACCACCGTGGCGCACGCACCGGCGTTCAGTACGCCGACCGGACGGTCGACCGCCTCCGGCGCTTCGCAGCCACGGCGCGCGACATGGAGCCTGAGAACGCCGGCGTCCCCCGCGCGTCCGCCCTGGTTCCGCACGGTCACCTGGACCCGGAACGCCGTATCGCGGATCCAGCGCGGCGCGTCGAGCGACGCCACCACGAAGTCCGGTTTCGGGGAGCCGCGTCCTCGCCCCTCCGGACCACCCGCCCCTGCCACAGGGACCGCGGACACCAGGGCCGTTCCGACGAGGATCGCAACCAACAACCCGCGTCGCAGATACGCCGCCAAAACGGAAAGGGCCCAGCCGTCCACCGCGCGCCGCAGGACCTTCATGACCAACTCCTGACTCCCCCGCCGAACCAAGATTATCATTTCTGGAACCAAGCACAAGCAGGATTGATACTGCGTTTGCACTTTGGCTACATTGCAAATCATGCAGCAACCCCGAGCCGGGCGGAAGGGGTGTGCTGCGGATCGACAGGCGGAGGGCGGTGGTTCAGGATGCGGGCGCGGCGAGGCGCGCGGGAGCATAGGGCATCCGGGATGACGGCGGTTCGGACCCAGTACGGGATTGGATTGGGCATCCTGTCGGCGGTTGCGCTTGCGACCACCGCGGCGGGGGCGGTAGCGCCGTCGCTGGCCCGTATCGACCTCGACGGCCCGCTGACCTCGTTCCCCCTGCGCGTTCACGCCCACCTGCGCGACGGAGCGGGCGCGGAGTACGTGCTGGTCTCGGCGACGCCGGCCGAACTCGAGGCCGCCGGGCGGACGCACCGGATCCTCGCGGCGAACGCACCTCCCCGCGACTTCATCCTGGCGTCGAAGCGGACGTCCGCGGCGCGCGCGATGCCGACGAACGGGCATGAGGTGGTTCACGACGACGGGCTGCGCTGGGTCGTCCGCTCGCCGGGGACGGAGGCCGAGCCGCTGGCGGCGCTCGGGTTCGCGCTGCGTCGCCTGCCCGCGAAGCCGATCGTTCTGGCGGAGCCCGGGCCTCCGAAGACGGCATCCGGACTGGTCATCCAGACGCTGTCGAGCACACCGAATCCCCTGGTTGCGGACATGCTCGCGCGCGTCTCGACGAACCGGCTGTACGCGCTGATGCGCCGGCTGACGGGCGTCGAGGCGACGGTCGGCGCGGGCGACCTCGCCACGATCGCCTCGCGCAGGACGAACTCCGGCGCGCACATCCACCGCGCGACACAGATGGCCTACGACCACTTTGCGGGACTCGGCCTGGCGACGTCGTTCCAGACGTGGTCCGCCGGCGGCAACTCCGGCCGCAACATCGTTGCGACGCAGACCGGAACGGTGCGGCCCTCGGAGATCGTCGTCATCGTCGCGCACCTCGACGACCAGCCGAACACCACCAACGCGCCGGGGGCGGACGACAACGCCAGCGGCTCGGCCGCCGTCCTGACCGCGGCGGGGATGTTCCGGCAGTACCGGTTCGAGCGGACGATCCGCTTCCTGCTCGTGACGGGCGAGGAGCAGGGCCTGTACGGCAGCGAGGCCCACGCGGCGGCAGCCGACGCGGCCGGGGACAACCTCGTCGCGGTCTTCAACATGGACATGATCGCGTGGGACTCGAACGCCGACGGCGCGCTGGACCTCCACACCCGGGTCGTGGGCAATCCCGGGTACGCCGCCGACCTCGCCATCGCCTCCGCCTTCACCAACGCCGTCGCGCGGTACGGCTTCACCGGCCTGCTGCGGCCGCAGATCGATCCCAGCAGCGATCAGGACAGCGATCACGCCTCCTTCTGGGACTACGGGTTTCCCGCGGTGATGGCGATCGAGGACTACAACGATTTCAACGACTTCAACTACCACACGACCGGCGATACGCTGGCCTCGCTGGCACCGTCGTGGACCTACTTCGTCCGATTCCTCAAGGCGTGCCTCGCCACCGTCGCGGATCTCGCGGTCCCGGTGGACCGCGTCGCCTTCGACGCCGTCGAGATCGCCCACGCAACCGCATCGCCGGTCCCCGGCATCGGCGCGGGCCTGATGACCGCGCGTCACGAGGCCGGCGCGACGGAGTCGGGCGCGGACAGCCGCGACACGGCGTGGTCCGCGCTGCCGGCCAACACCAATGCGCGCGCGCTGCGCGTCACCACCTCGCCCTACGGCACCGCGCTGGGCCGCGACGCGCGGCCGACGAACAGCGATTCGGTCTTCGGCCTGACGCTCTCCGCCGCGGCGCCCGCGGGGACGACCTTCGCCGCCACGAACCGGCTGCGCTTCGATTTTCCCGCGCCGCCGGAGTCGAACCGGACCTTCCTGGTCCGCGTGCATCTCGACAGCCGCTACGTGGCCGGAGGCACCAACCATGACGCCGTGGCGGACGCGCGCGCGCTGGTCGAGGGCTGCGGGTGGCTGTCCCTGCCGCCGCTTCAGGGCCTGAGCAACGGCGTCGCGTTCGGCACGTGCGACGTCGCGGAGCGCTTCGTCGACCGCGGCGCGTCGAACTGCGCCGCGGTCTCCCTCGTCCCGGGCGTGGCGCAAGTCCAGCTGGACACCCGGGCCCAGGCCGGCACGCGCGTGGTCGACGCCGTCGATGTGAGCACGAACCTGCTCCTGCCCGGCGGCTGGATGCCGGCCGGGCTGTTCACGACGGAGGTTCCCGTGGAGGCCTCGACGTTTGACTCCGGCTTCGGCCGCGCGACGCGGTCCGTCGCGGTGCCCGCCCTCTCCAACGCGCCATCGCGCTACTTCCGTTTCCGCCGCTCATGGCTTGCCCCCTGAACCGCCCATGAGCCCCGATTCCAGGCGCCGTCTGATGCAGATCGTCCCGGACGTCGCCGCGTTCGCCGGCTGGCTGACGCTCGCATGGTACTTCAGGTGGGAGACGCGGGACCTCGTCTGGAGCCTCTGGCTCAGCAGCCTGACGATCGGCTATCTGACCATCCTGTCCACCCTGGCCGCCGGGGCCGTGGTCGGGGTCCACGCCCTGCGGCAGAGGGAATTCCCGGTGAAGCGACGCTGGGCGGTCGCGCTCGGCGGACTGGCCGTCGGGCTGTTCCTGCTCGCGTTCTTCTCGCTCCATTTCTGCGGTTTCCACGCGGGGCACTCGGTTTTCCTGCAGGGCTTCTTCCCGCTCGAGAGCATGCCGCCGGACGGCTTCGGCCGCGCGTTCGCGAATCCGCCGCTCCTTTGGGTGCTCGTGTTCCGGCACCTCGTCGGCCCGTACGGCGCGTTCGTCGTGCCGGCGCTGCTGGCCGAGCGACAGCAGGTGTTCGGCTCCCTCGCCGCCGCCGTGCAGGCCATCCGCGGACAGGGCGCCGCCGACGCGCCATCCGCCCCGGTCGCGGGGCCGTCCGCGAAGGGCGGGGCCCGCAACCCCATAGGCGACTTCATGGGGCGCCCCTACCTGAACGTGGTCCGCATGCACGTGCTGATCCTCGTCTTCGCCGGCTGCCACGCGCTGAAGGTCGACACGTTCGTCGTCTACGCCATCGTCTCCGTCGTTTACTTCTTCCCTTGGCGCGCGCTGGCCGGGAGCCTTCGCGACCGGGTTTCCTGAAACACCCCGGTCGGGCCCGCACCCGGACGGCCCGGAGGTTGCACTGGGCAAGGGGCCGGGAATGTGAGATGGATGCGGAATCATGAAGGCATCCACGACGCGGCGGACGTTCCTGCGGGCCTCGGCGATCGGACTGGCCGGCTCGGCGGCGGCGAAGAGGGCGGTTGCGGCGGACGCGCCGCCGGCCGGCGCACCCTCAACCTGGGAGTTCCGGCGGGACATCCCGGTGGAGGAGGGCCACGACCTCGTGGTCGCCGGCGGCGGGCCGGCGGGCGCCGCCGCCGCCATCTGCGCGGCGCGCCTCGGAGCGAAGGTTCTGCTGCTCGAGGCGACCGGCTGTCTCGGAGGCACGGGGACGAGCGCGCTGGTTTCGCTGTGGTTCTCGCTGACCGACGGCATCCGCAGTCTCGTCGGCGGGTTGATTCTCGAGCTGATCCAGACGCTGTGCCGCGAGAACGCGGCGTCGCCAGGCGCGATCGAGAAATTCAAGAAGGGCGAGCCCGTCGGCTCGATCGGCTTCCAGCCGGAGGCGCTGAAGATCGTCCTCGACCGCCTCTGCGCGGAGGCGGGCGTGGAGGTGCGCTTCTTCACCCGCGTCGTCGGGGCGGATGCCGACGCCGGGGGCCGGCGCGTCCGCGCCGTCGTGACCAGCAGCATCGAGGGCCTGCGCTGTCTCCGCGCGCGGACGTTCATCGATGCGACCGGCGACGCCGTCCTTGCCGACCTCTGCGGCGCCGCCGCCCGGGCCGCCGGCCGCGACACGCCGAACATCATGCCGCCGACGCTCTGCGCCGCGCTTGCCGGCATCGACTGGGACCGCTTCGGGAAGAAGAGCCAGCAGGCGATGATCGAGCAGGCGATCGCCGACGGCTTCTTCTCGCAGCCGGACCGCCACGTTCCCGGGGTGATCCGCAACGGGACCGGCGACACCGCGATGATGAACGCGGGCCACCTCTTCCACGCCGATGCGCTGAAGACGCGCAGCCTCTCCGACGCGATGGCGCACGGCCGCCGGCTCGTGCAGGAGTACGCCGCCTTCTACCGGAAGTACATGCCCGGCTGCGAGCGGATGGAGGTGCTCGCCACCGGCTCGCTGCTCGGCGTGCGAGAGTCGCGGCGGATCGTCGGCGAGTACGAGTTGACTCACGCCGACTTCAAGGCGCGGCGGCAGTTCCCGGACCAGATCGCCGTCTACTCCAAGGCGATCGACATCCATGTCTACGACCTGAGCCCCGGCGAGTACCGGCGCTATCACGAGGAGTACACGAAGCTCGACCGGCCCGGGCGCGGCGAGTGCTACGGCCTGCCGTACGGCATCCTCGTGCCGAAGGGCTGGACGAACCTGTGGGTCGCCGGCCGCTGCAACAGCAGCGATGTGAAGGTCAACGGCGCGATCCGCGACCAGCCCGCTTGCTCGATGATGGGCCAGGCCGCCGGCACCGCCGCCGTGCAGTCGCTGCGCACCGGACAGCCCGCGTGCGACCTCGATACCGCCCAGCTCGTCGGGACGCTCAGGCAGAATGGGGCGTACCTCCCGCAGCCCGACCTGAGCCGCACCCTGACCCGGGGCGACGGGTGAGGGCCCGGGCCGGCGGTTCATGGTGGGCCTTGTCGCGATCATCGGTCGCGGCCCCAGCGGTCGGATCTCATGGGCGGAGTCCTTCATCGCGGCTTAAGATGCGACGGCGTAGAACGGCGCCGTGAGAACGACGGAGCCTTGCGGAGGAGGATCTCGATGAAGCGCATTCCAATGCTGGTCCTGGGTTGTGCGCCGATCGTGTTGCCCGCGGTCGCGGGGGCGGCGGGGCTGACGTACCCGGTCGTCGACACCGGCCAGGAGCGCTGCTACGACGCGCGGTCGGAGATCGCGTACCCGGCCGCCGGGGCGGCGATGCACGGGCAGGACGCACAGTACGAGGGCGCGAGGCCGGCCTGTCGCGACAACGGCGACGGAACGGTCTCGGACCTGGTCACGGGGCTGATGTGGACCCGCGACCCGGGTGCGAAGGTGACGTACGACCAGGCGGTCGCCGGCGCGCGGACCTGCCGCGTCGCCGGGCACGCGGACTGGCGGCTGCCGACGATCAAGGAACTCTACTCGCTGATCCGCTTCGACGGCACCGACCCGTCGTCGCCGTCGGATGGCGCGGAGGGCCTCACACCGTTCCTCGACGCGAAGGCCTTCAAGTTCAGTTACGGCCGCGAGGAGGACGGCGACCGCATCATCGACTCGCAGTTCGCGACCTGCACCAAGTACGTCGGCCGCACGATGGGCGGCAACGAAACGATGTTCGGCGTGAACTTCGCCGACGGCCGCATCAAGGGCTATCCCTCGGGCAACGTCGGCCCCCGCGGCGCAAAGAAGTACTACGCGCTCTACGTCCGCGGCAACCCGGCGTACGGGAAGAACCGGTTCCGCGACAACCGCGACGGGACCATCACCGACGAGGCCACGGGGCTGACGTGGCAGCAGGCCGACAGCGGGAAAGGGATGGACTGGCCGTCCGCGCTGGCCCACGCGGAGGGCCTCGCCCTCGCCGGCCGCGACGACTGGCGGCTGCCGAACGCGAAGGAACTGCAGAGCCTCGTCGACTACACGCGCTCGCCCGACGCGACGAAGTCGGCGGCGATCGACCCGGTCTTCCGCTGCACCGCGATCCGCAACGAGGCAGGCGAGGCCGATTTCGCGTGCTACTGGACGGGCACCTCGCATGTCTCCGCCGGCGGACGGAATCCCGCGGGCGTCTACGTCGCCTTCGGCCGCGCGATGGGCTTCATGCGCGGGCGGTGGATGGACGTCCACGGCGCCGGCTGCCAGCGCAGCGATCCCAAGACCGGCGATCCGACGGACTTCCCCGAGGGCCGCGGCCCGCAGGGCGACGCGGTGCGCATTCTGAACTTCGTCCGCTGCGTCCGCGGCGGCACGGCCGTCGCCCGCACGGCGGGTCCGCCGATTGAGGCGAAGGCCGCGTCGGACGGGCCGGGGGGCGGCCCGCCCGGCCCGGGCGGCGGCCCCGGCGGCTTCGTGCGGCGGCTCGACCGCGACGGCGATGGCTTCCTCACCGACGCCGAGGCCCCGCCGCGCCCGCAGGGCGGCCGCCCCCGCCCGGGCCCGGCCGCGGTCGGCGCCGCGCATGACTTCGACCGGCTGAACCGTGGCCGCC
>CAYODK010000002.1:45802-87953 GCA_964402695.1 uncultured Verrucomicrobiota bacterium
CCCGCCCGGGCCCGCGCTAAACCGGGACGATTCAGTCGTATCCAGGTTCAGGACGCCACGGAGGTGAATCGTTCCGGAAGGGAAAAGTGAGAAACTCCAAGGAAGTGATAAGTGGAACGGAGAAGAAGGAACGAGGGCCGGACGGTCCACGGGTGAACGCCGGTCAGTCCAGGGCGCGCACCGTTTGGGACGCCCTGAATCGGAAGCGAAACCCCCTCCGACTTCCCTCTTTATCCCCTTTGTACTTCGAACTTCCTTGGAGTTTCCTCACTTCCGGATGGATGCCATCGAGTTCCTGGTCCTGGCGCGGCGTCAGGGCTGTCTCTCGAAGTACGGCAGGCGCCCCAGCGGAACCTCGAGGGTCAGCGTGGCCGGACCGGTGACCACGCGGCCGTCGTCGCCCTTCCACGTTCCGGGCGGAATCCGGACCGTGCGCGAGGTGCCCTGGGTCACCATCGGCGCCACCAGGAGGTCGTCCCCCATCAGGAACTGGTCCTTGACGGCCTCGTACCCGCCGTCGGGATAGCCGTAGGCCAAGGGGCGCAGGATCGGCTCGCCGGAGGCCGCGCCGGCGCGCGCCAGGTCGAGGATGCGCGGCGTGAACCGCATGCGCAGGGCCACCGCCTGCTTCACCGCCGCCAGGTGGGCGGCGTCCAGCACGCGCCACGGGGCGACGGAGAACTGCATCATCGGCGCCAGCGCGTGGACCTGGGCCGAGCGCACGATGAGGTCCTGGTCGATCGTGGCCGTGTTCAGGAACGAGGTGAACTCGCCGCCGCCGATCAGGTCCGGGCAGACGAACGTGTAGCCCAGCAGCCCGGCCGCGATCATGTCGGGGATGAGCTTGCCGAGGTCCGCCCAGTCGTGGCTCTTGTCGCGCAGGCGCTGCACGAGCGGCCGGCCGGCCAGTTTCCAGGTGGCGCGGTACTCGTTGAGCGGGAAGGCCAGGCCGATCTCGCCGAAGAGCCGGGCATGCTCGTTGGGGTCGAGCTTCCGGTGGGCCAGGTACTCCGCCCGGTAGAAGGACGTGTCGCCGGCATCGAGCTTGAAGCCGTCCACGCCGAAGTCCTTCTGCAGGCGTGCAAGCTCGCCCGTGAACCACGCCTTCGCCTCCGGATTCGACAGGTCGAGCATGGCGCTTTTGCCGTTCCACCACGGCACCATCGCCGGATCGCCGGGCTTCTCCATGAAGAACGCCTTCTTCTTCCTGAGGGCGCGGTAGACATCGCAATCCGGGCTGACGAAGGGGCAGACCCAGACCATGACCTTGAAGCCGAGGCCGTGCAGTTCGTCCATCATGGCCTTCGGATCCCTGAACCGGCCGGGGTGGAAGGTCCACTTGCCGTAGTCCTCCTGCCAGTTGTCGTCGATCATCAGCACCCCGGGCGGGAAGCCCTGGTCCACGATGGCGTGCGCGTACTTCAGCACGTCCGCCTGGTTCTGGTCGTACATCAGCTCGATCCAGGTGTTGTACTGCGGCGCGGCGAAGAGCGCGGGGTCCGGCAGCTTGCCGTCGGTCGGGAAGAAGGTCCGCGACGCGTGGCGGAATGCGTCGCGCAGGCTGGTTCCCGCGCGGCCGTGGAGGATGGGGCTGCCGGGCGACGCGACGCTCAGCGCGCCGTCCTTGAAGGCGAAGCGGAACGCCGTCTCGCACCAGACGTAACGGCCCTTCGAGGACACGAGCAACGGCGCATACTGGTTCCCGCGGTTGTCGCCGTCCAGGTTGATGTCGACGGGGGCCTCCCCGTAGGGCATCCGGGCGCCGAGCGTCACCGCTCCGCCCCACCACGCCTCGTCGGCGAGGAGGTCGAGGTTCACCTCCGACGGCGCGGGCTCCCCGGCGAGCGCCGTCGCGGAGACGAGAAGGAGGCAGACAACGTCGCGGAGCAGCGGTGGTGAAGCCGTACGCGGGCTGCAGGTGTCGGATGCCGCGATCACGCCTTGGCCATTGCCGCGTGGAGCCGCAATCCCAGCGCGTCCACGACCTTCAGAATGGTGTCGAAAGCCGGGCTTCGCTCGCCCGATAGCGCCTTGTACAGGCTCTCGCGGGAGAGTCCGGCATCTCGTGCGACCTGGGCCATACCCTTGGCTCGCGCAATATCACCGAGCGCCTTCGCAACGAAGGCGGCGTCGCCGTTCGCCTCTTCGATGGACGCTTCCAAGTAGGCGGCCATCTCCTCCGGTGTGCGCAGATGTTCGGCCACGTCGTATCGCGTTGTGACTGTCTTCCTACTCATGTTCTCACTCCCGCAAATTTCGCGCCAGCCGAATAGCCGTCCGGATGTCCGCGGACTGCGTTCGCTTGTCACCGCCGGCCAGCAGGATGACGACCGCATCGCCGCGGCTGGTGAAGTAGACGCGGTAGCCGGGTCCGCAGTCGATTCGCAGTTCGCTCACGCCATTGCCAACAGCTTTGGCATCGCCAGCATGACCGGATGCCAGTCGCTCGATCCGCACCTGAATGCGTGCGCGAGCACGCAGGTCGCCCAAGCCGTCAAGCCACCGGCTAAACACCTCGGTCTTCCGGATCACCATCATTGGGGCGAATGTATCCGCCTGGCTACACCCTGTCAAGAAAGCGCTCCGATGTGCTCTTCAGAACGGCCGACCTCGAGGGTTTGCGTTCGTGAACCGGCCGTGGGTTCCTGACAGCCTCCATGTCCAGTGTACGCCCCGTATGGGCGGGGCTCAGTGCGTTGCGGTCTCGGCGGGCAGGTCGAGCCAGAAATCCGCGACACCGGCGTTTACGCCACGGAATTCCAGATCGCCGCCGTGGGCGCGGGCGATCTCGCGGGCGAGGCTGCGATCGAGACCTGCGCGGCTTGAGTGCGCCCGGACGGACCCGTCCCAGCAAGACCCCGCGTATGCGCCCCGCGTGCGACGGGGCTACTTCAACTCGACCCGGTAGTACAGGACTCCGCTGCCGGGATTCTGCGGATCGGCGTATTCGAGGAGCCCGTCGGACACGGCGGTCTGCCGGCCTTGCTGCACAGGCGCCCCCCCGTTGGGCGCATCGGCCCATGTCCGAAGATCGCCGCTGCGCAGCACCTGGTAGGTCTTGCCCGCCTTCGCGTGCCAGCGGACGCGGGCCGAACCCGAAACCGCGACCCACGCCATGCCCAGCACGTCGGCCTCCGACAACGGGTTGGTCCCCGCGCTCAATTCCGCGCCATCCCGGACGCCGTCTCCGTCGCTGTCCGTGAACCGCGGATGGGTCTCCTCGTAGTCCCAGTGGCCGTCGCGGTTGGCATCCTCCGTCCCGTCTTCCAAGCCGTCCCCATCCGTATCGCGCAGGAGCGGCGAGGTCTCCCCATCGTCGACGATTCCGTTGCGGTTCCGATCCTCGACCCCGTCGTTCAGGCCGTCGCCGTCCGTGTCGGCGAGAGAGAGACTGGTCCCGTTGCGCGTCTCGAGGACATCGAGGATTCCGTCGCGGTCCGTGTCCTGCCACCCGTCCGGATAGAGTGCGATGCCGCGCAGGGGGACGAGGGTCTGCGCGCTGTCCGGATCGTCGGAGGGGATCACGAGGTTTGCCTCCACCACCCCGACCGCCGGCACGCGGTAGTTCAGCCAGATCTTGCGCGACCCGCCGATCGGAAGGGTCGCCGCGGCACCGTTGGAGACGATGGTGAATGGGGTCGTGTTCGTGCCGGTGATG
Source organism: uncultured Verrucomicrobiota bacterium (assembly GCA_964402695.1). GTDB lineage: Bacteria > Verrucomicrobiota > Kiritimatiellia > PWTM01 > PWTM01 > VGWF01. Next base: position 49,461 of record CAYODK010000002.1, read on the forward strand.
CTCAAGGCCCCGAGATGAAGGTCGTTGAGCCCGGGGTTGGAGAGCGTCAGCGTGCCCACGACGTCCAGGGGTCCGCCCGACCCGGGGACCCATCCGGGCGACAACCCGCGCCTGAACTCCACGAAGGCCGGTGAATAGCCGAGCTGGGGCATCCGCGTGGGCACCGTCCAGGAGCGCTGGTTGTCGGCCGGATTGCGATCGGGGGGCTGCGTCAGGTCCAGCACGGCGTGGATGCGGTGGTCGCCCATCGCCGCGGCCGCGAACGGGGTCGTCAGCCCGATCGTCTCGAAGGGCCCCGCATCGCCCTCGCGCTGGCCAATGAGCGTGAGAGGAAGCCCCGGGCCCTCGGCGTAGAGGCCGAGAAGGTAGTGCGTCTCGCAGCCCTGATTGGCCACCCTCACGGAAAGATGGTTGGTGCGGCCCGGGTAGAGGAGCAGCGGCGGAAGCTCGTCCACCGTCTCGTCGCCGCGACCGGAAATGGCCAGCGCATCCGCGTCGATCTTCAAGTCGACGTTGACCATCAGGCGGACGGTCACGGTGCACTCCGCGAAGGCGCCGCTCCCGCCGCTGTCGGTGACGGTGAGCCGGATCGTGTGGACGCCGGGGCTCAGCACGATCCCGTCCAGTTGCATCCCCTGCCCCAGCACGCCGTCCCGGGAGGATGACCATGTGCCGTTGGTCAGGATCCCGTCCTCGATGTCGTGGGCGAATCCGGACAGCCGCCAGACCGTCCCGGTGGACGCCTCGGCGCCGTCCAGGGGGCTGTCGATCTTCGGACGGGGGGCGCGATTGCCCACGCTGAGCCCGGCCACCCGGCTCTCGACGCTGGTGAAACCGTCCGACGTGACGAGTCGCAGGATCAGGGCGCCGGTCGCGGGCAGGAAATCGGTCCGGATCGTCTCGTTGGTTCCGCGCACCCGATGCCCGGCCGTCTGCCACGTCGCGCCTCCGTCCGTGCTGAAGAGCAGCATGTGCAGCAGGTTGGTCCCGCGGGGGTCGTCGGTTGCGGAGGAGGTCCAGCGGGCCGTGAACTCGTTGCCGAGCACCGTGCCGCTCGCCGGCGCATCCAGGCGGGTCGCGAGGGTTCCCAGGGCGCGCTTTCTCCAGACCTCCCTGGCATCGTACCTGCGGGTGAACACGTATTCGCGGACGGTGTCGGGTATGTCCCAGTTCATGTACCAGAGCGGATCGAGGTTCGAGGGGATCCGGAACTCGGTGCTGAAGACTTGGACGCCGTCGGCGTCCAGGCCCTTGACGTCGTGAACGGTTTCGGACCAGCCCGTGGTCGCGGCGGGCAGCAGGTCGCCCGGAAGCAGCGTCATGTCGAACGAGCCGATCGTCCCGGCGATGAACTGGTCCGCCGGCTCGCCGGCCCAGATCGGCTCGGTGAGGCCCTGGAAAAGCACGCGGCGGTAACCGGCCGCGGGGCCTGAGCGCTTGAGCGAGGCGCTGCGGACGGAGGCCGGGGCGGCGGGGGCGGCAGCCGGTGGGAGGGTTGCGAAATAGGTCGCGAACTGGTCCAGCGTGCTCTGGATGGGCCAGACCTGGTCGTTGGCCTCGCTCATGATGTCGTACCACGACTGGGGAGCGTCGTACCAATTGTAGGTCGGCCCCGGGTAATGCATGACGCGGGCGCCCTTGAATCCCGGGTGGGCCTTGGAACTCGTAGGCTCGGTCCAGAAGGCAGAGCACATGGCGGCCTGCCAGCCGGGCGAACCGCCGTTCCACCAGGAATACTGTTCGCTGCCCGTGAAGAGGCCGATCGCGTGCCCCAGCTCATGCAGGGCGGCGAGCGGCTTCGTGCCATCCACGAGGATCGTACCGCGCCGGAAGGTGAAGTTCAGGCCCTCCGCCACGCCATAGCCCAACAATGTGTGAAGGGAGTCCTCCGGCATTACGGCGACGGCAAAATGGGCGGCCTGCGTGGGGCCGCACCAGCCCGCGATGGTGCGGCACAGTTCCAAGTGCGCCGCGATGCAGTTGGCCAGGCCGATGCTGGAGATGGCGGTGCCAAGGCCCGTCTGGATGGTGAGATCGGGCGCCGTCCAAACCTCCACCCGATGGGCGGGGATGGGGAGCATGGCGGGGAGCCCATCTTCCAGCATTCGGTGAACCTTGGTTGCATCCGGCGTCGGCCAGTCGGAGAAGATGCCCTTCATCCGGATCGGGATGACGGCGAGACGCAGCACGCCCGCCGGAGCGGGCGTGAACGTGAAGGTCTCCCGCAGGATGCGGGTGGGCGCGGGCCGCGGAGCGCCGTCGTATCCCTGAATGCCGCTCAGATCGAGGTAGACGTCCGCAACGGCCGACGTCGAGGTGACGGGGGGGAGGACCAAGTTGATCGTGCTGACTCCTGCCATCACGGTGGCGACGGGGTCTTTCTCGGCGTAGTCGCCGCGGTCGCGACTGATGAATCGCTCGGGAGTCGCCTCGATCTGCTGACCGTCGAAGTCGGCATAGACCCGAATGCCCTTGGCGCGGTAGTCCGAGGTCGCCAAATCCAGCGAGAGGAGCGTCTCGCGGCCCTGCAGCATCGGCGCACCCCGCCCATGGTCCCGGTGGGGGACCGTGTTCTGCCCGACGATCCAGTCGTTCAGCCAGAAGAACGGAAGCGTGGTCGTGTCCTTCGGCAGATCAGCCGGTCGTCTGGGCAGCGGCGGGGCGATCTGGAACAGATTCCGTGGAACCTGTGGGGTCGCCGCGATATCCCAGTCATGGATCATGGCGCCGCCCCGTCCGTCGTAGTTGGCGCCGAGGAAACCGTGGGCATATCCGACGCTGGGAACGCAGACGACCGGGCCCGCCCGGTCGCCGTAGTAGTTCGGACCGATAGGGATCGGCCCCTGGGGCGCCGACGACTCCAGATAGAGGAACGCGCTCGGGCCGACGAAGCCGTTGTTCTGGATGATCGGCGTCGGGCTGGAGGCGCTCATCCAGTCGTTCTGGGCGTTGTAGAAGCGGATGGGGCCGACGAAGATCGAGTTCTCGATCCGGGCGGCGGACCGGTTGACGAATCGGAGAGCTTCGTCCAATCCGAACAACCCCGTCGGCCGCAGGAAGCTGCATCGTTCAAAGGAGGGCCCGCCCCCTTCGATGGACACGGCGCTCCGGAAGAGGCAATCCCGGAATGACACCTTGCCCGTGGGGCAGTTGTAGAGAGACAGGTTGTTGTTGAACACGCTCCTGTCGGCGGCGAAGGGCCCCGATTCGACCGTCAAAGCTGCATCGTTCGTCATGCCGTACAGGGTGGTGGCGCCCTGAAACCGCACCGCACGACCCCGCCAATGCGTGTTGAGGACCTCGATCGTCCCCACCAACCCGATTTCCTCGCAATCGGGGATGTCGCACCACGAGATCGAGATGGCCTGTCCTGACTCGATGTTCAGCACACAGTTGGAAGACGACGAGAGATTGAGCTGGCTGCCGCTGAACGTGATCCGCCCGCTCTTCACCCGGTTGGCGTTCAGGGTCCCGCCGCTGAAAACCAGATGCATGTTCATCGGGCCGCCGAACTCGTTGACGGAGAAGTTCGCCAGGCTGGTCTGGAGTGTAAAATTGGAGGAGGTCGAGAAGTCGACCTGATCATGGGAGATGAAGGCCGTGAACCCCGTGCTGCTGAAGACCTGGGATCCCTCCGACCCCGGCCGGAAATCCAAGTAATTGACGGAGCCTACGCCGGAGATAACCTGCGGCGCAAACAGCCGTATGGGGCATCCGACCCTGGCTTCGGGCGCGAACCGGACGGCTCCATGGATTTCAAGCGATCCGCCAGTCGTGCCGAGATTGCCGTTCACGCGCATCGTGAGGCCGGTGCCGACCTGCACGTCGGCTGCGATGAGGGCATTGGTCACGAGGGTGTCGTCGAACACGGGGTTGCCGCTGATATTCAGCCCGTCGACCGTGGCCTGCTCGACCGTCGTGTTGGTCGCGTAGGTGGTCGGGCCCAGCCGCGTGATGACCCGGAACTTGTAGGTGTAGACGCCGGCGACCGGGGCGGGATCGCTCTGCCGCACGGCGAGCAACGGCGCGCCACTGGCCATCACCTGCTCGGTCCCGCCCGGCGCAGTGCGCAGGTACTGGGCCAGGACCACGTTCGGCGCATCGACGCCGAAATCCAGGTGAACGCACGACTGGCCGATATACTTGACCAGCGCCCCGGCATGGGCATCGCGGCCAACGGCAAAGGCGAAGAACATCGAGAAGCAAAAGGCGACCCCTCTCCCACCCCTCATGGCCCCCTCCAACGTTCGCGACAACCCCCGAACCGCACGCGACCATCCCGCTCTCGCACGCCATGGCGTCGGCCTACAGGGGCCCACGACGCACCGTGACAGGATGAACCTCGACCTCGAAATCATCAGGCTCCTGCCGGCATGCGCTGTCAAGGCCAATCCGGGGCCCGACGCCGGCGCTCCGTCGCGGCCGTTCCAGAGACCTCGCGTGCGGCGTTTGTCCAGTCGCCTCGATCCCTGGGCGAGGATCGGGGGCAGCCACAAACCCTTGACGCCACGAAGGCAAACCGGTATACCGGTTTCAGATTTCGGGATTCCGGTTGAGGGCGTATGGTTTCGTCGCTGAGCACCGTCGCGTACCGCCAGATCCGGCGCAGGCTCCTGCGCGCGGCGCTGCCGGCCGGGCGGAAGGTGTCGGAGCACCGGCTGGCGCGGGAGCTCAAGATGAGCCGCACCCCCGTGCGCGAGGCGATCCGGCGGCTGGAGTCGGAGGGTGTGCTGCGGCAGGTGGCATCGAGCGGGACCTTCGTCGCGGCGCCGGACCGGCAGCAGCTGATCGACCTCGCCGAGGTCCGGATGGCGCTCGAGTCGTTCGCGGTCCGCAGGGCGGTGGAGCGGATCCGTCCGGCGCAGGCGGCCGAGCTGCGGGCGGCGTGCGACCGCATGCTCGCGGCCGCGCGCGCCTTCCGCGACTCGGGCGCGGCGATCCTCGACGGCGCCCCGCTGCGGGACTACCTGTCCGCCGACCTCGCCTTCCACCTGCTCCTGCTGCGCGTCGCGGGGAACCGCCACGCGACGAAGCTCGTCACCGACGCGCAGATGCGCGGCGCGATGTTCGGCTACCGCAGCCACCAGCGCGACCTGCGGCACGTGGCCCGGATGTGGCTCCACCACGCCCGCATCGCCCGCGCCGTGCGCCGTCGCGACGCGCGCCGCGCCCGCCTGTGGCTCGAGCGGCACCTGCAGGAGAGCCTCGCCGCCGCGCTGGAGGCGTTCGACGCGCGCCGCGCGGACGGCATCCCCGACGCCCCGCCGCCGCGCGAGCTGTCCGAGGCCCTCGAGGCCCTGATCGCCGCCGCCGAACCCCCCGCACCCCGCAGGGGATCGAACCGACGGAAGGAGACCGCACGATGAACGCACCCCGCATCCGCCCCGCAGCCCTCGCCGTCACCCTGATCGCCGCCGCCGCGGGCGCGGCGGATACGAACGATGTCGCCCTCGTCGCCCCGCCGCTGAACTTCCAGCCCGGCCCGGCGGTCGCGGACAGCGTCCGCATGTTCCAGGGCATCCCCGGCCTCGAACAGGCGAAGAACGGCCGGCTCTGGGCGACGTGGTACGGCGGCGGCGTCACCGAGGACCTGCACAACTACATCATGCTCGTCACGTCCGGCGACGACGGAGCGACGTGGAGCAACCTGAAACTCGTGATCGACCCCGACGGCGATGGCGTGTGCCGCGCGTTCGATCCCTGCCTCTGGCACGACCCGCAGGGCCGGCTGTGGCTCTTCTGGGCGCAACGGGGCGTCCACGGACCCCACACGACCGCGCACACGTGGGCGATCGTGACGGACGATGCGTCCGTCGAGTCGCCGAAGTGGTCCGCCCCGCGCCTCGTTCACCAGGGCATCATGATGAACAAGCCGACGGTCACCGCCGCCGGCACGTGGCTGCTGCCGATGGCGACGTGGTTCGAGGAGGGAAGCTGTCTCGTTGTCGCGTCGGAGGATCGCGGCGCTTCGTTCCGCACGATCGGACGCGTGACCGTGCCGCGGCGCGAGGACCGCAACTGCGACGAACCGATGATCGTCGAGCGCAAGGACGGATCGCTGTGGCTGCTGGTCCGCACGCGCTACGGCATCGGCGGGGCGACGTCGAAGGACGGCGGCGCGACCTGGACCCCGGCCGCGGAGACCGGTATTCCGCACACCATCTCGCGGTTCTTCATCCGCCGCCTCGCCTCCGGCCGCCTGCTGCTCGTCCGCCACAACGGCCCCGGCCCGAAGATGGGGCGATCGCACCTGACCGCGTTCCTTTCGGACGACGACGGCGCCACGTGGAAGGGCAGCCTGCTGCTCGACGAGCGCCCCGGCGTCTCCTATCCCGACGGCGTGCAGGCGGCGGACGGCACGATCCGGGTCATCTACGACTACAACCGCACGACCGACAAGCAGATCTTCATGGCGCGATTCACGGAGGAGGACGTGCTGAAGGGCAGCCTTGTGTCGCCCGCCGCGAAGCTGCGGATCCAGGTGAACCAGGCGACGGGCGTCAACCCGAAGGCGAAGCAGCCTCCGGCCCCGGGGCCGCGCGCCGCCAACGAGGACGGCGTCGCCCTGGCCGCCGGCCCCGCCGCGGGCCTCGAGGTCCGCGCGGGCGAACTCGACACCTTCGCGTCCGGTGCGCGGATCTTCACGGACCGCGAGTACGTCGTCGCCGAGGTCCCCCCTGCCCTGCGCGGCGCGAAGTTCGCCCGCGGCGTCATCGCCGGCACGTCGGCGCTCTGCACCCGGCCGGGCGTCGTGCTCGTCGCCACGCCGACGGCCGCCCGCAATGGAGACAGCCTCGTCGACGATCTCCTCAAGCGCGGCTTCCGCAAGGTCGCCCTGCCGGAGTTCGCGGTGTTCCGCGGCGAGGCCAACGTCTGCACGCTGTTTCAGAAGGACCTCGCGAAGGACGAGAAACTCGAAATCGGCAAGTGGGGCGTCATCCTCCTCCCGGGCAAGGCGGAGTAGCCATGTCCGCGCCGCCCACTGCCGGGCCCTTCGGCCGGGATCACCGCGCCATCCCCACCCCGATGGCGACGCGCCCGTCCTCATGCCTCTCCATCGGCATTTCTCTGCGTCCTCTGCGTCTCTGTGTGAATCCTCGTCCGATTCTCAACACCAGGAGTGATCCATGAGCAAGGTCGTCACGTTCGGGGAAATTATGGGCCGGCTGGCGCCGCGGGGGTTCCTGCGCTTCCGCCAGGCGATGCCGGGGTCGCTGGACATCACGTTCGCCGGCGCCGAGGCGTCGGTCGCGGCCTCGGTCGCCTATTTCGGCGGCGACGCGTCCTTCGTCACCGCGCTGCCGGTCCACGCGATCGGTGACGCCTGCGTCGCGAGCCTCAGGGCGATGGGCGTCGACACGAGCCGCATCGTGCGGACGAAGAAGGGCCGGCTCGGCCTGTACTTCCTCGAGACCGGCGCCAACCAGCGGCCGGGGAATGTCATCTACGATCGCGATGCGTCGTCCGTCTCGATGACGCCTGCATCGGCCTATCCGTGGGCCGACATCTTCGCGGGTGCGCGCTGGTTCCACGTCTCGGGCATCACGCCGGCGATCTCCGCGACCGCCGCCGAGGCGGCGCTGGCCGCCGCGCAGGCCGCCTCCGTCGCCGGGGCGACGGTTTCGTGCGACCTCAACTTCCGCCGCAAGCTCTGGAACTGGGACCCGGCCGTCGCGCCGCAGGATCTCGCCCAGCGCACGATGCGGAGGCTGCTGGAGCACGTCGACGTCGTCATCGGCAACGAGGAGGACGCCGGCGAGGTGCTGGGCATCCATGCGCGCGACACGGACGTCCATTCCGGCCGCGTCGCCGCGGACCGCTACCCCGACGTCGCCCGCCAGGTCGCCGCGCAGTTCCCGCGCGTGTCGCTCGTCGCGATCACGCTGCGCGAAAGCGTCTCCGCCTCGCACAACAACTGGGGCGCGATGCTCTACGACGTGCGCGCGGACGAGGCGCACTTCGCGCCCTCCCCCGGCGGCCAGTACCGGCCCTACGCCATCACCGACATCGTCGACCGCGTCGGCGGCGGCGATGCCTTCGCCGCGGGCCTGATCTTCGCGCGCATCACGCCGGAGCTGGCCGACCCGCGGACCGCCGTCTCGTTCGCCACGGCCGCCTCCTGTCTGGCCCACTCGATCTCCGGCGACTTCAACCTCTCCACCCGCGCCGAGGTCGAGGCCCTGATGAAGGGCTCCGGTTCGGGACGCGTGGTGAGGTGAGACCATAGGAATGCGAGCCGGGGCAGCACTGTAGCCGCGATCGCTGATCGCGGCTTCGGCAGGCGACCGGGCGCAGGCATGGCCGGCGGCCCCGCCGGCCGCCGGGGGGCGGCGCCGACACCGTCCGCAGAATCCCGGTTTTCCGGTCCACCGGGACAAGCCCGGTGGGACCTTCCTTTCCCTTGAGAGGGCCGGCCCGGTGGGACCGGCATCACGCATGGCCGTGGAGGGCCGCGCTCCGTTGCGGCCGTGCGGAGGTCAGGGTGAAGGCGCGGCGGGGATGCCCTGCGCGCCGGCCGTCACTCGCGGAGGGCTGTCTGGATCGTGCCGTCGTATTCCGGCACGGCGCCGGGTTTCGAGGCGACGTAGGCGCCGAGGCGGTTGCCGCGGCGGGCGGCCTCGACCGGGTCGCCGGTGCGGAGATGGTGGGCGAGGAACGCGGCGCTGAAGGCGTCGCCGGCGCCGACGGTGTCGGCTACGGTGACGCGCTCGCCGGGGATGTCGGTGCGGCGGCCGCCCGCGTGGACCGCGCAGCCGTCGGGGCCCTTGGTCACGAGCAGCACGCGCACGCCGAACTCGGAGGCGAGTCGCGCCGCCAGTTCGTCCTCGGGAAGCACCGCACCGGAGAGCCGCGCGCCGACGAGCGGGGCCTCGTCCGCGTTGATCTTCACGATCGTGCTGCGCGAGAGCGACGCGCGGAGGACGTCGGCCGGGTAGAAATCGCGGCGGATGTTGACGTCGTAGAAGACCTCGCGCGGGCGGATCGCGTCGAGCAGACGCATGAGCGACCGCCGGGTGACCTCCCCACGCTGGGCCAGCGTGCCGAAGCAGACCGCCGTCGGCGGACGCGTTGCGAGCGGGCCCGCCAGGGCGGCATCCGCATCGATGAAGTCGTAGGCCGGCTCCTCGGCGAAGGTGTAGGAGGCGACGCCCTGCGCGTCGAGGTCGACGCGCGCCCAGCCGGTTTCGCGGGCGGGGTCGACCTGCACGAGCGAGTCGTCGACGCCGAGCCGGCGCATTTCGCGCCGCGAGGCGGCGCCGCGCGCGTCGGCGCCGACGCGGGTCAGGATGGCCGCCGCGCAGCCGAGCTTCGCCAGGTGCGCCGCCACGTTGAACGGGGCCCCGCCGATGTGCTCCTGCCCGCGGATCAGGTCCCAGAGCACCTCTCCGGCCGCCAGCACGCGGATGTCGTCACGGTTCACGGGAACACGCTATCCCAGTTCGAAGCCGGCACGGTACGGTTTGCGGATGATCGTATCGGCCTCCGGGCAGCCGGCGGCCTTCATCGCGGCGCCGTCCCAGGCGATCCTCCGCCCGAGCCGGATCGCGAGCACGCCGACGTGCAGCGCCTCGGTGTAGGGACCCGAGTACCAGAAGCCCGCCTTCGCATCCTCCGGCTTCCCGGCGAGGCATGCATCGACCCACTCCCGCCGGTGGCCGACGCTGCGCGGGATGGTCTTCGCCGGCATCACGAAGTCCTTCATGCGCGCCTCCGGGACGAGCCGCGGCGCGCCGGACCAGCCGCCGCAGAGGATGACGCCCTTGTCGCCGGTGAAGTAGATGCCGTTGTCCCCGAGCGTGCGGTCCGCCTCGAGCCCGGGCGGACGCGGCGGCAGCTTCCCGCCGTCATACCACGTCACCGTCACCGGCCCCCGCCCGCCCTTCGCGGCGAAGCGCCACGTGACGATGCTCCACTCGGGGAACGTGTCGGGGTTGCGCGGCGCGGTTTCGGCCTCGGCCGACTCCGGCGCGCCGAGGTCGAGCGCGTACCACGCGGGGTCGGCGTTGTGGACCATCATGTCGCCGAGCGCGCCGCAGCCGAAATCGAGCCAGCCGCGCCACTTCCGCGGGCAGTAGTCGGGGTGGTACGGACGCTCCGCCGCGGGGCCGAGCCAGAGATTCCAGTCGAGCCCTTCGGGGACCGGCGGGGTCTCGGTCGGCCGGCGCCGGCCCTGGGTGTCCCAGAACTTGCCGGGGCGGTCGGACCACACGTGGACCTCCTTCACCGCGCCGATGACGCCGGCGTCGATCCACTCCTTCGTCAGCCGCAGCCCCTCGCCGCCATGTCCCTGGTTGCCCATCTGCGTGACGAGCTTTCCCTCCGCCGCGACCGCCGCCATCCGGCGCGCCTCCGCGGCCGTGTGGGCCATCGGCTTCTCGACGTAGACGTGGAGGCCCCGCTTCATCGCCGCGATCGAAATCGGCGCGTGCCAGTGGTCCGGCGTGCCGACCATCACCGCGTCGAGGCCCTTCTCCTTCTCGAGCATGACGCGGTAGTCGTTGTAGAACGGGCGGCCGGGATAGGTCTTCTCCATCTTCGCGGCATGCGTCGCCTGGACGTCGCAGAACGCCGCGATCTGGACGTTCGGAAAGCCGGAGAGCTCGCGCGTGACGCCGCCGCCCTGCCCGCCGATGCCGATGCATCCGATCGCGAGCTTCTCCGAGGGCGCCGGCTGGTCCGGCGCACCCAGCACGCGGCGGGGAAGGAACGTGAATGCGAGCGAGGCCCCTGCGCCCGTGGCGAGGAACCGGCGGCGGGTCGTGGCTTTGATCTTCATGCCCCTACCGTCCCGGTTTGCGCGGCGCGGAGCAAGCCAATACCGCCGGGGACCGGGCGCGGCGGCCGCCGCGCCCGGTTTGCCGGTCCCGGCGGCGGGCGATAGAGTCCCCGGCCATGAGGCGCGGATTCCTGATCGCGGGCATGGTGGCGCTCGCCGCGGTGACGCGGGTCGCGGCGGACGGACCCGCGCTGGCCCATCCTCCCCCGCTGGGTTTTGCCTTCGCGGCGGAGGGGTGCGGCAGGATCCTGCGCTTCGGCGCGGACGGCCGCGTCGCGTGGGAGTGCCCCGCGCCGATGGCGCGCGATGTCTGGGTTCTGCCGAACGGCAACGTCCTGTTCCCGTACAACGAGGACTACAACTCCCGGAGCAACGGGAACCCGTCCGGTGTTCGCGAGGTGGCGCCGGATGGACGGGTCGTCTTCCAGTTCGCCACCACGGGCCAGGTCTTCAGCTGCCAGCGCATGCCGGACGGATCGACGCTGGTCGGCGCCGCGAGCCAGGGGAAGCTGCTGGTGGTCTCGCCGGCGGGCGCGATCGTCCATGAGGTCCGCGTGAGGAACGCGCCGGGCCACTCGTGCATGCGCAACGCGCGGGCGATGGCGGGCGGCGGGTTCCTGGTCGCCGAGGAGAGCGCGAAGGCCGCACGCGAGTACGCGGCGGACGGCGCCCTCGTGCGCGAGTTCCCCGCCCCGTTCCCGGTCTACTCGGCGGTCCGGCTGGCCGACGGCGGCACCCTGATCTGCGGCAAGCAGGGCATGATCGGATTCGACCGCGACGCGCGCCCGGCGTGGTCGCTCGACGCGGCGGAGTTTCCAACCCTTGGAATCCGGTGGTTCGCGGGCGTCCAAGCCCTGGACGACGGCACGGTCTTCGTCTGCAACGCGGGCGGCGCGGTGCCGTTCTTCATCCTCGATCCGCGCGCGAGGCGGATCGTCTGGCAGAGCCACGACGGCAGGGCGGACATGCCCATCGGACACGGCATCCACCTCCCGGGCGCGGCGGATCCCGGAAGGAAGTAGCCCCGCGCGCCGGCCGCCGCGCCCGGGAAGCACGAAGCACCAGGCGCGAAGCTCGAAGCATCGCAACGCCCGACCTGCACGGTGGGTTTGGAGTTTTCTGCGTTTGCATTTGGTGTTTGTTTCGTGCTTCGGTATTCGTGCTTCGTGCTTCCGCCTCGGCGGGGATCGGGAAGGAACTGGACGATGAGACAACTCTGGATGGCGGGATGCTTCGCGGCGATCGCGGCGGCCTCGACCGCGGCGACGGCGGCGCCGGGCCTGACGGCGATGGACACGGGGTTCGGGATCCCGGACCTGGTCACGACGCAGCGCTTCGACGTCGTGCGGGAGATGGGCTACGCCGGCGTCACGTGGACGCTCGGCGACCCGGTGGCGGCGAAAGACGCGGGGAACGACGCGGAGTTCCGCGGCCTGCGGATGACCGCCATCTACTGCGGCGCGGACCTGTCGCGCACCGGCCTGGTCACCGACGCCCGCTTCGACGCGACGCTGGCCGCGCTCAAGGGCCACGACACGATCGTGTGGATCCACATCACGAGCCGGGAGTACCCGAAGTCCTCGGAGGAGGGCGACCCGGTCGCCGTGATGTTCCTCCGCCAGATCGCCGAGCGCGCCGCCGCCTCCGGCCTGACCGTGTCGCTCTACCCGCACTACGGCGACTGGACCGAACGGTTCGAGGATGCGATCCGGGTTGCGAAGAAGGTCGGGATGCCGAACGTGGGCGTGACGTTCAACCTCTGCCACTGGCTCCGGGCCGGCGGGGGGAACCTCGACGCCAAGCTGGACGAGTCCATCGCCCTCGTGAACTGCGTGACCGTCAACGGGGCGACGCCGGGGACGGACATGAGCTGGTCGGCGCTGATCCAGACGCTGGACAAGGGCACCTACGACTGGGCCGCGCTCGTGCGCAACTTCCAGCGGCGCGGCTTCCCCGGGCCGTTCTGCCTGCAGCTCTACGGGGTCGGCGGCGACAAGCGCGACAACCTGAAGCGCTCGATCGAGGCCTGGCGCACCGCCCTCGGCCCGTGAGCCATCCCGGGCCGCCGGGGGATCGCCACCGCTCGTCCCCCTACTCCACGTCCCGCCCCATCCTCCGGCGACGCAGGAGCAGGGCGGCCGCAAGGAACCCCAGGGATCCGAGCGAGCCGGGCTCCGGCACGACCGTCAGCGTGATCTCCGTGGGTTCGTAGTCGATACGGAAGTCCGTTCCGCTGACGTTGACCGTTCCGCCGTCGGCCCAGCCGTTGAAGGTCCCGTTGACGCCCGGATCGAAACCCGAGAGCCCCGTGACGATTGCGAAGGAGTTGCCGGGCGACGGCGCGAACCCGAGCAGGATGGACAATTCCGGTCCGTTCAGCGCCAGACTTCCGCCCGTGAAGGCGAGTTGGTCGTAGCCGGTTCCCGCCATCAGTCCGTTGATTTCGACCTCCAGCGTCGAGCCGGCGTCCATTTGCCAGTCGCCCGAAGCGTTCAAGGTCCCCGGGCTGGATCCGGGGCGCACGGTCGATCCGCTGTCGGTGATGAGTCCGCCGGCGAACGAACCGGAACCCTTCAGCTCCATCCCAGCCGCGAGATGGAGCGTCGAGGCCATGCCCGTGGCGACGAGCGAGGCGCCGGAATCGATCTGGATCGTGGCCGAGGCCATCGAGACTCCGCCGGTCAGCTCCAGCACGCCGGCCATGACGCGGGTCGGCCCCGTGTAGGTGCTCGCGCCGGAAAGCGCCAGCGTACCCGCGCCGTCCTTGACGAGCCCGCCGGTTCCGGTGATGGCCCCGGCGAAGGCCGTGGAGGCGTTGTTGACGCCCGCGGTCAACGTCCCGGCGCCGAGCGCGACGGTTCCGCCGCCGCCGGACAGCGAGCCGACGGCCTGGCTGATGCCGTTCAGATCGAGCGTGGCGCCCGCGGCGAGGCCGAGCGCCGCGGCCGGCGACAGCGCGCCTGCCGCCGTCGTCCGCACGATGCCGTTGCTGATCAGGAGGGCCCCCGTCATCGTGTTCGGGCCGCCGAGGCTCAGGGTACTGGCCCCGATCTTGGCCAGGTCGCCGCTCCCCGCCAGCCCGCCGTTCAGGGCCATCGAGCCGCCGGCCGTCAGATTGACGCGGCTGGCGCCCTCGACGGTGACAAGCCCCGCGATCGACGAGATCGTCGACCCGACGTCGTTGCGGATCTCCCCGTCCGTCAGGTTGACGGCGCGGCCGAGCGCGTTGGTCAGGTAGGCGATTCGGAGCACCGCGTTGCTGACGACGTCGATCGGGTGCTCCGGGTTCATCGTCGTGCCGAACCCGACCAGCAGGATGCCGCCCTCGGCGCGGATCGTGCCGGCCGTGATGGTGGTGTCGAGCAGGGCCAGTTCAAACGAGCCGACCTTGCGGACGAGGTGGCTGCCGGCGTCGAGCACGGCGGGCATGTAGGGGGTGTTGTTGCCGATCTGCCAGCGCCTCGTGCCACCGAAGGCCACGTTGCCCTCGACGACGACGTGCCGCGTGGTCGCGTTCTGGCTGCCGAGGTTGATCAGCGCGCCGAGCCCGTCGACGCCGTAGCCGGCCACGCGGAACGTCTCCATCTGGAACTGCCGGCCGCCGTTGAAGTCCAGCGTGGCGCCGTTCTCGACGATCGTGTCGCCCGTGCCGAGCGCGCCGGCGGCGCCGCTGATGCCGGTCCTGAGCGTCGCGTTGCTGCGGACCGTCAGGGTCCCGGTGAACGTGCTGGAGCCCGACAGCGTCAGCGTACCGGCGGCGACGACGACGTTGCCCGTGCCGGAGATCACGCCGCCGAAGCTCGTGGCGTCGGACCGTGTGAAAACCAGCATGCCGTGGTTCGTCACGCCGCCCGTGCCGCCGAGGCTTCCGGATGTCCCGTAGTCGCCGACCTGCAGCGTGCCGTTCTCGATGACGGTGTAGCCGGTGTAGGTGTTGTTCGTGCCGGTCAGGGCCAGCGTTCCGGGACCGTTCTTGTAGAGCCGGTACGGCCCGCTCAGGTACCCGGAGAGGCGCAGCACGTTGCCGGCGTCGACGACGTCGAAGCGGCCGCCGCTGGGGGTGCCGTTCTGGGCGAAGACCATCGCGCGCGGCGTGTTGGTGAAGGCCGTTCCGGTGACGCGGAGCACGCCGCCGGTGAACAGGAGTCCGCCCGCCGCATCGCCCAGGGCCGCGTCGGACGCGACCTCGAGCACGCCGCCGAGCAGCGTGGTGCCGCCCGTGTAGTCGTTGGCCGCCGCCAGCGCGACCGTGCCGGCGCCGCCGCCGACCGTCAGCGCGTTCGCGCCGGTCAGGTGGTTGACGGTCGTCAGGTTCAGCGTCGCGCCCGCCATCGCGCCGAGGCGATAGCCGCCCGCGCCCGGCGTCAGCGCGCCGGTGTACGTCCACGAGCCCGCGACCGCGCCGAGGATCGCCGTCGGCCGGGCCGTGAAGTCGAGGGCCGCCGCGCTGTCCATGCCGAGGGCGACCATGCCGGTCGAGGACGGGTCGGCGAGGTCCAGGAAGGTCTGATCGACATCGTTCGACGGCGTGATGGCGGCGCCGTACCGGACGACGATCGCGCCCGTGCCCGGGATGGCGCCGGCGTCGGCGAACTTCAACACGCCGTTGCTGACGATCGTGCCGCCGCTGTAGGTGTTCGCGCCCGCAAGCGTCAGCGTGCCCGCGCCCGTCTTGTGGAAGATGCCCGTCCCGGTCATCGCGATGCCCAGCGTGGCGTCGTCCGTCCGGTTCCACGCGACGTTCGCGTCGTTGGTCAGCAGGGTCGACAGCGAGCCCGACGCGCCTCCCGTGCCGATATGAAGCGACCCGTTCTTGACCCAGACGCCGCCGGCGTTGGCGAGATCGCCGCTGACGCGCAGCGTGCCCGAGTTCGTCTTGATCAGGAGCCCGGCGCCGCCGACGGCTCCGGCGAGGGTCACCTGCTGGCCGCCGTCCACGTTGACCGTGGTGTCGGCGGCGAGGGTCACGGTGCCGGTCAGCATCGTCGCGGCGTTTCCATTGTCGATCCAGAGGCCGCCGCCGTTGAAGGTCACGTCGCGGCCGAGCGGGGTGGACAGGTTGTTGATGGCCAACCGGCCGGTATTGATGTTGAGCGCGAAGTCGGTGTTGAGCGTGGTCGTCGTCTCCAGCTTGAGGTCGCCGCCGTTGACGTGGATCGTGCCGACGGTCGCCGCGGTGGCGACCCAGTACCAGGTGCCCCCGCCGAGTTTCGTCAGCGTGGACGCGCCGCCGTCGATGAATGTGCCCGCGTCGCGCGTATCGATGCCGCCGTAGGCGCCGATCGTGGTGTCGCCGTCCAGGACGAGGTAGCGGAGTTGGCGCTGGTTCGCCCCGCCGCCGCTGTTGAGAACGATCGCGCCGCGCCCGTCGGGGCCGCTGCCGACGGCGTGGATCGTCTCGAACGAGTTCGTCCGCCCGTTGAGGTCCAGCGCGGCGCCGTCCCGGATGTACGTGGCGCCGGCGGTGTCGCCCAGCGAATAGCGGTGGTCGCCCTGCTTCAGGACGCCGCCGGCGACCACGATGGCGCCGGCGAAACCGTTCGAGCCGAGCGTCAGCGTGCCCGCGCCCGTCTTGACGAAGGCGCCCGCGCCATCGAGCACGCCGGTGAACGTGGTGGAGGCGCCGCTCCAGCCCGAGGTCAGCGCGGCCGCGCCGACGGCGATCGTTCCCGCGCCGGCCACCGAGCCGACGGACTGGTCGAACCCGTTGAGGTCGAACGTGGCGCCCGTCGCGACCGTGACGGCGGAACCCGTCGGGACCGCAAAGGCGGTCGTCGCGCGCAGCGTCCCGTTGCTGGCGACCGTCGCGCCGGCGTAGGTGTTGCCGCCACCGAGCAGGAGGGTTCCGGTACCGATCTGGGCCAGGCCGCCGGCGCCGGAGAGGCCTGCGTAGGCGACGTCGTCGGACCGGTTGAAGGCGAGCGTCCCCCCGGTTGTGAAGGCCACGGCGCCGGTGATCGACCCGGACGTCCCGCCCGTGCCGATCACGAGGGTTGAGTTGTCGATCGTCGTGCCGCCGGAATAGGCGAACGCGTCCTGCAGCACGACGGCCCCGCCGCCGGCCACCGTCAGGCTTGCCGACGCGGTGAGGCCGGTCAGCGAGCCCGAGCCCATGACGAGGACGCCGCCGGGGACCGCCCCAAGGAGGTAGTCACTTCGGGCGAAGCCGAGAACGCCGGAGTAGACGATGTTCGAGGCGACGAGCCCCGTCAGGCCGGGGCGCATCGACGCGATGGCGGACGTGTCGATCGCCGCGCCGGCGCCGATCGGGTCGGACGTGTCGCCGGAGATGCCCAGCCCCCCGGTGGAGGTCGTGTCGATGCGGTCGACGAAGGCCTGCGTCAGCCCCGTGTCGATGCCCGCCGTGCCGTTCGAGTGCAGCATCAGCGTGCGGCCGACGCCCGGGAGCGACTCGGCGACGCCGAACCGGACCGCGCCGTTGGTGACCTCGACGGTGCCCGCAAACGCGTTGGACACCGCGAGCACCAGCAGCCCGGGGCCGTCCTTCCGGATCCCGCCGTCGCCGCTCATCGTCGACGGCACGAGGATCGAGCGGCCGGCGTCGGCGAAGAAGGTGTTCGCGACGGCGGCGTTGGAGACGTTGAAGGCGGTCAGCCCGGAGATCAGCAGGTTCGTGCCGGCGTAGTTCCGGATCGTGCCGCCCGCCCAGTTGACGATCCCCGTCCCGTTGCCGTCGCCCCGGACGACGTCGCGCGCGATCAGCGTCGCGCCCGAGAGGTTCAGCTCGCCGAGAACCTTGTCGTGGGCGGCGGAATCGTCGTCGCCCAGCCGGATCGTCGCGGCGATCAGCGTCGCATTGCTGCCGGCGTGGAGCACACCCGACGTCAGCCGGCTCGAGGCCTGGCCCGACGTGATCCGGCCGAGCTCGATCGTGGTCGCGTCGACGACGCCGCGGTCGAAGCTGAAGGTGGCCGTGCCGCTGCCGGTATTGGCGCCGGTGGATCCCTTGCCGAGGCGCAACGTGGCGACCAGCGCGTCCACGTCGTGCCCGACCCAGTCGACAACCCCGGTGAGGGTCGCGGCGGTGTCGACCGTGATCTCCGCGATGGCCGCCACGGTCACACGCCCGGTTCCGGTCTTGTCGCGCAGCAGGACGTCGCCGTCGGTGACGTCCTCGCGGAAGCCGAGGCTGCCGCCGCTCTTGGCGCGGGCGACGTAGAGGTTGTTCAGGAACAGAGTGTTCGTCTGCCCGAGCAGCAGGTAGCTGCCGTCGATCCCGTTCTGCGCGCCGCCCGAGTTGCCGACGAACAGCGAGGTCGCCTGGATCACGTTGGCCGTCGCGAGGATCCCGTAGGCGAGGCTCCGGTTGTCGCGGCCGATATAGAAATCCGTCAGGTTCGTCGCCGTGAACAGGCGCAGGGCCGCGAGGTTCAGGATCGAGGCCTGGGTGGCGGACGAGTTCGTGTTGCCGACGTTGACGTTGCCGCCGGTGACGAGCAGTTCGCCCGCGCCGGAGATCTCCGCGACGGAGGACTGCGTCGAGTTCGCGCGGCCCACGGTGAGGTTCGTGGCGGTCAGCCGGAGGCCCTCCGGGATCGCGGTGCCGTGGCCCGAGGAGGGCGTCGCCGCGAGGGAGCGGTAGACGAGCCCGGCGAGAACGACGTTGGCGTCGACGACGTTGTTGACCGTTCCGGTCGCGACGGCGTCCACGTTGGTGAAGAGGACGGTGTCCACATCGCCGGGCAGCGCGTTCGACAGCCAGTTCCCGGCGGTGCCCCAGGCGTCGTCGCCCCCGCCCCCGCTCCATGGCCAGTCCACGGCGGCGGACGGGCGCGTGACGGCGGCGCACACGACGGCGCACAGGGCGAGGCGGATCCCTCGATGCCAGAGATTCGTTTTCATGACCGTTGTCTCCCCGGAATGCCGGCGAACTCGCCCGGCCCGCTGTCGTTGCTTCTCCGTCGGTTCCCGATCGCGCAGAGTCTACAGAAATCAGCGGGGGTGGGCAGGGAAAAATGGGAGGGACGCGGCCATTTTTGTTGACGCTCGGGAGGATTGACCGATCGGCCACGCGCCGAGGATTGAAGTTCGCAGCGATTTCCTCTTGATCGGGAGAGGCGTACGGCATCGCTCCCTCGCGCGGAAGCACTTGCGCGTTCGCCGCCGTCGGAACCCTGCGCGTTTCCGGCGGAATCGCGCGGGGCTCCGGCGGAAGCGGTGTGGTATGCTGCCCGGCGTCGCCCGTGGAGCGCGGGCGCGGGATTTCGGAGAGGCCATGTCGGACTTCGTCCATCTGCACGTGCATTCGCACTTCTCGCTGCTCGACGGCGGGAACCGCATCCAGGGGCTCGTGAAGCAGGCCGCGGCGCACGGCATGAAAGCGCTCGCGCTGACCGACCACGGGAATCTGTACGGCGCGATCGAGTTCTACAACGCCGCGAAGGCCGCGGGCATCAAACCGATCCTGGGCATGGAGGCCTACATCGCGCCCGGGCACCGCACGGAGAAGACGAGCCGCAGCATCGGGGACGCCGCCAGCCACCTGCTTCTGCTGGCGATGAACGAGACCGGCTGGCGCAACCTGATCAAGCTCAGCTCCCGCGCGTTCCTCGAGGGCTTCTACTACCGGCCGCGCCTCGACCGCGAATTGCTGTCGCAGTTCCACGAGGGCCTGATTTGCACCTCCGCCTGCCTCGGCGGCGAGATTCCCGAGGCGTTCGCCCGCGAGCAGGCCGACGAGGCCCGCCGGATCGCCGGCGAATACCGCGACATCTTCGGCCCCGACCGCTTCTTCATCGAGATCCAGAACCAGGGCGAGGCCGACCAGGACCGCGTCAATCCGCTCCTGATCGACCTGGCGAAGGAGTTCGGCCTCGGCCTCGTCGCGACGAACGACGTTCACTTCCTCCGCCGCGCCGACAAGCCCGCGCACAACGTGCTGACCTGCATCTCCACGGGCAAGCGGCTCGACGACCCCAACGCGCTGCACTACTCCGAGGAGCTCTACCTCAAGAGCCCGGCCGAGATGGACAGGGCCCTCGGCATGTGGCCCGAGGCCATCGCCAACACCACGCGCATCGCCGAGATGTGCAACCTCAATCTCGACTTCACGAAGAAACACCTGCCCGGCTTCCGCACCCCCGCCGACACGACGCCGGAGGCTCACCTGCGCCGCCTCGCGTGGGAGGGCCTCGCCCGCCGCTTCGGCGAGGTCGAGCCGCCGCCCGAATACCGCAAGCGCCTCGAATGGGAGCTCAAGGTCATCGAGGACAAGGGCTACAGCTCGTACTTCCTGATCGTGAACGACTTCGTCCAGTTCGCGCGGCAGAACGAGATCCCGGCCTCGCCCCGCGGCAGCGGCGTCGCGACGCTGCTGGGCTACTCGCTCGGCATCGCGAACGTCGATCCTGTCCGTTACGGGCTCCTCTTCGAGCGGTTCACCGACCCGCAGCGCAAGGAGGACCCTGACGTCGACATCGACATCTGCCAGGTCGGCCGCGAGAAGGTCATCCAGTACGTCCGCGAGAAGTACGGCCACGTCGCCCAGATCATCACCTACGGGACCCTCAAGCCGCGCGCCGCGATCCGCGATGTCGGGCGCGTTCTGAACTGGCCGCTCGACCAGGTCGACCGCATCGCCAAGATGATCCCCGAGGGGCCGAAGGCGACGCTCGAGAAGGCGCTCGGGATCAAGGACGACGACGCCAGTCTCGTCTCCGCCGAACTGAAGGCCGAGTACGAGGCGAACCCCGAGACGCGCCGGCTGGTCGATCTCGCCCGCAGCCTCGAGGGCCTCGCGCGCCACGCGGGCGTCCACGCCGCCGGCGTCGTCGTCTGCGACGAGCCCCTCGAGGGCCTCATCCCCCTCTGCCGCCAGGCCGACAAGCCCGACGTGATCACGCAGTGGGACGGCCCGACCTGCGAGAAGGTCGGCCTGATGAAGATGGACCTCCTCGGCCTCAAGACGCTGAGCGTGATCCAGCGCGCCCGCGAGCTCGTGCGCCGCAGGACCGGGAAGGACATCGACCCCGACGCGCTGGACCTCAAGGACGACACCGTCTACGCGATGTTCCGCGCCGGCGAGACCGACGCCGTGTTCCAGTTCGAATCCGAGGGCATGAAGGGCATTCTGCGCGACATGCAGCCCAACCGGATCGAGGACCTCATCGCCGCGAACGCGATGTACCGGCCCGGCCCGATGGAGCTCATCCCGTCCTACTGCAAGCGCAAGGCCGGGAAGGAGGCGGTCGAGAAGGTCCACCCGCTCGTCGACGGCCTCCTCGCCGAGACCATGGGCATCATGGTCTACCAGGAGCAGGTGATGCAGGTGCTCAACCTGCTCGGCGGCCTTCCGCTCAGCCGCGCGCTGACGCTGATCAAGGCGATCTCGAAGAAGAAGAAGGACGTCATCAACGCCGAGAAGCCCGCGTTCATCGAGGGCGCCGGGAAGAACGGGATTCCCGCCGCCGAGGCCGAGCAGCTTTTCGAGCTGATCCTCAAGTTCGCGGGCTATGGCTTCAACAAGGCCCACTCGACCGGCTACGCGATCGTTGCGTACCAGACCGCGTGGTTCAAGCGCCACCACCCGGCCGAGTTCTGGGCCGCGACGCTGACGTTCGAAAGCAGCGACATCGAGAAGATGGGCCAGTACATGGGCGCCGCCAAGCGCGACGGCGTCCGCGTGCTGCCACCGGACATCAACGTCAGCGAGACCCAGTTCAGCGTCGACGGCGAGTTCGTCCGCTTCGGCCTGAGCGCCGTCAAGGGCGTCGGCGAGGGCGCCGTGCAGTCCATCCTCGCCGCCCGCACCACGGAGGGCGCGTTCAAGGACCTTCACGGCTTCTGCCGGACGGTCGACCGCAAGGCCGTCAACCGCTCCACGCTCGAGGCCCTGATCCGCTGCGGCGCCTTCGACCGCTGCGGCGGAGGCCACCGCGCGCAGCTCCTCGCCGCGCTCGACGAGGCGATGGCGGCCGCCGCGGCCGACGCGCGCGACCGCGCCGCCGGGCAGATGTCGCTCTTCGGGGCGGACACCGGCGCGGCCGCGCCCCCGCCGCGCCTCCCGGACGTCTCGCCGTGGAGCCAGGAGATGGTCCTCGCCGTCGAGCGCGAGACGCTCGGGTTCTGCCTCACGGGACACCCGGTCGACGACTACGCCGTCGAGGCGCGCAGCCTTCGCTGGCCGCGGACGCTGACCCTCGGCGCGCTCGAGTCGATGCCCGATCGCACGCCGGTGCAGCTCTGCGGCTCGGTCGCGCAGATCCGCGAGCGCATCGTCAAGAAGGGCCGCACCGCCGGCCGCAAGATGGCGATCCTGGCGATGGAGGACGGCGACACCGGCAAGGCCGAGGTCGTGCTCTATCCCGACACGCTCGACAAGTACGCCGGCGTGCTGAAGGAGGGCCGCGTGCTCGTCGTGCGGGGCTCCGTCCAGACCGGCCGCGGCCAGGGCGCCTCGATCGCCGCGAACGAGGTGCTGGAGGTCGACGCGGTCCTGCCCGGCGGCGTCCAGCGTCTGATCGTCGCGCTGCGGCAGGCCGACATGGAGGATCCGGCGCTGATGGAGGCGCTGCAGAAGGTCTTCCGCGCCCACCGGGGCCGCTGCCCGATCCTCTTCCAGATCGAGGCCTCGGCGTGGTCGCTGCGCCACTTCACCGTCGAGGCCGACCCGGAATGGTCCGTCGCCCCGTCGCACGCGCTCGTCGCGGCCCTCCGCGGGGTCGTCGACGCCCGCCACCTGTCCTTCATCCCCCGCCCCGTCGAGATCCAGGACGACCGCCGGCGGTTCTCGCGGAACGGGGGCTGACCGGCGGCTTGCGGCGGCGGGGCGCGGGAGGCTATCGTGCGAACCGCGCGCGCGGCGCGCGGGAGGATGCGGCGATGACGAACGCGATGCGGCTTGCAATGGGGCTGGCGGCGGCGGGCGCGCTGGCGGCGGACGCGGCGGCGAAGCTGGAGGACCTCTGCGATCCGGCGGCGCAGCCGCAGGTGCTCGGGACCGGCTACGGCTTCTGCGAGGGACCGGCGGCGGACGGCGCGGGCGCCGTCTACTTCTCGGACGGGAAGAAGGACACGATCCATGTCTACGCGCCCGGGAAGCCGGTCGAGGTCTTCGTGCCGGACAGCCTCGACGCGAACGGCATGATGTTCAACTCGAAGGGCGAGCTCGTCGTGTGCGAGGGCGCCGCGTTCCGCGTCGTCGCGTTCGACGTGAAGTCGAAGCGGAAGCGCGTGCTCGCCGGCGGCGGGAAGGACCGCGAGTTCAACGAGCCGAACGACCTGACCGTCGACCGCCAGGACGGCTTCTACTTCACCGATCCGAACTACCGCCACCGCGGCCAGCCGACGGTGCGCAAGGAGGACGCCTACTACGTCTCGCCCGAAGGCGCCGTGTCCTGCGTCTCCACCGTGTGCAAGAAACCCAACGGCATCCTGCTGACGCCGGACAACAAGACCCTCTACCTCGCCGACAACGGCGGGAAGTGCATCTACCGCTACGACGTCACCGCCCCGGGGAAACTGGCGAACGAGAGGATGTGGATCGATCTCGGCGCCGGGCCGGACGGGATGACGCTCGACGCGCAGGGCAACCTGTACGTCGCCTGCGGCGGCGTGGGCGTGAAGGTCTACGCGCCCGACGGCGCCGCGATCGGCGTGCTGGCGCCCGGCACCTACGCCTCGAACGTCGTCTTCGGCGGGCCGGACTTCAGGACGCTTTTCATCACATCCCGCGACAGGTTCCTCGGCCTGCCGATGAAGGTCGAGGGGACCCGGTCGCTCGCGCCCGCGAAGTGACGGCGGTCAGAAGTCCTGCTGCTCGGTGCGGCGGATGATCTCGTCCTGCAGCTCCGGCGTCAGGTTGGCGAAGTAATCGCTGTAGCCGGCGACGCGGACGATCAGGTCGCGGTGCCTCTCCGGGTGCTTCTGCGCGTCGAGCAGCGTCTCGCGCGTGACGACGTTGAACTGGATGTGGTGGGCGTCGCGGCTGAAGTAGCCCCGCACGAGGTGCACGAGGTTCATCAGGCCGTCCTCGTCGGCCAGCACGCGCGGCGTCAGTTTCTGGTTGAGCAGCGTGCCGCCGGTCTTCACGTGGTCGAACTTCGCGGCCGAGTTCAGCGCCGCCGTCGGGCCCCTGCGGTCGGCGCCCTGGACGGGCGAGATGCCCTCGGAGACGGTCTCGCCCGCGCGCTTTCCGTCCGGAAGCGCACCGGTGACGCGGCCGAAGTAGACGTGGCACGTGGTCGGGAGCATGTCGACGCGATGGGCGCCGCCGCGGACGTTGGGGCGGCCGTCGATCGTCGCCCAGTAGCTCCCGAACACGCGCCGGACGAGGTCGTCGGCGCGGTCGTCGTCGTTGCCGTACTTCGGGGTGTCGTCGAGCAGCCGGCGGTGCAGCGCCTCGTGGCCGGCGAAGTCGGCGTCGAGCGCGGCGAGCATCGCGTCCATCGTGCACCGCCGCGTCGTGTAGACGTTGTGGCGCAGCGACGCGAGCGCGTCGACGGTCGTGCCGAGGCCGACGCCCTGGATGTAGGTCGTGTTGTAGCGCGCGCCGCCGGCGTGGTAGTCGAGGCCCTTCGCGATGCAGTCGTCGATCAGCAGCGACAGGAACGGCACGGGCATGTGGCGGGCGTAGAGCCGCTCGATCAGGTTGTTGCCGCGGACCTTGATGTCGACGAAATGGCGGAGCTGGGCCTCGAAGGCGGCGTAGAGGTCGTCGAACGTCGCGAAGGCGCGCGGATCGCCGGTGCGCGGGCCGAGCTGCCGGCCGGTGCGGGTGTCGAGGCCGTCGTGCAGGGCCAGGTCGACGATCTTCGGGAGGTTGAAGTAGCCGCTCAGGATGTAGGCCTCGCGCCCGAAGGCGCCGGCCTCGACGCAGCCGCTGCAGCCGCCCTCGCGGGCGTCCTCGAGCGACTTGCCCTGGCGCAGCAGCTCCTGCACGACGGCGTCGGTGTTGAAGATCGACGGCTGGCCGAAGCCGGTGCGGATGATGCGCGCGGCGCGCTTCACGAAGGCGTCGGGGTTCTTCTTGCTGACCTGGATCATCGAGCCGGGCTGGAGCAGGCGCATCTCCTCGATCACGTCGAGGATGAGGTAGGAGAGGTCGTTGACCGCGTCCGTCCCGTCGGGGCGGACGCCGCCGGTGTTGATCAGCGTGAAGTCGGTGTAGGTGCCGCTCTCCTGCGCGGTGACGCCGACCTTCGGCGGCGCGGGGTGGTTGTGGAACTTCACCCAGAAGGCCTGGAGCATCTCGCGCGCGTCCTCGACGTCGAGGGTGCCGGCGGCGCGCTCGCGCTCGAAGAACGGCCAGAGGTGCTGGTCGAGGCGGCCGGGGTTGAACGAGTCCCACGGGTTGAGCTCGGTGATGACGCCGACGTGGATGAACCAGTAGGCCTGCAGCGCCTCGCGGAAGGTCCGCGGGGCGCGGGCGGGGACGCGGCGGCAGATGTCCGCCATCAACGCCAGCTCGGCGCGCCGGCCGGCGCCGGGTTCGGCGGCGGCGAGGGCGTCGAGCCGTTCCGCGTAGCGCGCGGCGTAGGCGATCATCGCGCCGGCGGCGATGTCCATCGCGCGCAGTTCGTCGCGCCGGTCGAGGGCGGCGGGGTCGCGGTCGAAGTCGAGCGCCGCGATCGCGCGGGCGATGTCCCCCCGCAGGTCGAGCAGCCCCCTGCGGTAGATCGTCCCGCCGAGCGTCGTGTGGCCCGGCGTGCGCTGCTCCATGAACTCGGTGAAGACGCCGGCCTCGTAGGCGGCGATCCACTCCGGCGGCAGCTCGCGGAACATGCGGTCGCGCTGGGCCCGGCCGCGCCAGAACGGCTCGACGCGCTCCAGGTGCTGCCGGCGCGCCTCCGCGTCGACCCGGTAGAAGACCTTCTCCCGGGAGTCCAGGACGTCGAGATCGGCCGCGGAATGGACGCAGATCTCCGGATAGGTCGGCACCGCGGCGGGCGCCGGCCCGCGCTCGCCGACGAACATCTCGTCCGGGCCGACGTGAAGCTCCTTGTTCGCCAGGATGTGCCGGAAGGCCATCGCGCGCTGCACCGGGACCGGCTCGCGGGCGCAGTCGGGCGACGCGAGGCACTCGGTGAGCAGCCGGGCGCGCTCCATGGAGATGCGGGGGACGGCTTCGAGGGTGGCGGTCCGCAGGCGCTGGATGCGTTCGCGCATGGTGTCAGGCTCCGATCCGGACGGTGAATCCCTTCGACTCGAAATGCCCGCGCGCGGCGGCGACGTCCTCCGCCGTCGGCGGCGCGAGGTCCGGCAGCCGGTACGCCCGGCCCAGCCGTTCGTGCTTCGCCGTGCCTGCGCGATGATACGGAAGCAGGCTCACGCGTCGACACGAAACGCGGTCGAGGAGGAACCGCGACGTGGCCTCGAGGTTCGCAGGCGTGGCGGTGATGCCGGGCACCAGCGGGATCCGGATCCAGATCCGCGCGCCGAGGCGGTCGAGCAGCTCCAGGTTCTCCAGGATCCCGCCGTTGGTCCGGCCGGTGTAGCGCTCGTGCTCGCCGGGGTCGAGGAGCTTGAGGTCGTACAGGAAGAGGTCCGTCTCCGGCGCCGCCTCGCGGACGAGATCCGCGGGCGCGAGCCCGCACGTGTCGACCGCGGTGTGCAGGCCGCGCCGCCGCGACTCGCGCAGGAGGTCGAGCAGAAAGGCGGGCTGCCCGAACGGCTCGCCGCCGGAGACCGTGATCCCGCCGCCCGAGCGTTCGTAGTAGGGCCGGTCGCGCAGGACCTCGTCGAGCACCTGCTCGGTCGTGAACTCGCCGACGAAGCCGCGCCCGGGGACGGCGAACTCCGCCGCGGACGCGTCGGCATGCGCGCCCGGCGGCGCGTGCAGCGCGAGCGCCTCGGGGTTGTGGCACCACCAGCACGCGAGGGGGCATCCGGTCAGGAACACCGTCGTCCGGATCCCGGGCCCGTCGTGGGTCGAGAACCGCTTGATGTCGAACAGGCGACCGGCGGTCATGGCGGCGGCACCCGGACGCGGAAGACGGCGTTGGACTCGGTGCCGAGCGAAAGGACGCCGCCGGGGGCGGTCGGAGGGAGGCTGGTGTGGACCGGCGTCCACAGCGGATCGACCGGGCCCTCCGCGCGTTCGACGAACTGCGTGCGCGATGTGCCGCCGGACCACTCCAGCGTGACGAGGCCGTCGGCGAAGGAGACCCCGACCAGGCGCAGGACCGAAACCCCGTTGGTCGGGTCGGTGTCCGCCGCCCACTCGTCGCCGGCCGGGGCGCCGTCGCCGTCGGTGTCCGCGGCCGCCGCCGCCTCGAAGTCGTTGGACCATCCGTACCGCGCCAGCCAGGCCTCCGGCACGCCGCCGGAGGTCAGGTTCGGGGCGAAGGATGCGACGACGACGACGTCCGTCTCCGGCCGCTGGAAAAGCAGCGTGGCATTGGTTGTCCCCGGGCCGTAGACCCCCGGCACGGCGGCGCCGTTGGAGGTGAGGCCGGTGAGGTGCGCGAACGCGCCGGCGGTCGCGACGAGCGAGGTCGAGGCGTCGCGGAACAGGAACGCGCGGTCGAACGACACCCGGCCGGGCCCCGAGGTGGCCGCGGTGACGAAGCGCCCGCGACGCGCGCGCACGGGCACCTGGGTCACCCCTTCGGGATCGTTGTGCACGAAGGTGATGAACGCCTGCTCCTCGCCGTCCGGCTCGATCCGGGCGGGATCCGCGGTGATGTCGATCGTGCCCGTGTCGTTCTGCGCGAACGTGCCGCCGAGCGTGCCGCCGAGCGCCAGCCACGCGGTGCCGGTGCTGGACTGCAGGGCGACGTCGCCGATGTACCAGCCCTCGTCGACCGTGTAGAAGTCGGACCCGAACTCGAACCGCACGATCACCTCGAGGCCCTCGAGCGGGCGCAGGTCGACGGACACGGCCTCCCACTCCTCCGAAAGCCCGCGGCCGGCGAGGCACGGGTGGTGTGCCGGGAAGGGGGAGTCCGGGTTGGGCGTGATGCGGTACGGGTAGCCGCCGACCGGCGTGACGAGCTCGTACGACGCGCCGCCGTTGGTCGAGACGCGGATCACGCCGCCGTCCCAGAAATGGTCGTCGTTGAGGTCGGTGTCGTACTCGGCCTTGAACCACTGGTGGAAGGTCAGCATGCCGTCGGCGCCGACGGTGAACGGCGGCGTGTCGAGCCATGCGTGGCAGGCGTCGGGATAGAGGCGCGTGGCGCTGTTGCCGCAGTACCAGGCGTTGCTCCCGCGGTAGATGCGGTTGGTCGTCAGGTGCCACGGGTCGGGCGAGCCGGCGTGGCTCCACGCGCCGGCGCTGCCGTCGAACGGGATCCGCGCCGACGAGGCGGACAGGCCGGAGGTCCACACGACCGACTGCGCGCCGTAGTTGTGGACCGCGAGGTTGGTCGTCACGATCGCGTCGGACATCTCGATCGTGCCGAGGTTGGTCGGCGCGACGTCGAAGAACGGCGTGTCGTACTGGCCGACGACGGTGTGCACGTCCGTCGTCGTCCGGTGGTCGGTCAGGTAGTAGCCGATCACGTCGCCCGCGCTGAGGGAGTACTCGACGGCCTTCGAGCCGCGGGCGGGCGGGTCGAGGTCGTGGTGGAAGCGGTTGCCCCCGTCCCACACCATCGAGTTGGTCGTCCAGACCTCGTCGCCCGCCTCGCGCCAGACGAAGTGGACCAGCTCGATCGCGAAGTTGTCGACCACCTCCGCCTCGACACGCCACGGCGGACGCGTCGTCTGCGGCGAGGCGAGCGGCACGAAGTTCGTGATGACCGGCGGCGTCGGATAGGACGAGGCGTCGAGAGGATCGGTGTTGTCGAGCATCTCGCCGAGGTTGGTCCACAGGTCGCCGTCGAGGTCGTTCGTCGCGACGAGGTCGTCCCGGAGGCCGCCCCAGTAGCGCTGTTCGAACCAGTCGGAGAGGATGTTGGTGTTGGCATCCTCCCAGAACTTCATGTAGAGCGCGACCGCCGAGCGGGGGCCGGACATGACGATGCCGGTCGCCGGGTTCGGCGACGGCGACGTGGCGTCGGGCCAGCGCGCGCCGTCGACGCTCCACTGGGCGAACGCGTAGGGCTCGGAGCCCGCCCAGGCCAGCGCCCAGGTCGTCTCGGTCGAGGCGACGGCGCCGCGCGCGTGCCAGGTGGTCGTGTCGATGGCGCCCTGCGGCTCCGAGGACTGCGTCAGGCCGACCTCCTCGCGCCAGAGCCACGTCAGGGTGCTGTCGGACTCCCACACGAACTCGACCTCGTGGGTGGACCCCGTCGCCGGAACGCTGCCGGTGCCGGTCCAGCCGAGGCACGCCATGCGCACGCCGTTGGAGACCGCGAACACCGGCGACGCCGTCGCGCGCATGACCGAACCGGACGCCCCCGCATGCGGGCCGTACGCGGGCGACACGATGCCCGCCTCGGCGGGCGAGCCCGTGACGACCAGGCTCACGCGGTCGCTGACCTCGAACCGGTTGACGGCATCCGGCGCGTTCGCCGGGGAGCGCACATCGTAGGGCCAGGCATCGATCCGCAGGTAGTACCGGACCGTCGTCCCCGGCGCCCGGTCGGGAATCGCGGCCCGGTAGCCCGCGCCGCCGAGCCAGGTGAAGTTCGTTTCGGACCACGGCGCCGGGGGATCGGTCGTGCTCCAGTACAGCCGCATCTCGCCGTTGGTGAACGGCCCGACGGACTGGACCGCCGCGTCCACGATGAAATCCCCCGCGCCGCCCGGCTGGCGGGGGAGCGGCACGTGGTGGATCCGCGGCCCGTCGTCGAGCGCGCCCCGGATGTAGACGGCCGCCACCGTGCCGGTCTCGGGCTCCGCGGCGCCGATGATGCGCACGTCGTAGTCCCCGGGCAGGGCGGCGGCGATCCGGACGGTCTCCACCGTGTTGGTCCGGTCGGGACCGCTTCCGCCGTTGGCGAACCACACGGCCCCGGTCGGGTCGAGAACCTCGAGGTCGAAATCGTTCACCCGCGTGGCGCCGGCGCCGGCGGTGGCCGGAAAATCGATCCACGCCAGCGCGATGTCCAGGGGCCGCCCGCCCTCGACGATCGTCACGGAGACCATGTTCGTCGCATCGGCCTCCGGCGCGACGTCGTCGAGCAGCCGGACGATGCGCCCCTCGGGATAGACGGTGCCCCCGATGTCGACCTGCCCCCACCCCTCGACCGGATTGGGGACCGGGAAGGGGATCTCCTGCGCGGCGCCGGCGCCGTACTGTCCGGGCGCCAGCGAGCGGGCGCCGCCGACCATCATCGCCTTGATCAACGCCGCGCTGGGCTGGACCAGGCCGGCCCGCTCCTCGGCGTACTGCCGGAACAGAAGCGCCGCACCGGCCGCGAGCGGGGTGGCCATGCTGGTGCCGCCGTTGAAGATGTAGTTCGTGCTCTCCGGCGCGACGCCCCAGCCGGTGCCCGCGCCCGGGGCGCGCGAGCGGCAGGAGAGGATGTCGGTGCCCGGCGCGACGACCTCCGGCTTGATGCGGCCGTCCGCCGCCGGGCCGCGGCTGGAGAACGCGGCCATGCCCTGCGCGTAGGGATTCGTCGTCGCGCTCCACGAGATCCAGTCGTCGCGGATCGGGTTGGCGGGGTAGTCCGGAAGCCAGGAACCCGTCCCGTACTTGTAGGACGTGTAGCCGCCGCTGCCCGGCGGGCGGTCGTTCTCGGTCGCACCGACGGCGAGCACGTTCTTCGCGGTCGCCGGGGCCCCCACGGAGCCCGCATCGATCACGCCGTCCTCGTCGCCGTCGCTGCCGGCGTTGCCGGAGGCGAAGACGGCCAGGTGGTCGGGATGGTCCCAGGCGAACTCGTCCGCCTGCCGGCTGTCGTCGGTGTACTCGCCGGACACATCGGATCCCCAGCTGTCGGAGTGCACGCGCGCGCCGACGGCGTAGGTCTGCCCGAAGAGCTCGTTGAGGTCGTCCCCGAGTCCGGTGAGACCGCCGTCGGCGCGCGCGACGGACTGGTGCGCGATCGACGCGCCGTGGGCGATGCCGCGGTAGCGTCCGCCGCTCAACGAACCGTCGCCCGCGAGCGAGCCGGCGGTGTGCGTGCCGTGGCCGTCGGGGTCGGACCAGTCATTCGTGCGGCCGCGCGCGAACGCGGCGACGATCCGGCCCCGGAAGTCGGGATGGAGGTCGTTGGTCGTGCCGCGGTCGAGGCCGGTGTCCGCGTGGCCTGCGACCTGCCCGGCCCCGGTCAGCCCCCACTGCCCCCACGCGTTGGTCGCGTTCAGGTGCGACGGCGCGGCGGCGAGGTCGTTGTAGAGGCGCGGCCGGACGCGCTCCCCGATCCACTGCACGTCGCCGCGCCGGGACAGCGCGGCGACAAGGCCGAGCGGGACCGAGGCGCGGACGACGCCCCAGCGGCGGCCGGCGACCGCGGACTCCACCTCGCCGCCCGCCCCGCGGATCGCATCCGCCACGCCCCCGACATCGGCCGGCGCGAAGGTCTGGATCGACAGCGGGACGCGCTCCCTCGCGGATCGCGTGGCGGCCAGGTGCGCGACGAAGGGCTGGATCCGATCGGAGGGCAGCCATGGCTCGATCGCCCGCACGCCGGGCAGGGCCGCGATCGCGGCCCGCGCCGCGCCGCCGGCCTCGACGAGCCATGCGTGGTTCGGGATGTACCCGCGCACGACGGCGCCGGCGGCCTCGAGCGCGGCGCGGCGGGCGGGGAGGCCGGCGCCATCGACCTGCACGACAAACGGCCGCGTGCCGCGAGGCGAGTCGAGGGCGGCGGGATCCTGCGCGGAGGGGCCGTCGACCGCCGGCGCCGCGGTGCGGTTCGCGAGGAGGAGGCGGTCCTGCGGCGCGACGTCGTCCCGCGGGTCCGGACGGGGACGGACGAAGCGAGCGCGCTCGCGGTCCAGCCACGAGGCGTCGATCTCCGCCCCCGCCGCCGCAAGGGCGGCGGGGGGCGCGGCCGTCGTTCCCGCGACGGCGGGGGCGGCGGGGGGCGCGGTCGTCGTTCCCGCAACGGCGGGGGCGACCGCGGTCCCGGGGCCGGCGCGGAAGCGGTGGCCGGCGGCGACAGGGAAGGTGAAACGGTGCGTCGAGCGGACCGCGTCCGCCAGCCCGGCATCCGGCGGGAGGGCAATAGACCGCGCGGGCCGCCGCTGCCACAGGAGGACGCAGGCAAGGGCGGCCAGCACAAGGACAGCCGGGGCGACTCTTCTCATGTATTCCGGACCTCCGATAGTATACCGTTTCCCCCGACAACTTCGAGGGTGACCCGCACATGAGCGATCCGGTCCGTAGCAGCCTGCGCGCCATCCGGCTGTGGCTGGCGATCTTCATCACCGGCCTCGTCCTGAGCGGGCTCACCGCCTTTCCGCTCGAAAGCGAGGTCGGGTGGATCGTGCGGGGCCTTGCTGCGGCGGGGGTGCCGGAGGATTCCGGCCTGATGGCGTGGATGGTCCGGGTGCGAGACGCGCTGGCGGAGGTCGGGGCACGGCACCCGTTCCTGCCCTATGGCACGGACTGGCTGGCCTTCGCGCACCTGGTGATTGCGGTGGCCTTCCTCGGGCCCTGGCGCGACCCGGTTCGCAACCGCTGGGTGATCGACTGGGGCCTCATCGCCTGCGGCATGGTGATCCCGCTGGCGCTGATCGCGGGGGCCATCCGCGGGATCCCGTGGTGGTGGCGGCTGATCGACTGCTCGTTCGGCGTCTTCGGAGCGATCCCGCTGCTGATCGTCCGGCGCCGGATCCTCCGGATCGCGGGGACTGCAGGCGCCTGAGGCGCGGACCCGTCACGCGGGCTCGTCGGCCGTCTTGCGCAGGCGTTCGATCAGGAGGAACGCGACGGCGGCGCGCTCGTTCCTTGAGAACCGGGTTTCGAGGTTCTCCAGGACTTCCTGGATGCGCGGGGCGGTCTCGGGGTTGCGGTAGGCGAGGTCGGAGGCCGTCTCAAGCTGCGAACGGTTGATGCAGTAGATCGACTCGCCGCCGAGCAGATCGTCGTCGGGATGGGAAATCATGGCCTTCTCTCCGCCGGGGACTCAGACCTTGAAACTGGCGCCGCAGCCGCAGGACTTCACGGCGCGGGGGTTCCGGAACCGGAAGCCCGGGGCGACAAGATCGTCGGAGTAGTCGACGACGATGCCCTCGAGCAGCGGCGCGCTGGCCGCGTGGGCGACGACGCGCACGGAGCCGTCGTCGAACAGGACCTGGTCCTCGGCCGCGACCCCGGCGTCCACCCGCGCGGAATACATCAGCCCGGAGCAGCCGCCCGGCGCGACGGACAGTCTCATCACGCGCCCGTCGGACAGCATCCCCGCGAGCTGGGCGCGGGCCCGGTCGGTGATCTGCAGCGCGGCGGCCATCGTCGTTTCGTTCATCGTTGTCGTCCTCAGCAATTGTGCCGGCCGGAACCTACGCCCGGCGCCCCTGTTGTCAAACGGGCGCCCGCGCGGGGATCGCCGGCCGAAAACGCTTCCCCTGCCCCCGCCCGCCGCGTAGGCTGACCGGGTTCCGGCCGCCGGGGGATGCGGCGCGGGCAGGTGCGGGGGTGGGTCATGGCGAACGAGCGGTGTTGGAATCCGGAGATCGAGCGCGCGGACCGGGCGGCGCTGGAGGCCGTGCAGCTCCAGGGGTTGCGCGCCACGGTGCGCCAGGCCCTCAAGACCCCGTTCTACCGCGAACGCCTGGCCGGCGCCGGGCTGACGGCGGCGGACGACCTCCGCACGCTGGCCGACGCGCGGCACATCCCCGAGACGACGAAGGCCGACCTGCGCGTCGCCTACCCGGAGGGCCTGCTCGCGGTGCCGCCCGAGCAGGTGGTCCGCGTCCATACCTCCAGCGGAACGACCGGCACGCCGACGGTGATCCACCACACGCGGCGCGACCTCGACGCGTGGACGGAGCTCGTCGCCCGCTGCATCGTCGCCACCGGCGCGGGCCCGGCGGACGTCTTCCAGAACATGATGACCTACGGCCTCTTCACCGGCGGCCTCGGCCTCCACTACGGCGCCGAACGCGTCGGCCTGATGGTCATCCCGTCGGCCGCCGGCAACACGACCCGCCAGCTGCGGCTGATGCGCGACTTCCGCACGACCGTCGTCCACGCGACGCCCAGCTACATGCTGCACGTCGCGCACAAGATGCCCTCCGAGGGCGTCGCCCCCGGCGATCTCTTCCTCCGGAAGGCCTATCTCGGCGGCGAGCCGTACTCCGAGACCACCCGCCGCAAGATCGAGTCCTTCTACAACATCGACGTCTACAATTCCTACGGCCTGAGCGAAATGAACGGGCCGGGCGTTGCGTTTGAATGCGTGTGCAAGGACGGCATGCACATCTGGGAGGACGCGTTCCTCATCGAGATGCGCCGCCCCGACGGCTCCCCCGCCGCCGGGGGCGAGGAGGCCGAACTGGTCATGACCACGCTGCAGCGGGAGGCGACGCCGATCCTGCGCTACCGCACCGGCGACATCACGCGCCTGCTGCCCGGCGACTGCCCCTGCGGCCGCACGCACCGGCGCATCGCGCGCATGACCGGCCGCTGCGACGACATGCTGATCCTCAACGGCGTGAACGTCTACCCGTCGCAGATCGAGCAGGTCCTCATGCGCCTGCCCGAGGCCGGGACGAACTGGCAGATCCTCATCGAGAAGGCCGGCGCGCTCGACCGCGTCACCGTGAAGATCGAGGTCCTGCCGGAGGTCTTCACGGGCGAGGTCGAGGCCCTGGAGGCGCTCAAGGCGCGGATCGCCGAGCAGGTCCGGTCCGAGACCCTCGTCCGGGCCGCGGTCGAACTGCACGAGCCCGGCATCCTCCCCGCGTTCGAACTCAAGGCGAAGCGCGTGACCGATCTGAGGCCGAAGGAATAAGGAGACCGCCATGGCCGAACAGGTGAACGTCTTCGTGGAGAACCGTCCCGGCCGCCTCGCGGCCGTCACCCGCGCGCTCGCGGACCGCGGCGTGAACATCCGGGCCGTGGTCGTCCAGGATCACGGCGACTACGGCCTGCTCAAGATGCTCGTCACCGATCCCGCCGCCGCGTGCGAGGCCCTCGCCGCCCACGGGTTCGCG
This sequence comes from uncultured Verrucomicrobiota bacterium, assembly GCA_964402695.1. Taxonomy (GTDB): domain Bacteria; phylum Verrucomicrobiota; class Kiritimatiellia; order PWTM01; family PWTM01; genus VGWF01. The sequence continues at coordinate 84,193 of CAYODK010000002.1, forward strand.
GCGAAGCGGAAGCCCATTCTCGCCGTCTGCGTCGAAGACCGCCCCGGCGGCTTCGCCCGGCTCGCCGAGGTCTTCGGCAGCGGCGCCGTCAACCTGCTCAACGCCTACGGCTTCGTCGTGAACTCCGGGACGACGGCCGTGTGCTGCGTCGAGGTCCCCGACGCCGACGCCGCCCGCGCGACCGCCGAGGCCGGCGGCTTCCACGTCCTGCCGGATGAGGAGCTCTACAACCTTTGACAGGCGAAGAAGTAGAAAACTCCAAGGAAATGACAAGAGGAGAAGGGAAGAAGGAAGTCCGGCCGGCTTTTCATTCTTCCTTCCTTGTTTCCTTATCCACTTCCTTGGAGTTTGGAGTTTCTTACTTCGTCCTCGCCTCCCCGGGGCGTGTATCTCTCCACTTCGTGCAGGTTCGTCCATCCATTTTGCAAGCTCATCCATTCCCTCGCGCACGGGGCGGGCCTAGGGTGCAGGCTCCGGCCCGCGTGCGGCCGGGCGTCCGCCGCGGCGGACGGGTGCGGCCGGGCCGGATTGCGGAGGGCCTGACGGGATGAGCCAGACCGGGGACGGCGGGCGGACGGCGGGCGCGGGGTCGCGCCGCGCGTTCCTTTCCTCCACGCTGCGCGCGGGCGCGGCGCTCGCGGCGGCGCCCGCGATCGTGCCGGCCTCGGCGCTCGGCCGGGGTGGCGCGGTGGCCCCGAGCGAACGGATCGTGCTGGCCGCGATCGCGCCGGGCGGCCGCGGCTCCTACGACCTCTCCGTCGCGCTCCAGGAACCCGACGTGCAGGTCGTCGCGGTCTGCGACGTCCAGAAGTCGCGCCGCGACGCCGCCAAGGCCGCCGTGGACGCGCGGTACGGCAACACGGATTGCGCCGCCTTCGTCGACTTCCGGGAGGTGCTGGCGCGGACGGACGTCGACGCGGTGATCATGGCCCCCGGCGACCGATGGCACGCGCCGATGGCGATCCTCGCGATGCGCGCGGGCAAGGACGTCTTTTCCGAGAAGCCCTCGACGATGACCGTGGAGGAGGGCCGGCGGCTCTCCGAGACCGCGGCGCGCTACGGGCGCATCTTCCAGACCGGCACGCAGCGGCTGAGCGAGGAGAAGTTCGTCCTCGCCGACGAGCTCGCCCGCACCGGCCGGCTCGGCCGGGTTCACACGGTGTTCGCCCACACGCTGAGGTTCGAGATGCGGACCGACTGGCTGCCGGAGCAGCCGCTGCCCGCGCCGGAGGAGGTCGACTGGGACCTCTGGCTCGGCCCCGCGCCGTGGCGGCCCTACAACCCCGGCTACCTGCGCGGGTGCGGCGCGTGGCTCAACTACCTCGACTTCGGCACCGGCGTCGCCGGCTGGTGCAGCCACACGATCGCGCAGTGCCAGTCCGCGATCGGAGCGCTGCGGACCTCGGCGGTCGCCTACGAGCATCCCGGGAACGCCACGGCGGACGGCTTCACGTGCCGGTACGCGAACGGCGTGAAGCTGGTGCTGCGGGTGGACGGCTGGCGCGGCACCTGCGGCGTCCGCTACGAGGGCGACGAGGGGTGGGTCTCGGTCGCGGACGGCTACGAGGCGCCGGACGTCTCGTCGCCGGCCCTGCTGGCCGACCGCGCGCGGATCTTCCGCGACTACCTCGAGCGCACGCGCCGGCCGATGAACCACATCCGCGACTTCCTCGACGGCGTCCGCACGCGCCGCGCGGCGATCGCCGACGCCGAGGTCGCGCACCGGACCATGACGACCAGCCACGCGATCAACGCGTCGATGCTGCTGGGGCGGAATCTGACGTGGGACCCCGTCCGCGAGGAATTCCCGGGCGATCCCGAGGCCAACCGGCTGCGGTCGCGCGCCGTGCGCGCGCCGTGGCAGACATGAGGGGACAGACCATGATCCGACGGACTCGACGCGACTTCCTCCGCGCAAGCCTCAAGGGGGCCGGCCTCCTGGCGGCGCCGACCATCATCCCCGCCACCGCGCTCGGCCTCGGCGGACGCGTGGCGCCGAGCGAACGGATCGTCCTCGGCGGCATCGGCGTCGGCAACCGCGGCTCCGGCGTGCTCCGCTGGATGCTGGGCGAGCCGGACGTCCAGTTCGTCGCCGACTGCGACATCCAGAAGGCCCGCCGCGAACGCGTGAAGGCCATGGTCGACGAGATCCAGGGCAACACCGACTGCAAGCTCTACACCGACGCGGACGCCTTCCTCGCCGAGCGGACCGACATCGACGCGATGCTCGTGACCACCGGCGACCGCATGCACGCGACGATGTCCGTCAAGGCGATGCGCGCGGGCAAGGACGTCTACAGTGAGAAGCCCTCGTCGATGACCGTCGCCGAGGGCCAGGCCGTCGTCGAGGCCGCCCGCCGCTACGGGCGCGTCTACCAGACCGGTGTCCAGCGCCTCAGCGAGGCCAACTTCACCTTCGCGAACGAGCTGCTCCGCACCGGCCGCCTCGGCCGCCTCCAGACCGTGCGCGCGCACATCGCCGGCGGCGGCTGCGGCTCCCACGCATGGCTGCCCGGCGAGCCGGAGCCGCCGAAGGACGAGTGCAACTGGGACGCCTGGCTCGGCCCCTGCCCGTGGCGGCCGTACAACAAGAGCTACGTCGCCGGCGGCTGGCGCGGCTACTACGACTTCCACACCGGCGCCATCGGCGAGTGGGGCGCCCACACGATCGCGCAGTGCCAGGTCGCGATGGGCCTCGGCGAGACCTCCGGCATCCATTACGGGTACGTCGAAACCGAAAGCGGCGACGGCATGCGGATCCGCTACGCGAACGGCGTCACGATGATCCTCCAGCAGAAGGGCTGGCACGGCTCGTGCGGCGTGCAGTACGAGGGCGACGAGGGCTGGGTGGCCGTCGCGGACGGCTACTCGACGCTCGATGCGTCGTCGCCGTCGCTGCTGACGGACTTCGCGAAGCTGACGAAGGAATACTCGCTGCGCACCGGGCGCGCGCTGAGCCACGTCCGGAACTTCTTCGACTGCATCAAGTCGAGGGATCGGACGGTCACCAACGAGGACGTCATGCACCGGTCGATGACCACCGTGCATTGCGCCAACATCTGCATGTGGCTCAAGCGGGACCTGACCTGGGACCCCGCCCGCGAAGCCTTCGTGAACGACGACGCCGCGAACCGGCTGCGCGCGCGCGCCCGCCGGCCCGGCTGGGAGATGTGACCGGTTGCCCCAAGGAGACGAGACCCCCATGCGAACGACATCCCTGAGCCTGACCCTGGCCCTCGCCGCGGCCGTCGCGGCGTCCGCCGCCGCCCCCTCGGACCGCGCGAACCGCCTGCCGACGCCCCCGACGACGCCGCTGGCGGCGACCAACGAGGCGCAGCTCGTCGCGGTGCTGAAGTCCGATGCGCCGCTGAAGGACAAGGTCGACGCCTGCCGCGAGATCGGCCGCATCGGCACCGCCGCCGCCGTCCCGGCCCTCGCCGCGCTGCTGCCGAACGCGGAGCTGTCCCACGCGGCGCGCGTCGCGCTGGAGATGATCCCGGATCCCGCCGCCGGCGAGGCCCTGCGCGCCGCGCTGGGGACGACGACCGGCGCGCTGCGCACCGGCGTCGCCGGCAGCCTCGGCCAGCGGCGCGACGTGAAGGCCGTCCCCGCCCTCGCCGGATTCCTGAAGGACGCCGACCCCGTCCTCGCCGCGTGCGCCGCGAAGGCCCTCGGCCGGATCGGCGGCACGGATGCGGTGAAGGCTCTCGAGGGCGCCCTTTCCGGGGCCCCGGTGCCGCTGCGCGCCGCGATCGGCGAGG
>CAYODK010000003.1:0-87791 GCA_964402695.1 uncultured Verrucomicrobiota bacterium
TGTGGACCTCGCCGGTGACGCCGCCGGTGCCGGTCGAGGCGCGCAGGCCGACGATGGCGTCCTGCACGTCGAGGACGCCCTGGTCGAAGTAGAGCCGCCCCGCGAACCGCCCCGCGCTGTTCGCGACGCTCGCGCCGCTCGTCAGGCTGCCGACGAAGAGGTTCGCCTCGTGCCCGCGGGTGTCGAGCACGCCGGTGGCGGTCGCGCCGGTGCCGACGCGGTTGACGCCGATGGCCAGGTTGGCGCGGCCGGTGCCGGCCCGGTTCGAGAGCGACAGGGTTCCGGTGGCGTCCGCGAAGAGCAGGTCCGCGTTCTGCTTGCCGCTGGCGACCACGAGGAGGTCGGCCTGGAGCGAGTTCACGCCGGACCCGAGGACCAGGGCGCTTCCGCCGGCGGTGGAGGCGACGCCGTCGCCGACGGTGAGGCGCCCGGCGACGATCGTGCTGTTGGTGGCCAGGAGCAGGATGTTCGTGGAGGTCCCGGCCGAGCCGTCGGTCGGGCCGATCGCGAAGTTGCCGCTGCCGAGATCGGCGCTGAAGGAGCCCAGCGCGTGCAGGTCCATGATGGCGGTGGCGTTGCTCAGGCTTCCGACCTGGAACAGGCCGCCGGCGTTGGTGACGGCGAACGTCCCGGCGCCGTCCATCGCCAGCAGGGTGCGGGAGTTCTGCTCGCGCACGCCGTTGGTCACGTAGCCCAGCACGACCAGCGACTGCCCGGCGCCGATGTGGATGGAGTTCGTGAGGAACGGCGTCGAGCGGACGAGCATCGCGGCGACGGTCTGGCTGACGTTCGAGAGCGACAGCGAGCCCACGGTGCCCGGTCCGCCGATCATGAGTCCGCCCGTGCCCAGGCCCTCGTCGGTCTCGAGGACGACGCGGCCGTTGGCGATCCACGTCCCGGCGCCGTAGGTGTTCGCGCCGGACAGGGTCAGCGTGTTGGTGGCCAGCTTGATCAGGCCCTTGGCGCCGGTGATGGCGGATCCGTAGGTGAAATCGCCGAGCGCGGTGTCGAAGCCGAGGTAGGAGCCAGCGTTGAACGTGGCCGTGGCCAGGAGGGTGTCGACGTCGGCCGCCTGCCACTGGCCCGCCCCGCCGACGCCGGCCACGAAGGCGGCGCCGGTGGCGACGGTCAGGTTGGTGGTGGAGGGCAGCGACGCGGGGCGGAGGGCCTCGAGCATGCCCGCCGCGACGGTGGTGGCGCCGGTGTAGGCGTTGTCACCCGACAGGACCAGCGTGCCGTTCCCGAGCTTCGTCAGCCCGCCGCTGCCGACGGCGCCGAGCGTGGCGGCGCCGAGGTCGACGTCGGCGTGGCCGCCGCCGACCAGGGTCGCGGTGACCGTGTCGCCCGGCGCGTACCCGCTGCCGGAGCTGGTGATCACCAGGCCCGTCACGGTCCCGGTCACGTAATCGAACAGCGCGACGGCCGTCGCGCCGAAGCCGCTTCCGCCGGTGAGCTGGACATACGGCGCGCCGATGTAGCCGCCGAGGTCGCCGCCCCACGGGATCGCGGTGACGCCGTCCCCCGCCGGCGCCAGCAGGTCCTGGGCGATGACGGCGGTGTTGGTGTAGGTGTCGATGACCGCGCCGCCGCCGTACACGAGGGCCGCGTCGAGGCCCTGCAGGAACGTCGCGTTGGAGACGCTCGCGCCGACGAGCAGCGTGCCGCCGTTGAAGTTGAAGACGCTGCGGCCGCCGGGGACATGCTGGCGGATGTAGGTCGTGCGGAAGGTGCCGGCGTTCAGGTTGACGATGTTGGTCGCCATCGCGATCGTGTTCGTGTTCACGTAGCGGTTCAGCAGGAGGACGTTGTTGAGCATCACGTTGCCGCCGTCGACGGTGAACTCGGCGCGGCCGCCGGCGACCGTGTTGTTGTGGTAGCCGAGCACGATGGTCTGCGAGCTCGTGTAGACGCCGCCGGAGAAGTACGCAACGCCCGTCGCCGGGGTCGCGCCGCTTCCGTTGTCCAGGATCATCCCGTTGTTCGGCACCCAGTTCGTGCCGCCGGACTGGTAATAGAGGCCGAGGCCCCGGGTGCCGACCTGGATCCAGTAGGTGTTCGTCCGCATGCCGCCGTGCATCTCGAAGGTCCCGTAGGACCCGACGTTGTTCGCGATCGTCAGCCCGTAGCCGAGGGACGAGCCGCCGGTCTGGAAGACGGCGCCGACGGAGCCGAGGTTGGCGCCGATGGTCGTCGAGCCGGAGCGGAGCACGCCGCCGGTCTGGAGCATCACGCCGACGCCGGTGGCGTTGTTGCCGACGGCGACGGAGCCGTTGGTCAGGAAGCCCCCGCCCAGCACGTAGCGGCCGGCGGCGTCGTCGCCGATCGTGATGCCGCCGGTCACGAGGCCGGTGCCGCCGGACTGGACCACGAGGCCCATGCCGCCGACGTTGTTCCCGAGGTTCAGCGCCCCGCCGCGGTACAGGCCTCCCTCGAGGGTGAGCAGCCCGTTTCCGAGGTTGGCGTTGCCGACGTAGGTCGTCGCGTTCGACAGCAGGCCGCCGCTCAGGGTGTAGGTGCCCACGCCGTAGTTGCCGATGTAGGTGTCGCTGCCGAGGTACACCGAGCCGCCGGTCTGCTGCACGATGCCGGTGCTGCCGGCGCTGTTGCCCAGGATGATCCGGTAGTTCCCCCAGAACGACGCGTTGTCCTGGACGATCATCGTGCCGCGGCTGCCCGCCCCGTCGCCGACGACGAGGTGGTTGTTGTTGCGCACGTAGGCCGCGGTCCCGGCGAGGATCAGGGTCCCGTCGTCGCCGGCGAAGCGGCCGACGTAGTCGTTGTTGTTCGCGGGGCTCTGGCTGTTGATGCGGCCGGCGGTCATGAGGAGGGTGCCCTGGCGCACCTGCAGGCCGGGGTTGGCCTGGAGGTTGAGCATGGCCGCCGCATTGCTGAGGACCAGCGTGCCGGCGCCGAGCTTGACCAGCCCGCCCTGCCCGCTGGCGAACGCGCTGTTGGTCAGCCCGCCGGCGAGGTAGGCCGACTGCGCCCCGACGACGATCGTCGCGTTGGTGCCGGCGAGATCGATCGGGTTGACCAGGTTGATGTCCTGATCGGCCGACGGCGCGTTGAGCACGAGGGCCTCGGGCGCGAACAGCGCCTCGCCCCATGTCCGCAGCGCGCCCGCGCCGCCGAGGTCGACCGTGAGCGGGCTCGTCGCCGCCGAGAACCCGCTCGTTCCGCCGGCGATCTCGAACTGGCCGGCGCCCGCGCCCCAGTTGTTGGCCGTGCCGCCCGTCGTCTCCCACGCGCCGCCGTTGAGGACCATGTGCGATCCGGCCGGGACGCCCGTCCCCCATTCCGCGCGCAGCGCCCCGCCGAGGATGTAGGTGCCGCCGGTGTAGGTGCTCGCCACCGGCAGGATCAGCGTGTTGTTGCCCAGCTTGTAGAAGTCCGTCACGCCGCCGATCGGCGTCGTCCACGTATAGGTCCCCGCGCTGGTGTCGAGGCCGAACGAGTTGCCGGCGGCGAACTTCGTCGCGAGCAGGTTCGCGATGACGGCCTCGGTCAGCGTGTTCGCGCCGCCGACGCCGAAGGCCATGCCCGCCGTCGCGCCGAGGGTGATGTTGGTCGCGCCGGGCGCGGCGTAGGCCAGGTCGAGGAAGCCGTTGTCGACGTTGATCGCGCCGGTGAAGGTGTTGGTCCCGGCGAGGATCAGCATGCCGCCGCCGGTCTTGGTGATCCCGCCGCTGAGGTTGGTCGCCAGGGCGGCGCCGGAGATCGTGAAGTTCGTCGGCGCGACGAGCGGTCCGCCGCCGTCGAGTTCCACCGTGAGCACGTCGCCCGCCTGGTAGCCGGTGCCCGGGTTCACGACGAGGTAGTTGGTGATCGAGCCGGTCGTGAAGTTGACCTGCGCGATGGCCAGCGCCCCGGTCCCGCTGCCGCCGGTGATCCGGACGACCGGCGCGCCGATGTACTGGCCGCCGCTGTTCGCATTGACCGGGATCGAGGCGAGCCCGTAGTCGGTCGGCGCCTGAAGGCCCGTCAGGACCGTCACCTTCGCCCCGGCGCCGGCGACGTCGACCGTCGCGCCGCCGGCGTGCACGTAGGCCGCCGACAGGCCGCTGATGAAGCTGTTGGTCATCGAGGAGTTGGCCGCGGCGACGAGAACCCCGCCGTTGAGATTGAGGACGGAGTTCCCGATCGCCTGCGTCGCCTTGATCTGGTTGGCGGTCACGACGCCGCCGGCCAGGTTCAGGTACGAGACGTTGCCCTGCTGGTTCATCAGGTCGATCGCCTTGCCGGTGCCGCCGTACGATGCGTCGAGCGACCCGCCGAGCACGTTGAAGACCGCAACCGCGCCCTGGTTCGGGTTGCCGTGGAACGGGATGTAGCCGCCTGCGGTGCCCGGCGCGTTGAACCGGCCGCCGGAGAGGTTGACGACCGCGTGGCCGGTGTTGTTCACGAGCTGGAATATATTGCTGGGCGTCACGGCGCCGCCGGAGATCTCCATCACGCCCGGGCCGCGATAGGCGACGACCACGTCGCCGCTGACGATGCCGCCGACGAGCCCGTAGTACCCGTAGTTGCCGGTGCCGTCGGAGATGGTCAGGCCGTTGGCGGCGTTGAATCCGAGGAGGATCCCGTTCGTCTGGAAGATGGCGCCGGCGGTGAGGTTGCCCTCGTTCTGGTGGGCCCCGCGGAGGCGCAGGGTGTAGAGATCATCGTTGATGTAGAGCACGCTGCGCGCCCCGGAGACCGATCCGAGATAGACCTCGTTGGGGGTGTACAGCGGGCCGCCGATCGTCGCCGAGCCGCCGGCGATGGTCAGGTTGCCGGTCAGCCGGTTGCTGCTGCCGGCCGCGAAGACCAGGTCGCCGCCGGTCACGTAGGTGGCGCCGAGGACGTTCGTGCCGCGGAACGTCGCCGTGCCGTCGAGGATGACCATGTTGTTGCCGAGCGCGACGTCGCCGACGAAGTCCACGGCGCCGGCGCCGGCCTTGGTGAGCTGGATCCGCTGGCTGCCGTTGCTCGAGATCCGCGAGTTGACGACGATCGGGTTGGCGGAGTGGTTGAGGAAGACCAGCTCGCCGGCGGTGTTGTCCAGCCGCCCCGCGGTCAGGACGCCGTCGTTGTACGCCGTGCCGATCGTCAGTCCGCCGGACCCGGGCGCCGCGAGGATGCCGCCGATCTCGCCGAGCCGCAGCGTCTGGCCGCCCGGGGCGATCGTCCGCGCGGCGGCGTCCTCGGTGGAGAGCGTGCTGATCGTCGTCACCGCGGCCCCGAGCGTGGCGTTGCCGGTCGAGCCGCTGTCGAGCCGCAGGTTGGTGTTGGTATCGCTCGCGATCACCGGGCCCGCGCCGACGGGCGTCACGTAGCCGGCGAACGCCTGGATGGCGGAGAGCGTTCCGGGCGTGGAGACGGCGGCCCAGTCGGTTCCGTTGACCGTCGCGTAGCCGCCGAGGATGCCGCGGATGTTCAGGTTCGTCGCCTGGATGCTCCCGCTCGCCGGCAGCGAGAAGTCCAGCACGCCGCCCGCGCTGCGGGTGATGTTGCTCAGCACGAGGACGACCGACCCGCCGGCGCCGCTGACGGCGGCGATCTCCGACTGGCCCGCGGCGACGGCGAGGCTGCGGAAGGTCTGCGTGTTGGCCTCGCCGGCGGCCCCTGTCATGCTCAGCGTGCCGCCCTGGAAGCTGGTCGTGCCCAGGGTCAGCGCGGACATGTTCGCCGTTCCGACGATGTTCGCGTCGGGCGCCGTCGCGGACGTGAAGTCGAGCGCCAGCGTCCCCCGGCGGACCGTCGTCGCGCCGGTATAGGCGTTCGTGCCGGACAGCGTCAGCGTGCTGCCCCAGCCGGACTGGACGAGCGCCCCGGTCCCCTCGATGTTGCCGGAGATCGTCGTGTCGCCGACGTTGGCGACGACCAGCGTGCCGTTGTTGATCAGGGTGCCCGCGTTGCCCTGGAGGCCCGGCAGCGCGCCGTCGCGCAGCCAGTACTGGCCGAGCTGGAGGGTGCCGGCCCGGACCCACGTGCCGCCGTCGTGCTGGTAGTTGTCGTCCGCGACGACCAGCGTGCCGGCGCCGGTCTTCTCCAGCATCGCCGGCGTGCCGGCGGTGTTGGTCACGGGGCCGTCGATCCGGGCGAAGCCGTTGCCCACCTGCACGGTCCGGGCCGATCCGTTCAGGTCGAGCCCGTTGGCGAAGATCAGGTAGGCGTGGCCCGCGTCGAACGTCGCGTTGAGCAGCAGCGAGCCGAAGTTGGCGAGGGCGCCGTCGCCCATCTTCAGCGTCTCGCCGGTGCCGTTGACGTTGACGGTGCGCACGACGCTTCGCACGCCGAAGCCGGCGGCGCCGGCGAACTGGACCGTTCCCGCCCCGGTGCCCAGCGTCGGCGTCAGGTAGGGATGCGCGACGCCGAACTCCAGGATGCCGCCGTTCAGGATCAGGGTGTTGTTGGTGGAGAGCGCGCCCGGGTTGGCGATGCGGAGCATGCCGTTGAGGACCGTGGTGGTTCCGTCGTAGTTGTTCAGCGCGCTGCCGAGGTTCAGGATGCCCGCGCCGCTCTTGACCAGCCCGCCGGCCGTGGCGGCCCCGTTCGTGATGGGGCGGTTGATGCTGGCCAGGTTGGCGATGACGGCGATCTCGCGGTTGCCGCCGTTGAGGTCGATCGCGTTGTCGAGCGTGAGGTTCTGGTTCGCGCCGGTGGTCTGCAGCACGAAGATCGAGGGGTTGAAGTAGGCCGATCCCCATTCCAGCTCCGACGCCGCGGGGCCGACGGTGACGGTCCGGCCGCCGTTGCCGTTGACGCTGAAACCGGACATCCCGCCCGTGATGCGGAGCTGGGCCGTGGCCTGGCCCAGGCCGTTGGCGCGGGCGAAGTTGTTGGAGACGATCTCCAGGACGCCGCCGTTGAGGACGACGTTGACGGAGCCGTCGATCCAGCGGCTGTCCATGAGCCGCAGCACGCCCTGGTTGACGACCGTCGCGCCGGTGTAGCCGTTGGTGTTATTGAGGATCAGCGTGCCCGGTCCCGTCTTGGTCAGCCCGCCGCCGGCGTTTCCGACCAGCGAGGCGCCGGAGACCGTGAACGGCACGGGGTGCGCCATCGGGCCGCCGCCCTCGAGCGTGACCGTCAGCACGTCCGCCGCCACGTAGCCGGTGCCGGGGTTGACGACGAGGAAGTTCGTGATCGAGCCCGTCGTGAAGTCGATCTGGGCGATGGCCATCGCCCCGGTCCCGCTGCCGCCCGTGATCTTCACCGCCGGGACGCCGAGGTACTGGCCGCCCATGGACGCGTTCGTCGGGATCGCGTAGAGGCCGCTGCGGATGGGCGTGAGCAGGCCCTGGTTGACGGTGACGCTCGCGGCCTGGACGTCGACGTGCGCGCCGCCCGGGTAGACGTACGCGGCGGTCAGGCCCTGCAGGAAGGTCCCGCCGAGCGACGTGCCGGACTTGGCCACCAGCGTGCCGCCGTTGAGGTTGAGGACCGAGTTGCCGATCGTCGTGCTGGCCGTGATCTGGTTCGCCGTCACCGCGCCGGCCACGAGGTTCAGGTAGGTGGTGTTGCCGGCCTGGCTCATCAGGTTGAGGCTCTTGCCTGTTCCGCCGAACGCGGCATCCAGCACGCCGCCGAGCATGTTGATGACGGCGGTGCCGCCGCCGAACGCGTGCTCCGTCACCGTGATGGCGCTGGCGTTGCCGGGGGCGTTCATCAGGCCGCCGTGGAGGTTGGCGACGGAGTAGCCGTCGTTGCCGGACATGCGGAACTGGTTGCTCACCCCGACCAGGCCGCCGAACTGCTCGAAGACGGCCGTGCCGCGCGAGGCGAACAGGACATCGCCGGTGATCGATCCGCCCATCAGCCGGTAGTAGCCGTAGGACCCCGCGCCCTCGGCCAGCGTCACGCCGCTTCCGGCCGTGAGCGTGAACACCGTCCCGTTGGTCTGGAAGGCCGCCCCGACGCCGAAGTTGTTGTCGTTGAGGGACGGGCGGACCCGGTTGACGGTCAGGTTGTCGTTGATATAGAGCGCCGACCGGCCGCCGTGGGTCTGGTTCATCTGGATTTCGGAGCCCGCGGCGTTGACCGGTGCGTCGATGGCGACCGACCCGCCCTGGACGATCAGGTGCCCGTTCAGCTTGTTGTCGCCGCCGAGGAAGTTCAGGCTTCCTCCGTTGACGCGCGTCACGCCGAGCGTGGTGCTGCCGTAGAAGTTTGCCGCGCCCTCGTTGAAGAAATTGCTGACGCTGAGCGTGGCGTTGCCGTAGACGTTGAGGGCGCCGGCGCCCGCCTTGGTCATCGTGAGCCGGCCCGTGCCGTTGCTCAGGATGCTTGCATTGACCTCGATCGGGTTGGCGGAGTTGTTGATGAAGACCAGCTCGCCCAGGCCGTTCGCCCCCACGCCGGCGGTCAGGCGGCCCTGGTTGACCGTCGTGCCGAGGGTGAGGGTGCCGGCGCCCGGAGCCGAGAGGATGCCGCCGACCGTGCCGAGCCGCAGGGTCTCCCCGGCGGCGAGATCGACCGTGCGGGCCGCGGTGGCCTCGGTGGACAGCGTGGCGATCTCGGTCGTGGCGGCGGCCACGGTGACGGTGTCCGAGGTGAAGAACTCGTCGAGCCGGACGTGGTCGGAGGGGCTGTTCGGAATCGTCCCGGCCCCGTAGATGTAGGCCGAGTAGGCCACCACGTCGCCCTCGCCGGCGCCCACGGAGTTCGCGGCCCAGTGCGTGCCGTCGACGGTGGCATAGCCGCCGAGGATGCCGTTGACGTTGAGGGCTGTCGTCCGGATCGCGCCCGAGGCCGGCAGCGTGAAGTCCAGCGTGCCGCCGAGGTTGCGGACGATGTTGCTGACCGCCAGGGTCGCCGATCCCCCCGCCCCGCTGGCGACCCGGAGCGCGGAGACGCCCTGGTTGACGGTCAGGCTGCGGAAGATCTGTCCGTTCGCCTCCCCGTCGGCGCCCTGCATGGACAGGGTGCCGCCGGCGTAGTTGATGTCGCCGAGGATCAGCGGCGACATGGTGCCGGTGCCGATGATGTTGTCGGCGGGCGCCGTGGCCGGCGTGAAGTCCAGGGCGATCGTGCCCCGCCGGACGACCGTGTTGCCGTTGTAGGCGTTGGTCCCGGACAGCGTCAGCGTGCTGCCCCACCCCGCCTGCACCAGGGCCCCGGTCCCCTCGATGTTCCCGGAGATGTCGGTATCCTGCAGGTTGGCCACGAGGATCGTGCCGAGATTGCTGACGCTGCTTCCGCCGCCGAGGATGCCGGGCAGGACGCCGTTCTTCAGCCAGTAGTCGCCGAGTTGCATCGTGCCGGCTCGAATGATCGTTCCGCCGTCGTGCCGGTAATTGTCCCCGACGACGAGCAGCGTTCCGCCGCCCGTCTTCTCGAGCTGGGCCGGCGTGCCGGCGGTGTTGGTGACGGCGCCGAGCACGGCGGCATAGGCGGAGCCGACGGAGACCGTCCGGCTGGCGCCGTTGAGGTCGAACCCGTTCTCCAGGTACAGCCGTCCGCTGGCGTTGGGCCCGTTGAGCAGGAGCGCGCCCCAGTTGGCCAGGTCGCCGTCGCCCATCTTCAGGATCTCGCCGGTCCCGTTCACGTTCACCATGCGGATTCCGTTCAGGGCGCCGAAGCCGGCGCCGCCGGCAAACTGGACCTTGCCGGCCCCGGTGCCGAGGATGGGCGTCTGGTAGGTGTGGGTGCGCGCGAATTCAAGCACGCCGCCGTTCAGGATGAGGGTGTTGTTGGTCGACAGGGTGAACGGGCCGTACAGCCGGAGTGCGCCGTTCAGGACCGTCGTCGTGCCGTCGTAGTTGTTCGTCGCGACGAGTTCCAGCGTCCCGGAGCCGCCCTTGATCAGACCCGCCGCCGTCCCGGCGCCGTTGGTGATCGGCCGGTTCGCCCGGCCGATGCCGACGACCGAGTCGATCTCGCGGTCCGCGCCGTTGAGGTCGATCGCGTTGTCGAAGACCAGGATCCGGCCCGTCGTCGCGCCCGTGGAGGTGAGGACGAAGATGGACGGGTTGAAGTAGGTGGAGCCCCACTGGACGACCGAGCCGCCGGAGCCAATCTGCACCGTGCGGTCGCCACCGGTGTCGTAGATGGAGAAGCCGGAGACGCCGCCGGGGATCTGGATCTGGTTGCTCGCGGTGCCGAGGCCGCCGGGCCGGCTGAAGGTGTTGCTCCCGAGCTCCAGGATGCCGCCGTTGATCGTCATGTTGCTGGACTGGTTGAGGAACCGGCTGTCCGCGAGCCGGAGGAACCCGTTGTTGAGGATCGTCGTCCCGGTGTAGGTGTTCGTTCCGGTCAGGATCAGCCGCCCCGGGCCGTCCTTGATCAGGCTCCGGTTGAGCCCCGAAATCCGGCCGTTGACCGTGATGTTGACCGCCGTCTGGATGTTGACATTCAGGTCGCTGTTGAGCAGGAACGGAGAGTTGATCGTCATCGACGGGCCGCGGGCCAGCGTCAGCGAGGCGGCACTGGCGCCGTTGTCGAAAACCAGGTAGCCCGAGGTGGCGGTGTTCGTCACGAGGTTGAAGAGGTTGCCCCCGTTGTAGTCGCCGAGCACGATGTGGCCGATCGTGAGGGCGCTGTCGATCGTGACATTGAAGTTGGCCGAGATGTTGTTCGTGAACCAGGCCGTGTACGTCGCTCCCGTGGCGACAATTCCGCCCAGCCAGCTCCCGGTGGCGCTCCAGTTCGCGGCGGCGTTTCCGCTCCAGGATCCGTCCTGCTGCGCCGCCGAGGGCCCGGCGGCAAGACAGCCCGCGATCGCGACAAGACCGGCCGCCCGAGGGAACAAGGAGAACATCTTCATGGCATCACCCCGCCGGCTTTCCGGCATCCGATCTGTCGACACGCGATCCAATTCCAGCCCCAGCAATTGTCATGCTGCGCCGTTCCGCCCCCCATGACAACCTAATTCTCGCCCACGGACAGGGGGGACAGAGAATGGAAGACAGACAGACGGACGGACGGGAGACAGACCGGACAGAGGGGACAGAGAACCGCCGACAAGGAGGGGGGACGGGGACGGAGAAAGCACGCGGGGGACAGAGAACGAAGCCCGAAGGGTGGACGTGACGACAGGGGAGGTAGAGGCGCCCCGGCTTCGCCAACGGGATCGGGGTGTGCGACGTACTTGGTGATGCGAAGGAAGGCGGACCGGAGGGGTATCTCGTGGCAGGCGGGCGGATTGGACCAACGCCGAACGTGGCCGCAGGCTGGCCGGCGGCTTGGGGGTGGGATCCTGGTCGGATCAGATCCGCATCGCCCGAAGTTGTCGCCAGCAGCAGACCGGATCGGAACCGAGGGATGGCCCCTCCGCACGGACCATTCGGTGACGCGAGATCTCCGAAGCCGTGCGCACCCGGCTCATCGTCTCCCGGATGAACAGTTCCGAGCCGATCACCAAACCGTCCACCCAGTGCCGGACTCGACGGCCAGCCGAAAGCGTGAACGACGGCTCCGCCTCCGTCGGTGTGGGGTCGATGGGGTCGATGCAAACCGCTGCTCCGCGGGCTGTGCGGGCCTTGGCCAGATCCTCTGCCGCCAGCCGCTTGAACTCCTTGTGCAGCTCTGTCTTTATCGCCTTCGGCTCCAACGTTGTAAGCCATTCCGGCAATGCCGGACGCAGCAGGTCACACAAGGCCGTCTCAAATGGATGCCGACCGGTCTGGCTCCAGATACCGTAGGAGCAGAATCGGTAGTCTGCCGGGTCGGCTACGATCTTGGCCCTCACCGGATTGCGCTCGATGTACGCCCAGCATGCCCACAGTGCTGGACCTGCATCCAACACGGTGTTCTTGAAACGTCCCGCCCAGATCGTCCCCGTTCGCCGAACGGTCCGGGACCGGTTGAACCACGCCGTGAACAGATGCTGGAGATGCCGCATGCACCAACTGACGTCCCGCAGCCGCTCCCGCCACTGCGCACAGAGCTTGCTGCCCGGCATCAACTTCCGCCGACCCCGATGAAAGATCCTGTACCGTTCGATGGTCTCTGTCTCCGTCGGCAGTTCCGAGGGCGCGCGCAGCAGGATGTGCCAGTGATTGGACATGACCTGATACGCGACGATCTGGACACAGTAGAAGTCGGCCACCCGCATGAGGATGCGAACGAACTCCTCCTTCTCTGCCGGGCCGAACGGCCGATCTTCCCGGCTGCCGACCGCGTGGTTATAACAGTGGTGCCATGTATCCCGCCAGTCCGGCTTGAGTCTCGCATGCCTCATCGTCCCACCCCTTCCTGTGCGGGGATCCCTCTCCCGCCATTCCCAGGAAGAAGCCGGCGCGGTAATTTTCCAGAGATTCTTGCTGCGTGTTCTCTGTCCCTGCCCCCCTGCCCCCTTGCCGCATCTCTGGCCCCCGCCGCCGGCGACATTCTCTGTCCCCTGTCCCCGCCGCAGTCCCCGACGCAATCAGGTATTCTCTGTCCCTGCCGCTTTGGAGCCTGAGACGCCCAGCAGTTCGTAGAGATGCCGGTAGTAGGGGTCGGTCGAGATCAGTTCGTCGTGGGTACCCTGGGCGGTGATGCGGCCGCGGCGGAGGACGACGATGCGGTCGGCGTCGCGGATCGTGGAGAGCCGGTGGGCGATGACGAGGCTGGTGCGGCCGCGCATCATGCGGCCGACGGCCTCCTGGATGAGCCGTTCGGTTTCGCTATCGACATTCGCGGTGGCCTCGTCAAGGACGATGAGCACCTCGGGGTCGCTTGCAACCACGCGCGCGAGCGCCAGTAGCTGCTTCTCGCCCGTCGAGAGCGATCCGCCACGCTCCCCGACGACCGTGTCGTATCCCTGCGGCATCCGCCCGATGAACCGGTGGGCATTGACGAACCGTGCGGCATCCTCAATGCGCGCCCGCGGCATCGAAGGGTCGGCGAGCGCGATGTTGGCGGCGAGGGTGCCGGAGAAGACGAAAGGCTCCTGCAGCACGAGGCCGATGCGCCGGCGGAGTGCGCGCTGCGGAAGATCCCGCACGTCGACGCCGCCGACACGGACCGCGCCGCGGCGCACGTCGTAGAACCGCGACAGCAGGCCGGCCATCGTGCTCTTGCCCGACCCGGTCGCGCCTACGATGGCGACGGATTCGCCCTTCCGTACGTCCAGGTCGACGTCCTCCAGCACCCAGTGGTCGTCCACGTAGGCGAACCAGACGTGGTCGAAGCGGATGGAGGAGGCGGGAGGAGGGAGGCGGGAGTGGGAATTCGGGAGAGGGAAACCGGAAGCAAGGGGAACCCCGGGGGAAGGTTGAGGATCGCCGCCGCCCTGTTCGGCTCCCGGCTCCCGGCTCCCGGCTCCCGGTCCTTCCTCCGCCGGATCCCGGATGCTCACCGGCGTGTCGAGCAGGTCGAAAAGGCGCTCGGCGGACGCCATCGCCTGCTGGAGCATGCCCGCCTTGTCGGCGAGGGCGCCGAGCGGCCGGTAGAAGTCCCGGACATAGGCGAGGAACGCGGCGAGCACACCCAGCGAAACCGACGCGTCGCCGCGCACGAAGGCGAGGCCGCCGGCGAGCAGCACGAGCGCGATCGACACGGCCTGCGAGATCTCGAGGACGGGCCAGTAGATGCTGAACCAGCGGACCTCCTCGAAGTGCGCATCCCGCAGGGCCGCGCTGCGCTCGCCGAACCGCGCGCGCGCCCGGGCCTCCCGGTTGAACAGCTGGATCGTGGACATGCCGGCGAGCTGCTCCTGCAGCAGCGCGTTGAGGGCCGACGTGCGCTCGCGGATGCGCCGGTTGGCCCGGCGGAGCCGCTGGTTCGCCCACAGAAGCGCGGCAAAGAGCGGCGGCATCGCCGCGAGGACCAGCCCCGCGAGGCGCGGGTGGACGACGACCATGAAACCGATCACGCCGGCGAGAAGGAACAGATCCGCGATCGCCCCGACGACGCCCTCGGTGACGAAGCGCTGGACGGCCTCGACGTCGGACGTGACGCGCGTCATCAGCCGGCCCACCGGCGTGCGATCGTAGAACGCAAGATCGAGGGCGTGGGTCTTGCGGAAGACATCGGCTCGGACGTCGTAGACGATGCGCTGGCCGATCCATGCCGTCAGAAGGCTCTCGCCGAACCGCACGGTGAAAGCGACGGAGGCCAGGCCCAGGTAGAGAAGGCCGTCGCGCGTCAGCCCGGCGATGCGCCCGGCCGCGGGCAGGTCCGCCGCCGTGAGCCATGCGTCGACCGCATGCTTGATCAGCACGGGGAGATAGTTGAGCGCGAGCGACATCCCGAGCAGCAGGGCGAGCGAGACGGCCATCCAGCCCGCGTAGGGGCGCATGTAGCCCAGGACCCGCGCCAGGAGCCGGCGCGACGGGACGGCGGGCAGGGTATCCGGAAGGTCGTCCGTCACGACGGGCCCTCCAGTTCCGCCTCGAGTTCCTGCATGCGCACCAGGTCGCGGTAATAGCCCGGGCGCGCGGCCAGCTCGTCGTGCGTGCCGGTCGCGGTGACGCGACCGTCCTCGAGCACGACGACGAGGTCCGCGTGCCGGAGCGTCGACGCGCGGTGGCTGACGAGGATCGCGGTGCGCCCGGCCAGCACCGGCCGGAGCTTCGCGAGGATGGCGGCCTCGGTCTGCGTGTCGACCGCGGCGAGCACGTCGTCGAGGACGAGGATGTCCGGCTTCCGCGCCACGGCGCGGCCGATCGCGGTGCGCTGGCGCTGGCCGCCGGAGAGCGTGACGCCGCGCTCGCCGATCAGCGTCTCGTACTGCTTCGGCAGCGCGACGGCGTCGTCGTGCAGGTGCGCGAGCGCCGAGGCCCACAGCGCGGCCTCGCGCGTCGGCGCGTCCAGGCCGAACGTCAGGTTGCCCTCGAGCGTGTCGGAGAAGAGGACCGGCTCCTGCGGGGCCACGCCGAACGCGGCGCGGAGGACGGCCAGCGGGTACGCGCGGAGATCGCGGCCGCCGATGCGGACCTCGCCCTCGGTCGGGTCCAGCAGCCGGGGCAGCAGGGACACGAGGAGGGTCTTCCCGCTGCCGGTCGGGCCGGTGACGGCGACGGTGGCCCCGCGCGGAATGCGGAGCGAGACGCGGTCGAGCAGCGCGCGGCCGCCGGCGCGGACGGTGACCTCGCGGTACTCGATGTCGCCGTCGACCCGGGCCAGGGCGGAGTCGGTCCCCGGCCCGTCGGCCACGGCCGGAGCGCGGGCGAACAGCTCCTCCAATCGCCGCCACGACGCGCGGCCGCGCTGCAGGAGGCTGGCGGTCCAGCCGATCGCCAGCATCGGCCACTGCATGAAAAGCAGGTACTGCTGGAACTGGATCAGCTCGCCCAGCGTGAGGCGCCCCTCGACGATCATGCGGCCGCCGACGACGAGCAGCGCGAGGACACCGAGACTGAACCAGAGGCCGAACAGGGGCCACAGCGGGTTCTGGACGAGCCCGAGGGCGATGGTGCGCCGGATCAGCTCGCCGCTGAGGGCGGCGAACCCCGCCTCGCGCAGGGGTTCGATCGCGAACCCGCGCACGGTGCGGATGCCGGCGAAGGACTCCTGGGCGTAGTTGGAGATCTCCGCATACTGCTCCTGCACGGCCTCGTGGCGGCGGCGGATCACGGCGATCAGCAGGAAGAAGACGAGGATCATCGGCGGGAACAGGGCGACCATCACGAGGGTGAGGCGCAGGCTCGTGACGGCCATGGCGCCGAACGCCAGCACGCAGACGGCGACCGACCGGAGGCCCTGCAGCAGGCCCTGGCCGATGTAGTCGCGGACCATCGCGACGTCCGAGGCCATCCGGGTCATGAGGTCGCCCGTGCGCGTGCCGCGGTAGAACGCGGGTTCGAGGGTGGCGAGGTGCGCGAACAGGTCGTTGCGAAGCGCGTACT
Source organism: uncultured Verrucomicrobiota bacterium (assembly GCA_964402695.1). GTDB lineage: Bacteria > Verrucomicrobiota > Kiritimatiellia > PWTM01 > PWTM01 > VGWF01. Next base: position 15,756 of record CAYODK010000003.1, read on the forward strand.
CCACGCGGTGGCTGAGACGCAGCGGCAGGGTGCGCATGCCGAGCGAGAGCAGGGCGCCGGCCAGGGTCAGGCCGAGGAAGAGCCCCAGGTCGCGCGCGAGGCCGGCGCGCCCGAGGGTTCCGTCCGACAGGCCGTCGACCGTGTGCCGGATCACGACCGGCGCGGCGAGCTGGAACAGGACGACGGCGACGACGCACGCGGCGGACAGCCCCACGTCGCGCCGGTGCGCGAGGACGTAATCGGACAGCTTTGGATGCCGGGACACAGGAAATCCGGCGCCCCGTCGGCGCCCCAGGGAGTTCAAGGTCGGCCACGGCGGCTTCGAAGTCAACCGGGATCGCCCGCCCGCCGGGTTGAACGGGCGGACGGGGGGCTCGGTCCAAGGATTGATTGAAGAGCCCGGGTGACCGATACTGGGGGATATGCGCGACATGACGAAACGAACGGACCGGGCGACCTGGTCGGGCCTCATCATCCTCGCGGCGGCCCTGGCCGGCGGCGTGCTCGGGTTCGCCGAACCGACACGGAACGGCGCGAAGGACAAGTCGGAGGCCGAGACCCTTGCCGCCGGGCAGAAGGCCGCCCGCATCCTCGGCCTGATGCTCCCCCGCGCCCACCTGCACCACCGGGACCTCGACGACACGATGGCCGCGCGGGCGCTGGACCTGTATCTCGACTCGGTCGATTTCGACCGGACCTACTTCCTGGCCTCCGACGTCGACGAGTTCCGGCGCGAGGCCGAACGCCTCGACGACATGCTCAAGGACGGCGACCTCTCCTTCGCCTTCCGCGTCCACGACCGCTTCCTCGCAAGCGTCAGCAACCGCATGGAGTTCGTCGAGTCGCTGCTCAAGAAGGGCTTCGACGTCAAGGACCGCGAGGTCTACCCGTGGAAGCGGAAGGACGCCCCGCGCGCCGCGACCGCGGAGGAATGGGACGACCTGTGGCGGCGCAAGATCAAGAACGAGTACGTCGCGCGTCTCGTCGCCGTCGAGATGGCCAAGGCCGAGGCGACCAACGCGCCCGCGGCGAAGGCCCCGGGCGGGGGCGACGCGAAGAAGGCGCCCGACGCGAAACCCGACGGGGCGAAGACGGAGGAGCCGAAGGAGGGCAAGGATCTCGAGAAGAACATCGTCCACGCCGAGGGCGACCGCAAGGACCTCCACCTCTCGCCGGAGGACTTCATCCGGAAGCGGTACAAGCAGTTTCGCATGGTCCTGGAGGACAGCGACGAGGAGACCGTCATCGACCGCTTCCTCTCCGCCTTCACGCAGGCCTACGACCCCCACTCCGAGTACATGACCGCCGCGCGCACGGAGGACTTCGACATCAGCATGCGCCTCTCGCTCGTCGGCATCGGCGCCCAGCTCAGCAGCGAGGATGGCGCGGCCAAGATCGAGCGGCTGATCCCCGGCGGTCCCGCCGAGCGGGACGGCACGCTGAAGGTCGGCGACAAGATCATCGCCGTCGGCCAGGGCGACGGCGAGATCGTCGACACCCTGCACTGGCCCCTCTACAAGGTCGTCCGCCTGATCCGCGGCGAGAAGGACACCCCGGTCACGCTGGTGTACTGGCCCGCGTCGGACGTCTCCGGCGCGACGGAGAAGACGGTCCGGCTCGTCCGCCAGGAGGTGAAGCTCGAGGAACAGGCGGCGAAGAGCAAGGTGCACGAGGTCGACGGGCCCGACGGGGGCAGGCAGAAGCTGGGGGTCATCACGCTCCCGGAGTTCTACTCGGACTTCAAGGCCAAGGGCGGGGAGCCGCGCCGGAGCGCCGCGGACGTCCGGAAGCTCGTCGAGGACCTGAAGAAGGAGGGCGTGGACGGCATCGCCCTCGACCTGCGCAACAACGGGGGCGGATCCCTGCCCGACGCGATCGAGATCGCGGGGCTCTTCGTCAAGAGCGGCCCGATCGTCCAGGTCCGCGACTCGCGCAACGTGCAGGTGCTCAGCGACCCCGATCCCGACCAGATCTACGACGGCCCGCTGGTGGTGCTGGTCAGCCGGATGAGCGCCTCGGCCTCCGAGATCGTCAGCGCCGCGCTCCAGGACTACGGCCGCGCCGTGGTGATCGGCGACCGCAAGACCCACGGCAAGGGCACCGTGCAGACGCTGCTTCCGCTGGATTCCCGCAACGAATCGCTGGGCTCGTTCAAGGTCACCACCGCGAGCTTCTACCGGATCGCCGGCGGCTCGACGCAGATGAAGGGTGTCGCGTCGGACATCGTCGTGCCCTCGTTCTTCGACGCCATGGAGCTGGGCGAGGAATTCCTGCCGCACGCCCTCTCGTGGACGGTCATCGATCCGGCCTTCTACGCGGTCCTCGTCGACCAGGTGCCCCCGCTGGACGTCCTGCGCGAACGTTCGGCGAAGCGGCGCGCATCGAACCCGTCGTTCCAGATCCGAAACGAGCTCGTCGAGCGGCTCGGAACCCGCATGAACTCGGAGACGATCTCGCTGAACATCGATGAGCGCATCGCCAGCGCCAAGGCGGACAAGGAACTGGACGACGCCCAGCGCGCGAGCACGCCGGGCGCCGGCGTCCCGGACGGGAAGGACGAGGCGAAGGATCTCGTCCTGATCGAGGCCCTGGAGGTCCTGGGCGACATCGTCCGCTGGCGATCGGCCAGCCAGGCGGGACAAGCCGTGGCGAGCCAGGCGGCGCCCCGATGAGCCCCGCCGCCCCCACGGCCGTCCTGCTGGCGTCGTGCCCCGATCGCGAGGGCATCGTCGCCGCCGTCACCCGCTTCATCGCGGACCTCCACGGGAACATCGTCGACCTCGAGCAGCACGTCGCGCGCGACGAGGCCGCCTTCTTCATGCGCCTCGAGTTCGAGCTGGAGGGTTTCGCCGTGCCGCCGGAGGCCTTCGCGGACGCTTTCGCCCCGGTGGCGCGGGACTTCGCGATGACCTGGGATCTCCGCCTGTCCGCGCGCCGGCAGCGGATGGCCCTCTTCGTCACGCGCGAGGCCCACTGCGTTTACGACATCCTCGGCCGCCACCAGTCCGGGGAATGGGCCGTCGACATCCCGCTGGTCGTCGCCAACAACGACTCCCTCCGTCCCGTCGCCGAACGGTTCGGCATCCCGTTCCACGTCTTCCCCATCACCGCGGAGACCAAGTCCGCGCAGGAGGCGCGCGAGCTGGAGCTGCTGCGGGCGAACGGGGTCGATTTCATCGTGCTCGCGCGCTACATGCAGATCGTCAGCGCCGATTTCATCGGCCACTACCCGAACCGGATCATCAACATCCACCACTCGTTCCTGCCCGCCTTCGCGGGCGCGAAGCCCTACCATGCGGCCCACGAGCGCGGCGTGAAGATCATCGGGGCGACGAGCCACTACGTGACCGCCGAGCTCGATCGCGGACCGATCCTCGAGCAGGACGTCATCCGCGTGTCGCACAAGGACTCCGTCGGGGACATGATCCGCAAGGGCCGCGACAACGAGAAGGTCGTCCTCGCCCGCGCCATCCGCGCCCACCTCGACCACCGCATCCTCGTCCACGGCAACCGGACCGTCGTGTTCGGGTGAGCCCCGGCCCCGACGGACGGGGCCGGAGTTTCAAGTTCCAGGTTTCAAGTTCCAAGTTCGGCTCAAGCCGGACCTGCCGCCGGACGGCAAATCCGGACAGCCCGCCGCTCGCCTCGGATGTCGTGCCAGCCTCAGGCCAGATGCGCCCGCAGGAATGCCGTCACGGCCTCCGGATGCGACACCGAGAGGGCGTGGCCGGCGCCGGGGACGACATGGTCCGGGCGCGTGCGCGACGGGGGGATGATCCGGTCCGCTTCCCCGTGGATCTGGTGGATGGGGACGCGGACCGGGACCGCGGGGCCGTCCCACTCGATCACGGCGCGGCACGCCCAGCGCAGGAAGGCCGCGTCGGACCGCGACATCTCGTCGAGCAGGATGGACACGTCGGAACCGGCGTCAGGACGAACGGACGCGAAGAGAATTCGCCCGACCACCTGCAGGACTTCGAACGGCAGCACGCGTACGGCTCGCGCGGCGGGACGGAGCGCCCGCAGGGCGCCCGGGAGCTCGGCCGACGCTCGGACACTGCCGATGAGGAAACACCCGCGCACGTCCAGGTGCGGGATCATCTCCAGCGCGACGAACCCGCCGAACGAGGCGCCGCCGATCCAGCACGGCCGGCCCGGATTCACGGCGCGCGCCAGTCGCGCAGCGTAGGCGGCGAGCGGTTCCCGCGGCCGCGGCGCGATCCAAATCGGGATTTCTACGCCCGGCAGGTCCCGCTTCTGCCGCGCGAACACCTGCGCGTCCGCGCCCATGCCGGGCAGCAGAATCACGGGTTCCGGGTCGGTCGCCGGCACGCCGCGGCTCCTACTTGCCCGGCTTCCCCTTGGCAAGCACCGCCTGGGCGTGGCGGGCGTAGTGGCCGTGGAGGTCGGCGGCGTAGGACTTGAGGATCGACTCGCCGAGCCCCTCGTGGTCGCCGCAGCGGTAGAGGGCGCGGGCGAGGCCGATCTCGCGCAGCGCGTCGCGCCGGACCTCCGTGTCGGTTCCGCCGGCGAACTTCTTCGCCTTCGCGTCGCCGATGCGGGTCAGCGCGTGGCCGCTCATGCCCGGCTTCTTCAGCACCTCGGCGAGGACCGGAGCGGCCCGCGGATCGCCGAGCGCCTCGAGCGCGAGGGCGACCGCCCTGTGGTGCGAGAAGACGACCGAGCCGTCGAGCAGGTCCGCCTTCTCCAGCAGCGGGTCGAGCGCGGCGGGCGAGCGCGTGCGGCCGAGGGCGATCATCATCGAGTCGGTCGGCGTCAGGTTCGGGCCGAACTGGCCCATCGCCTTGAAGTCCCATCCGCCGGAGAGGTCGCCCTGGCGAACGGCGGAGGCGAGGACCTCCGCGCCGGCGGGATCGCCCAGCATGCCGAGCGTCTGGGCGTAGACGAGCCGAGCCGCGCCGTCCTTCGCCTTCGCGAGCGCGGCGCGCAGCTTCGGAATCGCGGCGTTGGTGTGCGCGATGACGATCTCGAGCCCGGCCCAGTCCTCCGGCAGCGCGTTGACCGCCCACTGGACGCGGTCGTCGGGCAGCGGCAGGTTGTCCTCGTCGCTCAGCACGCGCTCGGGAACGATGCCCATCTCCACCATGTGCTTCTGGAGCGCGCGGATGTCGATCGCGCGGGAGGCGATGTTCTTCCGCGCCATCCAGGCCGCCGCGACGCCGGCGGCGTAGCCGTGGTTCTGGATGTCCGGCTGCATGCGGAGGATCGGCACGGAATCGCGGTGCGCGCTGATGCCCAGGCCGATGACCAGCAGCCGGTCGATGCCGCGCGGCAGCAGCGCGCGGTACGGGACGTTGACGGTCATGCTGCTCTTGTCCGGCGGGCGCAGCGAGAAGATCGGGTGGATCGTGTAGCCGTGGCTGTCGAAATTGCTCTGGGCGAGCGCGATGGTGTCGGGCCACGTGCGGCCGAGGAACATGTCCGTCGGGGTCAGGATCACGTCGCCGATGATGCGCCGCCGTTCGCGCGTGTCGATGAGGCGGCCCTGGTCGTAGGCCTTGCCGAACAGCTCCCGGCCGACGACGAACGCGCGCCAGATGTCGAAGATGTCGGTCTCGTCGACGAACGTGTAGTCGGTGTTGATGTACTGCCGCGCGAGGCTGCGCGGCGGGAGGCCCGTGCCCTGCACGGCGATCTCGGCCTCGTCGGTGTAGGTGCACTCCGCGCCCGCCGCCGCGGCGACGTCGGAGTTGCCGGTGCCGTCGATCACCGCCTTCGCGCGCACGACGATCCGCCCGTGCGGCGTCGCGACCACCACGCCGCGGACGACGCCCTTCTCGACCAGCGCGCCGCAGCCGACCGTGCCGAACCAGATGTCGCCGCCGGCCTTTCGCACCTCGCGCCGCAGCCACTCGCTCTTGTGCTCGACGTTCCACTTGTGCCCCGTGCCGTTCGTGACGCCGCCGATCGCCAGAACGCCCTTGTCGATCTCGGCGCAGAAGCCGAGCCGGTAGCCGTGGTAGTAGCTGGCGATCTGGCCCCACGTTCCGACCCCGCCGAGGCCGAAGATCGATTCGATGACGAGGGTCTTCGCCCCCTGCCTCGCCGCGCCGATCCCGGCCGGCGCTCCGCCCGTTCCGCCGCCGACCACGACGACGTCATACTCGGCCTCGACCGGAAGGCCGCGGGCCTCCTCCTTCACCACCGGCAGCCCGACCAGCCGCGGATTCGCGGCCGCGGGCTGGTCCATCAGTTCGGGCCCGCCCGCGGGGGCCGGCGCCGCCGCGACGACCGATGCGGCGGCCGCGGCGGGCAGCGCCTTCGCCTCGGCGGCGGCCTCGCGGCCCACGCGCGCGCCGAGCTCGAGGAATTCGTGCGGACGAAGCATCATCGCCGCGGCCTCGCGCGAAACCTCCGCGCAGCCGCCGAGCACCCACAGGCGGCCGACGCCCTTCGGCCTCAGCGCGTCGAGCGACGCCTTCTCCGCGCCCGGCCACGCGCCGGCCGCGGCCCCGCGGGACGCCACCGGGTCGGGCGGGACGAGGAAGAGCGTGTCGGACGAGTCCTTGAGGTCCGGCGTCCACGTCCCGTCGCGGGCCACCTGCTCCGCCTCGGCGAAGGACGCGAACGACCCGTCCTTCATCGGGATCGCGAGGTCGTACTCGAGGACCGGCACCCGCCGCCCCTCCTCGTCGCGGACGACCGGGCGGGCGGCCCGCGCCACCGGCTTCACGCCGGGGCCGGACACGGGCTCGCCACCGATCACCGCACGGCGGAACACGTGGGTCCCGGCGGGGAACGGGCGGAACTCCGCGCCGGCCATGCGGGCGACCGCCGCGCGCGGCGTCGCGTCGAGGATGACCTTGGCCCGGACGGCCTGGCGGCCGGAGCGGTTGGCGATCACGACGCCCGCCAGGTTGCCCTGCGCGTCGCGCAGCACGTCGACGACGTGGCAGTGGAACAGGAACGGGACCCCCGCGTGGATCAGGACCTCGTCGAGCGTCTTCTTCACGTGCAGCGGCCGGGCGACCGCCGGAGCGACGGCGGCCGGCACGGCGCCGGGCTCCGGCGCGCCCTCGACGGCCAGCTCGGCGAGCAGGACCCGCGTGATGTCCTTGCCGGGACGCACCGCAAAGCGCACGTAGCGCGTCTCGACGGCCAGGTCCGCGCCGATGTCGATCGTCGAATCCTCGCGGCCCGAGCCGGGATCGGGATTCTCGGCCACGACCGGTTCCGACCAGGCCTTCCCGTCGTCGCTGACGGAGATGCCCACGGCCCCGACGACGAACTCGTGAGGCCGCTGGTAGGCCTTCACCGACGCGCGCGCGATCTTCGTCCGGGCGCCGAGGTCGGCGACGAGCGTCACGCGGCCGTCGTACTGCACGCTGTCCCGCGTGGCGTTCTCCATCTTCCCGTCGGTCAGGCGCGACGGCGGCTGGGTGTCGGCATGCTTGGGGCTCGGCTTGAGATCCGCCGTGTAGGTCAGCGGCAGCCCCTTCCCCTCCGGCCGCTCCGGCTCGCCCGCGAACAGAGCCCGGGCCAGCTCCCCGCGCGGGGCCTCGCCCGGTTCGAGCCACAGGCGATAGGTCGCGCAGAGGTCGTCGCCCAGGTAGGGGTGCGGCGTCGCGAGAAAAACCTTCGCGCCCGCCTGCGCGGCCTCGGCCGCGGCGGCGACGCCGGCCGAGGCGCCGCCCACCACGACGACATCGACGTCGTGGATCACCGGCAGGTCGCGGGCCGGCGAGCGGACAAGCTCCGCGGCGGGCGCCGACAGGGCGGCGGCGAGAAAGGCGGCGATGGCGGCGGACCGGATCGATGTCGTCATGATGCACCTCAGGCTGTAAGCCCGCATGATGAACGCCCGGAAGGTCGCGGGCAAGCGCGGACCGCGGCCCCCGCGAGCGAGAAGCCCGGCGGGGACAACCCAGGGACGCAACGAGGAGAAAGGCGCCGTCCCGCCCCGGGCTTGTCGCTGATCCAAAACGCTCACGACCGCCGCCCCACCGGGCTTGTCACTGATCCGCAACGCTCAAGACCGCCTCCCCACCGGGCTTGTCCCGGATCCGCAACGCGCAGGACCGCCGTCCCACCGGGCTTGTCACGGATCCGCAACGCGCAGGACCGCCGTCCCACCGGGCTTGTCCCGGTGGGGGGCGAAAACCGGATGCGGGGTCAGGACCGAGGCGTGCCGGAGCGAAGCGCGAAGGCGAGGAGCCCGCCGCCGAGCGCGAGCCCGCCGAGGATGAAGCCGATCTGCAGAGCGCCGGCAATCGCCGCGTAGCCCTGGCGCGGCAGCGGCTGGCTGACCAGCGCGGCCATGGTGGCGGTGGATGCGAGGCCCGCGAGGGTCGTGATCGCCGCCCCGGCCGTCATGACAACCGCCTCCGGCCGGCGGGTCCGCACGGCCAGGAAGACGCAGCCGGACAACGTGACCAGGTGGATCAGCAGGTGGAGGATGCCCGGCAGAAGGGCGGTCAGGATCGGCGCGTTCATGGAAGCGGGGGACGGCGCCGCGGCGCCCGCGGGAGGCCCGCGGACACCGCGCGTCATCCCGGGCCCTCAGAACGCCCAGGAGGCCTTGACGCCGCCGAGGAACCACGAATCGTCGTCGAACAGAAGCTCGGCGGACGACTGCACGGGGTCCTCGACCAGGGCCGTGTACTGGGCCAGCAGGGCGAGCGTCACCTTCTCCGTGACCTCCCACGCGAGCTCGGCCGTGACATTGAGATCGTTGAAGGCATCCTCCGCGGCGCCTTCGTACGGGCTGCCTTCGGGCACGACGTCCGACGCATCGAAGAAGAAGGCGTTGTAGTCCTTCAGCCCGTAGCCGATGTTCGCGCCGAGCGTGAGGCTGACGGTCTCCGTCAGGTCCACGGACTTCTCGAGGCCGACGCTGAAGTAGAAGTCATCGATCTCGAGGAACTCGTAGTAGGCGGCCACGTAGGGCGTGGGCAGCTGCGCGACCCACGAGTCCCCCGCCGTCGCGGGATCCAGCGAGAGCTTCAGGTAGCAGTCCGCCGTGGTCCCCGCCGCGGCGGCCGGCTCGGCGATCACGTAGGTGGCGGCGCCGATCTCGGCCTGCAGGACGCCCTCGAACGGCAGCCCGTAGTAGACGGTGAAGTCGATCTCGCCCGGGTAGCCCTGCGTGCTGTTCTCCGGCGTCGAGTTGACGTCGGTGAGGTCCATGTTCATCCACGCGTTGAACCCGAGGCCGAAGTCGGTCGAGACGTCGAGCGCGGGCTGCAGGACCGGGTCATCCGTGTAGACCTGGCCGCGCCAGAGGTACTTCGACCACACGCTCGCCTCGAAGGTCGCCTCGGCCGCCTGAGCGACCGCCGCGCCCGCCAGCCACGCCCCGATGACCGCCACCGTCCAACCCCCGGACTTCCGATTCATGGTCTCTCCCCGTGTTATGCCCCGCCCCTGCGGACGTCGCGGACCGATCCCGTCGGCCCGGCACGCCGTCCGCCCGGACGGGGCCCCGCCCTGTTCGCACTCCCCGATCCCGACTCCCGGCCGCCTCTCCGCCTACACCAGCGCCCACGGCCCGCGGTACGCGCGGGACATCATGCGCGCCGCCTGCGCGTCGCCCTCGAAGGCCTCCTTCGCCGGGTTCCACTTCAGCGGGCGGCGGAGCTGCATCGCGATGTTGCCGAGGTTGCAGACCGTGGTCGTGCGGTGCCCGATGGCGAGGTCGGCGACCGGCTTCGCCCGGCTGCGGATGCAGTCGAGGAAGTTCGCCATGTGCGCGTTGCCGCTGTCGCCGCCCTTGCCGGCGCCGCCGTCGATCTTGAGCAGGGCCTCGTCGCTCGCCTTGAGCTTCGAGCGCGAGACGTCGATCCAGCCCTTCGTGCCGAAGAATTTCACGTTGCCGTCGTAGACGCCGTCGGTGCGCGTGCGGACGCGCAGCCGGACGCCGCTCGCGTAGGTCGCCGTGAAATCGACGCGCGTCGGCGCCGTGAAGAGGCCGGAGCTGGGAAACTCGCCGGAGCCCTCGACGCCGACCGGGCCGGACGCGTCCATGCCGAGCGCCCACTGCGCGATGTCGATGTAGTGCGCGCCCCAATTGGTCGTCTGCCCGCCGGCGTAGTCCATGATGTAGCGGAACTGGTAGTGCGTCCGCTGCGACGTGTACGGCGCCCACGGCGCGGGGCCGATCCAGAAGTCGTAGTCGAGCCCCTCGGGCACGGGCTCGGGCTTCCACGTCGCGCCGACGTACTTGTTGTTGGCCGGGATCAGGATGTCGATGTGGTCGACCGTCCCGAGGTGGCCCTTGGCGATGATGCCGGCGACGTAGCGGAAGGAGGCGTCGGACCGCTGCATCGTGCCGGTCTGGCCGACGCGGCCGTGCTTGCGCAGCTCGGCGACGAGGACCTGGCCCTCGCGGATGCTGTGGGTCAGCGGCTTCTCGACGAAGACGTCCTTGCCGTTGCGGATCGCGTCGAGCGCCGGCAGCACGTGCCAGTGGTCGGGCGTCGAGACGACGATCGCGTCGAGGTCCTTCCGCCGCGTGATCTCGCGGAAGTCGCCGACCGCCGCGCAGCCGGTGCCGCCCTGGCCGGCGTCGACCTTCTTCGCCGCCTTCGCCGCCACGATGCGGTCGACGTCGCAGACCGCGACGATGCGCGCGCCCTGGTCGCGCAGCTTGAGGACACGGTCGATGTTGCTCATCCCCATGCCGCCGACGCCGACGAAGCCGAACGTCACCTGCTTCGAGGGAGCGTCCGCGCCGAGCACGCGGGAGGGGACGATCTGCGCGGCCGCGACGGCCGCCGCGGCGGCCGAGGAGGACTTGAGGAAGCTCCGACGGGAAACCGGGTTCATGCCGCACCTCCGCCCAGGGTCTTGAAGGCCGCGCGCGCGGCGATGGTCCCGGCCAGCCCGTCGCGGGCGGGACCGGAGAGCTTCGGAAGGGCCGCCTGGAGCGCCGCATCGACCTCGGCGCCGGGGATGTTCTCCAGCGCGTACCGGGCCACGTCGCTCGTCTTCGCGCCTTCCAGCAGCGGCGCAAGGACCGGCACCGACGCGGCGGAGCCGATCAGGGCCAGCATCCGGCAGGCGAAGTCGCGCGCGGCGTCCGTGCAGCCGGCGTCCTTGAGGATGCCCAGGACCTTCTTCTCGAGGGCGGGGTACTGCGAGGGATCCGCGTCGAAGATCAGCGTCTGGAGACCCGAGGCGAACGTGCGGTCGCCGCCGAACTCCATCGCCGCCGCCTCGGTCCACGGATCGGGCGACTTCTTGAACTCGTCCATCCGTTTGTCCGCATCGGCGTACTTCAGCGGGTCGCTCGACGCCCGCTTGTCCTGCGCCCGCGCGGCCGCGGCGGCGATCCCCGCCGCCAGCGCCAGCCCGGCTGTTGTCCGTTCGTTCATCCGGATGTCTCCCGAGGTTTCAGGTGTCAGGAAGGAGGAGTTTCAAGTTCCAAGTTTCACGTTTCAAGTTCAGAAGTCAGCCTCTTGGATGTTGGCTGTTGGGCGTTGGATGTTGGATGTTGAATCCCTATTTGGCCGCCTGGATCTTCAGGTTCCGGTACGCGACCTCGTCGTTGTGGTCCTGCAGCAGCAGGTGGCCGTCGGGCCACTCGCCGAAGCCGGCGATCTTGGAGAACTTGCTCTTGGCGACCTCGGCGCGGAAGGCGTCGGAGCCGCGCTCGTACTCGACGACCTTGGCGCCGTTGAGCCAGTGCTCGACGTGCTTTCCCTTCACGACGACGCGCGCGGAGTTCCACTCGCCGATCGGGTTGACCTTCTTGCCCTTCGCGGCGGGCAGGATGTCGTAGAGCGACCCGACGGTGCGGTTGCCGTCGCGGCCGAGCTTCGCGTCGGGATGGTTGTCGTCGTCGAGGACCTGGAACTCGCACCCGACGCCGTGGCCGCCCTGCGCGCGGGAGGGGTCGATGAAGTACTTCAGTCCGCTGTTGGCGCCCTTCGTCAGGCGGAACTCGAAGCAGAGCTCGAAGTCGGCGAAGCGGTCCTTCGTGATGATGTCGCCGGCCTTCGCGGCCTTGCCGATGGTCAGCGTGCCGTCGACCGCCTTCCACCCCGCGCCGATCTCCGGCTTCGCGAGACCCTTCCACGCATCGAGGCTCTTCCCGTCGAACAGCAGCTTCCAGCCGTCCGCGACCTCCTGCGAGGTCAGCGTATTGCACTCCGCCGCCCCCGCGACGCACGCGACGAGAACCGCACCCGCCATCCATCCGGCCATCCGCTTCATCATGAGATCCCCCCGGCAGCCAGGCGCACCGACGCCCGGGCAAGCCGCGCCAATCCTATCACGCCCGCCGCGCGCGGATAAACCCCGAATCAACATCCAACAACCAGCGCCCAACAGCCAACATCCAATCCCGCTCCGCGCTCTCCTCCGGTCCTGATCGTAATCGTACTCGTAATCCCTGTCGGGGTGCTTCCTGAGGAACCGTCCGGAACACGCCCGCCTCCTTCACTGACTCGGCGGCCACACGACCGAGGCCGTCCTGTACGACGCTCCCCTTCACTCCGCGACCGCTTCGCGCCCGAATGTGGAACGACACAGGCTTCTCTGTCCCCGTACCGCGTGCATTCCCTGTCCCGCGCACATCTCTTTCAGGAGTCGATGGGATTGACGAGACGGGCGAAGCCCAGATCGGAGAAGTCGCGGGTGTTGCGGGTGTGGAACTCCGTCACCCCGTGGGCGCGGAGGGTGATGCCCAGCACGAGGTCGAACGTGCGCCGGTGCGGGAAGTCGTCCCGCTCCAGATGGGGCGCGACCTTGGGCCAGAAGGCATGCTCCCAGCCGCATCGCCGGCACCCGGACTGCTCGGCCAGGAAGCGCACGCGTGCGGACGCCTCGGCCGACGGGAGCGGATTCGTGAGGATCCGGGGATGGCGCAGGCAGCGGTAGAGTTCGAAGAGCACCTGGTCGGCCAGCATCCATTCCAGCGGCGCGGCCAGGAGCCGGTCGAGCACCCCGCGGGCCTTGGAATGCTCTTCGCAATCCCGGTTCAATGCGTAGACGAGAATCTGCGTGTCCAGGCTCTTCATCGGCGCGCCTCAGTCCCGGTCATAGACCAGATCCTTCATCTGCGCGGCATCCGCCCGGATCGCTCCGCCGTGAAAGAGCAGCGCGTCGGCCGCAGCCGGCCGGGCGCCCTCGTCGGACAGAAACGCGCTCTTCTCCAGCCACTCCTCCGTGGCGCGACGGATCAGGTCGCTGACGGATGTATCCACCCGCCGCGCCTGATGCCTCAACCGCGCCATCATCGGCTCGGGGAATAGTATCTGCATCTTCTGCATGGATCCATGTATCGCATGGATGAATGCCGTGTCAAGCCGTCTCCAGTCTCCAATCCATCTCTGTCCCCATCTTCCTTCACCTCGACCCTCGTCCCCCGCACCTCGCCCGGGTGCAGGATGCGGGGACAGAGAAGCGAATGCCGCGGGTTGACGGCTCCCGTCCACATGGTATATTCATAATCAGACCAGATCTGGTCTGGTTACATACATAGGTGGCGGACATGATCGTGAACACGGTGACTGAGGCGAAGGCACATCTGTCGGAGCTTCTTGATCTTGTGAGTCGTGGCGAGGAGGTCATCCTTAGCCGGGCCAGGAAGCCGGTGGCCGTCCTGCAACCCTATCGCCGGTCCGGGCGGCCGCGGCAGCCGGGCAGTCTGCGGGGACAGATACGGATCGCCCCCGACTTTGACGCGCTGCCGCCGGAGATCGCGGAGGCGTTCGGAATGAAGGCGGATGGAGGCGCGACGCCATGAACCTCCTTCTCGATACCCATGTCGTCCTGTGGTGGCTGGCGGATGCGCCCGAGCTGGGCGCCGGGGCGCGCGATGCGATCGCCGACCCGGCCAACGTGGTCCACGTCAGCGCCGTCACCGCATGGGAGATCGTTGTGAAACGCGCCTTGGGAAAGCTGGAGATCCCGGACCGATGGGAGCAGGCGCTGGCGGAGGAGCCGTTCCCGCAGTTGGCCATCTCCTGGCGCCACGCCTTGCAGGTTGGACAGCTTCCGGACATTCACCGCGACCCCTTTGACCGGCTGCTGGTCGCCCAGGCGGTCGTCGAAGGCCTGACGCTGGTCACCCGCGACGAGGCCCTCGCCCGCTACGGCATCGCCACGCTGAAGGCGTAGCCGCGCATTCTGCCACGCATTCTCTGTCCCCGCGTCCCACTGTCCCCGCGTCCCAGACGGGCAGGACAGGATGACAGGATCGACAGGATAGGGATGCGGCGGCCACATGCTTGGCTCGGTGGAGGGAGATCCAACCTTCCACAGAGGCTCCGCCTCAATCCTGGACATCCTGTCATCCCGTCCGGTTCCTCAGGCCGTCAGCGGGTTCGGGGTTCGGGCTCAGGCGGCGGCCTTGCGGGCGACTTCGACGGTGATCTCGGGGGCTCCGCCACCGGAGAAGTCGAAGGCGACCTTCTCGACGCCGAAAGCGCGGGCGAGGGATTGGAGCGTGGCCTTCGCGGAGGACTGGACCTCGGGCTGGAGGTTGTCGATCAGGGATCGCGCCTGAGCCTCGGCGTGCGCCTTGGCGGCGGAGACGAGGCGGTTCTTGTCCTCCTCCGTGAACCCGCCGGCCAGGAACCCGTTGAGAAGGTCCGGCAGCAGCCACGGCAGCAGGCGCGAGCGCTGCTCGTCGTAGAACCGGATGTCGCGGATGCGGGCGTCGTGGTGGCACGGCGGCATCCGGATCACGGCGGACCCGTCGGCCGCGGCGACGACGTCAAACTCGGGCCGGCGCAGGTCGTAGCGGAAATCGATCTCGAACTCGAAGATCATCGCCATCTTCTTCGTCGAGAGGATCCACGACAGGTACTTCTTCCCGAACTCGCCCCACGTGTGGTCGGTCTCGGTCACGATCTCCCGCGTCATCGCCTTGAAGACCGACAGGTGCCCAACCGCGCGCAGGTTCTGCAGTCCCGACTGGATCGAGATCGCGGGGGCCGCACGCCGACGGCGCAGGGCCGTCGTCGCCCAGCCCGCGCCGGCGAGCGTCGCGAGCGCGGTCAGTACGATCAGGAGCAGGTTGTCGCCCATCACCGGGGTCCTCCGTCCGCTGCGAATCTACTCCAGACACCCCGCCGCGGAAAGCCGTCACCAGCGTCGTGCTTTGGGATTGCCCGGCCGCCCGGACTGTCGCAGCATGGCGCCCATGAAGACCCTCCCCCCCCTCCCGTCCCTCCCGTCCCTCGCCGCGGCGATCGCGGCCTGCGGACTTGCGCTCGCGCCCGGCGCCGCTTCTGCGGACCGATCGGTCGTACCGCTCGACGGACCCTGGCAGATCGCGGAGGGCGGGATGGATGCGCCGCCCGCGGCCTACGCCGCCACGGCGCCGGTGCCGGGGCTCGCGGACATGGCCACCCCCGCGTTCGACTCCCCCGGTTCGACCGTGTCGGCGGAGGACCGCGGCAAGCCGTGGTTGCGCCCGGCCGACCCGCGACGCGAAGCGTTCTGGTACCGGCGCACGTTCCGCCTGGACGGCGACGTGCCCGCCGTCGCGCTCTTGAAGGTGAACAAGGCGCGGTACGGGACGAAGGTCTTCGTCAACGGCGCGCCCGTCGGCGAGCACGCGCCGAACTTCACGCCCGGCTGGTTCGACGTCCGCGCGATGCTGAAGGGCGGCGGGGCGGAGAACGAGGTTGTGATCCGCGTCGGCGCGTCGCTCGCGCAGGTGCCGCCGCACCTGACCGACGGCTGGGACAACGAGAAGAGCCGCTACATCCCCGGCATCTACGACTCGGTCTCGCTGGTCCTCTGCGGCACGCCGCATGTCGTGAACGTGCAGGCGGCGCCCGACGTGCCCGGCCGCGCCGTGCGGGCGGCGGTGGAGATCGCCAACGCCGGGGCGGCAGGGGCGCCCGTCGACCTCAAGGCCGTGGTCCGCGAGGCGAAGTCCGGCCGCGAGGCCGGCTCGGTCCGGCTGACCGTCCCCGCGCCCCGTTTCGGCACGACGAACGCCGTCGACGTGACCGTGCCGATCCGCGCCGCGCACCCGTGGACGCCGGAGGATCCGTTCCTCTACACGCTGGAGATCGACACGGGGGCCGACACCGCGACGGTGCGGTTCGGCCTGCGTTCGTTCGCCTCCGACCCCGCCTCCGGCCGCTTCCTGCTCAACGGGACGCCCTGCTACCTGCGCGGATCGAACGTCTGCATCTACCGCTTCTTCGAGGACGCCGAGCGCGGCGCGCTTCCGTGGGACCGCGAGTGGGTGCGCACGCTGCACCGCCGTTTCCGCGACATGCACTGGAACAGCCTCCGCTACTGCATCGGGTTCCCGCCCGAGGCGTGGTACGAGATCGCGGACGAGGAGGGCATCCTGATCCAGGACGAGTTCCCGATCTGGTACAGCCGCGCGAAGGACGGCTGGCCCGAGGCGATCACGCCCGACCACCTCGCCGTCGAATACACGGAGTGGATGCGCGAGCGGTGGAACCATCCCTGCGTCGTCCTCTGGGACGCGCAGAACGAGACCGCCAACGACCGCGTCACCGCCGCCGCGCTGCAGGCCGTGCGCGGGCTCGACCGGTCGAACCGCCCGTGGGACAACGGCTGGGGCGCGCCGCAGCGGCCCGGCGACGTGTCCGAGGCGCATCCCTACCGCTCCAGCCGGCCCGGCTTCAGCCTCGCGCGCCTCGGCGCCGAGACCGGCATCCCCGACAACGGTCCGCGCCGCAACACCGCCGCGCCGCCCTACCTGATCAACGAGTACGCCTGGCTCTGGATCAACCGGGACGGCTCGCTGCCGACGCTGACGGTCGAGGTCTACAAGCGCCTGCTCGGGGAGGACGCAGCGCCGGAGGCCCGCTTCGCCCTCTACGCCCGGCTGCTCGCCGCCAAGACCGAGTTCTGGCGCGCGCGCCGCCGGTGCGCGGGCGTCCTGCACTTCTGCGGGCTCGGGTACTCGCGCGCCGACGGCCAGACCAGCGACAACTTCCGCGACGTGCGGGCGCTGGTCTACGAGCCGCACTTCTACGAGCATGTCCGCGACGCGTTCGCGCCGGTGGGCGTCGCGATCGATTGGTGGGCGGAGCGAGCCGCGCCGGGCGAGACGCTGCGCGTCCCGGTGCGCGTGATCAACGATCCCGACGCGCCGTGGAAGGGCGAGGTCACGCTCCGCCTCGAGCGCGACGGCGCGCCGCCGGTCGAGCGACGGAGGCCCGCCGAGGCCGCGCCGCTCGGCACGGCCGACGTGGTCTTCGAAATGCCGATGCCCGCGGAGCCGTGCGCCGCGCGGCTGGTCGCGTCGATCCCCGGCGCGGACGGGACGCCGGTGCGAAGCCTGCGCGACGTCCGCGTGGCCCCCCTCCCGGTCAATCTCGCGGCGGGCCGCCCCGCCACCGCGTCGACCGAGATCCGCAACAACCTCGGGTTCTTCCCCGCCGCGCTGGCGGTCGACGGCGACCCCGGCACGCGGTGGTCCTCGGTCTTCACCAACCGGCAGTGGCTCGCGGTCAACCTCGGCGGACCGCGCCGCATCGGCGGCGCGCGCATCGCGTGGGAGGCGGCGCACGGCCGCGTCTACGCGGTCGAGGTCTCCGCCGACGGCGCGTCGTGGAAGGAGGTCTGGACCACGGACAAGGGCCGCGGCGGCGAGGACGACATCCGCTTCCCGCCTGTCGAGGCCCGCCACGTGCGCCTGCGCTGCGACACGCGCGCCACGCCGCACGGGTTCTCGGTGTGGGAGTTCGAGGTCTTCGACGCGCCGGAGAAGTGAGGGGCGCCGGCGCCCGATCAGCCGCCGGCCTTGGCGCGCGCGGCGTCGAGCATGGCCATCCACTTGCCCATGTAGGCGCCGTGGTCGTGGAACGTGCGGCCGCTGACGAGGTTTCCGTCGACCACGCAGGGCTCATTGACGAAGATGCCGCCGCAGACCTCGAGGTCGAACTGGCACTTGGCGACCGTCGCCATGCGCCGGTCCTTCACGCAGCCGGCGCGGGCGGGCACCTCGACGCCGTGGCAGACGCTGGCGACCGGCTTGTTCGTCTCGAAGAAGTGCCGCGTGACGCGGATCAGGTCCGGGTTGTCGCGGATGTACTCCGGGGCGCGACCGCCGCTGAAGAAGATGCCGAGGTACTCCTCCGGCTTGATGTCGCGGAAGGCGATGCGCGCCTCGATCGTGTAGCCCTCCCACTCGCGCGTGATGTCCCAACCGGGCTTCACCTCGTGCAGGACCATGTTGTAGCGGCGCTTCTCCGGGCCCGCGACAACCGGCTCGTAGCCGCCCTCGATCAGGCGGAAATAGGGATAGAGCGTGTCGACGGTCTCCGTCGCGTCGCCGACGATGATGAGCACCTTGTGCGCCATGGCCGAACCCTCCCGTCGAACCTCGTCCGCCGCGTTGGCGGCCAGCGGGGCCATCGCGAGGACGGCCGCGCCGCCGACGATCCGGCGGAACGCCTCGCGCCGCCCGATCGCCTCCGGCCCGTCCTGCGGAACCCGTTGCATGGCGCCGACGCTAGCCCGCCGGCTCCCGTCGCGTCAAGGCCGGCCGCAGGTTCCAGGGCTGCCCGCGTGGGCCTTGGAGACGCGGCCCGGCTCCTGTACGCTTCGCGCCGGAGACCCACGTCCATGCACCCAGTGAGCCGCACGGTCCTTGCCCTGCTGGCCGCCGCCCCCCTCGCCGTCCGTGCGGCGGAGGCGCCGAGGCCGAACATCGTATTCATCATCGCCGACGACATGACGCGGGAAATGATGAACTGGACGCCCGAGGGGCGCGGGAAGAACCTGACGCCGAACCTCGACCGCCTCGCCGCCGGGGGCGTGATCCTGGAAGGCCAGCACATCGTGTCGCCGGTCTGCACGCCGAGCCGCTTCAATTGCCTGACCGGCCGCTACGCGAGCCGCGACCGGAGCCCGGAATTCGTTCGCCTGACCGAGCGGGCCGGCCAGACGATCATCACGTGGAACGCCCACATCCTTCCGAACGATCCGACGCTGCCGAAAAGGCTGCAGAAGGCGGGCTATCGGACCGGCTTCGCCGGCAAGAACCACACGATGAGCTCGCCGCGCCCGCCGAACGTTGCCCCCGACGCCGACGCCCGGGCGCCGGCTGTGGCCGCGAAGCTCCGCGACTACGGCGCGGCGATGCGCGAGGCGGTCCGCGCCTGCGGGTTCGACTTCGCCGGGGCCGTCTACGCCGGCAACGCGGAGCAGCACAAACCCGCCGTGTTGCGCGTCCACAACATGGACACCATCGCCAAGGCCGGCCTCGACTTCCTCGACGAGGCGAAGGCGGGACCCTTCTTCCTCTACTTCGCCCCGACGCTCTGCCATTCGCCCTACACGCCGGAGCAATCCTGGAAGGCGGACCCGCTCGCGACGCCCGAGGGCTTCCTCGACAAGGCCCCCGACGTCCTTCCGCCACGCGCGACGCTGCCGGAGCGGCTGAAGAAGGCGGGGATCGCCGGCCGCAACAAGGAGATGGTGCTGTGGCTCGACGACGCCGTCGGCGCGCTGCTGGCGCGGCTGGAGACCCACGGCGTGCTGGACCGGACGATCGTCTTCTTCTTCAACGACAACGGGCAGGAGGGGAAGGGCTCCATCTACCAGTGCGCAACCCACAACCCGTCGATCGTCTGGCGCAAGGGCGGCTTCCCCTGCGGACGGACCTGCGCCGCGCGCGTGACGAACCTCGACTTCGCGCCGACGATCCTCGACCTCGCCGGCGCGCCCGCGCCTCCGGACGCCTTCGACGGCGTCAGCTTCCGCGCCGCGCTCGAGGGCGGGCCGTGGAAGGACCGCGACGCCCTCTTTTTCGAACTCGGCTTCACGCGCGGGGTGCTGATCGGGGACTGGAAGTACATCGCGCTCCGCTACCCGCCGAACCCCGAGACGCTGGTCGACCTCCGGAAACCCGGGGAGTACGGGCCGATTGCGGAGATCATCGCCCGAAAGGCCGGTCCGAACCCTCCGCCCTACGGCCACATCGGCGGCAACAACAACGAATTCAAGACGCTGAAGGGACAGGCCGCCTACTTCGATGCGGACCAGCTCTACGACCTCGCCGCCGACCCGGGCGAGCAGGTGAACCTCGCGGGCAGGCCCGAGCACGCGGCGAAACTGGCGGCGATGAAGGCCGCGCTGCGGGCGCACCTCGAACGGATGCCGGGCGGCTTCGCCGATCTCAAGCCGGCCCGGTGAGCCGCCGGCGGCGGGGCGCGGGTCAACGACGCAGCCGGATCCGCGGACCGGAATCCGGCGCAGACGCGGGAGCGTCGGATTCCGGCGTGCCGGGCACGGGGACCAGGACGCCGGAGGTGAGTTGCTCCCGCATCTGGATGTAACGATCGTTCATGTCGCGGTAGGACTGGACGATCTCGGCGTGGGTGCGCTCGAGATCCTGCAGGCGTCGCCGGACGGTGTCCACGGCGGACTTCTCGCGGCGCGCCTGGTCCTCCGCGAGGCGGACGCGGGTGTCGCTGTCGGCCCGGATCGTCGCGAGTTCCTCCTGCGCCTGGCGCAGCTCCTCGTTCTTGTCCGCGAGCTGCCGGGTCAGGACATCGTAATTGACCATCAGGTCGCGATAGGCCCGGAGCAGGTTCGCATCCTCCGTGGCGGCGGCGGGGCCGCCGGTGCGCGGCTCCTTCTGCAGGGCCTCGATCTCCCGGCGCAACCGCTCGATCTCGGCGGACGAGGCCAGCTGGTCTTCCTCGGCGCGGCGGGTGATCTCCGCCAGCCGCTCCGCCTGGGCGCGGGCCGCGGCGCCTTCCTGCTCCAGGAGGCTCTTCCACTTCGCCGCCTCCCGTTCGTAGCGATCGCGCTCGCGCGCGATCGCCTGCCACGTCAGGGTTCGCTCCGGCGGCGCGACGGGCGCGGACGGCTCGGCAATTACCGGCACCGGTTCCGGCGCGGGCGCGGGCTCGATGGTCGGCGGAAGAGGAGGGGGCTCCGGGGCCGGCGGCGTCACCGGCTCGGGGACGGGCATCGGCTCGGGTGCGGAAGGTTCGGGCTCCGAGGCAGGGGGTTCGGGCGCCGGCTGCGTCGGCGCGGGCTCCGGCTGCGCGGGTGCCGGCGCGGGAACAGGCGGCTCTGGCTCCGTTTCGGGCACGGCAGGCTCCGGCGCCGTGGATTCGGGTTCGGGGGGCGGTTCCGGAGCTGCGTCGGACGCGGGAGCGGGCCCGTCGAACGATATCTTCTGCGTGTCGCCCTTCGAGACCGGCTCCTCCGGAGGCGCGGCGGCCTCGCCCAGGACGAGGATTTCGCCCGTGGACTGGTTCCGCAGGCGCAGCGGCGGCTGGAGCGCACCCTCCGCCAGCATGCCCTCGAACGCCAGCCGGTGCGCGGGACCGTAGGAGAGCCCCTCCTCCAGCTCGAGCAGCCAGTCCATCTCCAGGGCCCCGACCTCGAACGACGCGCGCCACTCCTGCTGGTCCGTGGAGAGGTAGTCCTCCGGCGCGACGCGGCCGTCCGCCGCCCACGCCTGGAGCGTCGGCAGGTCCACGGGGCCGTAGACGCCCCCCGCCTCCTTCCGCAGATACCAGCCCACGGGTTCGCTCATGGATGCGACGCCTTCACTTCTCGGGGATGAAGAGCTTCTGGCCCGCCCGCACCTTCGACGGGTCGCTGATCCCGTTCTCCTGGGCGATGACCGCCTGCGTGACGCCGTAGGCGGCCGCGATGGCCGACAACGTCTCGCCGGGCTTCACCACGTGCTCGTAGCCGGTCGCGCTCGAGGAACGGCGGACGGGAGTCGTGGATCGCGTCGCCCCGGACGACGAGCCGCCGGAGCTCTTCTTGAGCATGTCCGCAACCCGGCGGCTGATGTCGTCGACGATCGCCTGCCGGTCGCTCTCCCGCGCCGTCTCCAGCTGCCGGACGCGCGTGCCCAGTTCCTGCACCTGTCCCTGCACGAGGCGGCCCTGGCTTTCGCCCGCCGTCGACGCCAGCCGGCGGACGGCCTCGTTGTCCGCGGCGAGCCGCTGCGTCTCCATCTCCAGGCCCTCGATGCGGCCCGACAGGCGCTGGATCTGCTCCTGAAGCGCGCGGACGTCCTCCTGCTGCCGGACCTGCTGCGCGTTCATGTCCTCGAAATACGTGGCGCACCCCGGGCCCGCCGCGAGTGCGAGCGCCGCGAGGGCGAGGGGCGCCCCGGCATGAAGAATACGGATCATGGGGCCACCCTAGCGGACGACGGGGGCAATTCAAGCGGATTCAACATCCAACACCCAACATCCAACATCGAAGCCGGTGCAACCTGAAACTTGGAACTTGGAACTTGAAACTCCCGGATGCCATGATGCGCGACACTCTGCACGGGAGACGGACATGCGACGGTGGGCGGTTCTTGCGGCGGGGCTGGCGGCGTGGGTCGGCATCTCGGGCGCGGCGGAGCCGCGGCCGAACGTGGTCGTGATCATGACCGACGACCAGGGCACGATCGACGCGCATTGCTGTGGCGCGGCGGATCTCGAAACGCCGGCGATCGACCGGCTCGCCCGGGAGGGGGTCCGGTTCACGCAGTTCTACTCCGCCGCCCCCGTCTGCTCGCCGTCGCGCGCCGGTCTGCTGACCGGCCGCTACCCTCCCCGCGCCGGCGTGCCGAACAACGCGCCGTCGGAATCCGGCAGGGCCGGCATGCCGCCATCCGAGGTCACGATGGCCGAGATGTTCAAGGCCGCCGGCTACGCGACCGCTCACATCGGCAAGTGGCACCTCGGCTACTCGCCGGAGACGATGCCGAACGCGCAGGGCTTCGACCTCTCGTTCGGCCACATGGGCGGCTGCATCGACAACTACTCGCACTTCTTCTACTGGCAGGGTCCGAACCGCCATGACCTGCACCGCGACGGCGTCGAGATCCACCGTCCCGGCCGCTTCTTCCCGGACCTGATGGTCGGGGAGGCCTCGGCGTTCCTCCGCGCGAACCGTGCCCGCCCCTTCTTCGTCTACTTCGCGCTCAACCTGCCGCACTACCCGTACCAGGGCGACGAGAAGTGGCTGAAGCGCTACGCGTCGCTGCCGCACCCGAGGAACCTCTACGCGGCCTTCGTCTCGACGCTCGACGAGCGCGTCGGGCGGCTGCTCGACGAACTCGATGCCCTCGGCCTCGCGTCGAACACGGTCGTCGTCTACCAGTCCGACAACGGCCACTCGACCGAGGAGCGCGCGCACTTCGGCGGCGGATCGGCCGGCGAGTACCGCGGCGCCAAGTTCAGCCTGTTCGAGGGCGGCATCCGCGTCCCGGCGATCGTCCGCTGGCCCGGCCGCATCCCCGCCGGCGCGACACGCGACCAGGTCGGCCACGGCTGCGACTGGCTGCCGACGCTCGCGGAGTTGTGCGGCGTGAAACCGCCGGAGGCCGCGCTCGACGGGCGCAGCCTCGTCCCGGTGATCCGCGACGCCTCGGCGCCGACGCCGCACGACGTGCTGCACTGGCAGGTCGGCGGGCCGTGGGCCGTGCGCGAGGGCGACTGGAAGCTGCTCGGCCAGCCGCAGGACACGGGCGTCCGCCCGGCGGAGAAGCTGCCGAAGCTGTTCCTCGTCAACCTGCGCGACGACCCGCGCGAGCGGACCAACCTCGCCGACCGCGAGCCCGCGCGCGTGCAGCGCATGAAGGCGCTCCACGAGGCGTGGGTGGAAGACATCGGACGTCAACAACCAACATCCAACAGCCAACAACCAACAACCAAGTAGCGAACGGGAGGACGTGCCCGCTTCGTTGGGTGTTGGGTGTTGGGTGTTGGTTGTTGGGCGTTGGCTGTTGAGCTTCCCCGTGCCATGATGCCCGGCAACCTGCAGGGAGACGCATCATGACGCGACGGATGGCGGCGGCAGTAGGTCTGGCGGCCGGGCTCGGGGCGGCGGCGGGCGCGGCGGAGCCCGTGTGTGTGTCGGGCACCTACCCGCACCTGGCGATGTTCAACAACGAGGGCGAGTGCGGCACCGGCGCCGTCGTGCCGTGGGCCGACCGGCTCTGGGTCATCACCTACGGACCGCACCTGCCGAACGGGTCGTCGGACAAGCTCTACGAGATCACGCCCGCCCTCGATCAGATCATCCGTCCCGAGAGCCTCGGCGGCACGCCGGCCAACCGGATGATCCACCGCGAGTCGAACCAGCTCGTCATCGGCCCCTACTTCATCGACGCGCAGCGCACCGTCCGCGCGATCCCCTACACGAGGATGCCCGGCCGCCACACCGGCAACGCGCGGCACCTGGCCGACCCCGCCGGCAAGGTCTTCTTCGCGACGATGGAGGAGGGCCTCTACGAGGTCGACGTGAAGACGCTGGAGGTCCGCGGCCTGATCCGCGACGGCAACTTCAAGAAGCCGCTTCCGGGCGAGACGAACCCCGCGACGATCGACTCCCAGCTTCCGGGCTACCACGGCAAGGGCTTCTATTCCGGCCAGGGGCGGCTCGTCTACGCCAACAACGGCGAGCGCGGCAACGTCCACGACCCCACGATCCCCAGCGGCGCGCTGGCCGAATGGACCGGCGAGGGCGACTGGCGTCTCGTCCGCCGCAACCAGTTCACCGAGGTCACCGGCCCCGGCGGCATCGAGGGCAACCCGAATCCCGCGACCGACCCGCTGTGGAGCGTCGGCTGGGACCACCGGTCGCTCATCCTGATGCTGCTCGACCGCGGCGCGTGGCACGCCTACCGTCTGCCGAAGGCGAGCCACTGCTACGACGGCTCCCACGGCTGGAACACCGAGTGGCCGCGCATCCGCGACATCGGCGGGGCCGACCTGCTGATGACCATGCACGGCACGTTCTGGCGCTTCCCGAAGGCCTTCGCAGCCGCAACGTCGGCCGGCATCGCCCCGCGCTCGACGTATCTGAAGGTCGTCGGCGATTTCTGCCGCTGGAACGACCGGGTCGTGCTCGGCTGCGACGACAGCGCCAAGAGCGAGTTCCTCAACAAGCGGAAGCTCAAGGGCGGCATCGGCGGGCCGGGGCAGTCGCAGTCGAACCTGCGGTTCCTCGACCCGGCCGACCTCGACCGCATGGGCCCCGCCCTCGGCCGCGGCGCGGTCTGGCTGGCCGACGCCGTGAAGGCGGACGAGCCGTCCGACCCGTTCCTCTTCGCCGGCTTCCCTCACCGCTCGCTGCACCTCGCGCACGACGGCGCGGAGGCTGTGACGTTCACCCTCGAGGTTGACGCGAAGGGCGACGGCACCTGGACGAAGCTGAGGACCGTTCCGGTGCCGGCGCACGGCAGCGCGTGGACCGCCTTTGGCGCCGGCGAGGCCGGCGCGTGGATCCGCGTCCGCGCCGACCGCGACTGCGCGAAGGCGACCGCGTTCTTCCACCTGCGCGGCGACGATCCGCGCCCGGCGAAGGCCGACCCGATGTTCGACGGCATCGCGAGGCCCGGCGACGCGAAGGTTCTCGGCGGCCTCCTCTACGCCCGCGGCGGCGGCATCAAGACCCTGCGCATGGCCGCGGGTGGCGGCGGCGACACGTGCTTCGACCTCGACGCGGGGCTGAAGCTGGTTGCGACGAATGACGCGACCGGCGCGGCCTACACACGCAAGAACTACGCGATTCCGGCCGATGTCGTCACGATCGACGAGGCCTCCGTGCTGATCGTCGATGAGAAGGGCCGCCGCTGGCGGCTGCCCAAGGGCGATCCCGCGTTCGACGCGCCCGGCCCGCTCGGCGCCGAGCGCGTGTGCCGCGAGGTCTGCACCGAACGCGACCTGCTCAACGTCGGCGGCGCCTTCTACGAGCTGCCCGCCGAGAACGCCGGCGGCCTGATCAAGGTCCGCCCGGTCGCGACCCACAACCGGCGCATTCTGGACTACACGTCCTACCGCGGCCTGCTCGTCATCAGCGGCGTCGCGGCCGACGCCCCGGCCGGCCCGCACATCGTCCGCAGCGACGACGGCGCGGCGGCGCTGTGGGTCGGCTCGGTCGACGACCTCTGGAAGCTCGGCAAGCCGCGCGGACGTGGCGGGCCTTGGAAGGACACGGCGGTCGAGGCCGGCGCGCCCAGCGACGCCTATCTCATGACCGGCTTCGACCGGCGGTCCGTCGAGTTCACCCACGACGCCGGCGGCCCCGTCACGATGCGCATCGAGGCCGATGTCACCGGCACCGGCGCGTGGACCGACCACGCCTCGGTCGAGGTCCCGAAGGGCGCGACCGTCCGCCACAAGTTCCCCGCCGCCTTCGGCGCCTACTGGGTCCGCGTCACCGCCTCCAAGCCCTGCCGCGCGACGGCGGCGTTCGCCTACGAATAGGGGGAATCAACAACGGCCTGCGTTACGGCGCGCCTCACTGCGGCCGAATGGAGGGAGCGACGACGTGAAGCGTCTGCGACGCGAAACAAGTCGGGGGCCGCGATGAACCACTCTACCGAGCGCACGCTGGCCGCCCGCGCAACGGCGCTGGGCAACGGGGCGGATGGGGGCGCCTTCGCGGAACTTGCGGAATGCCTCCGCAGTGAATCCCCGCTCGTGCGCAGGCTGGCCGCCTCGGCGCTCGGCAAACTGGCGGGGCTGGTTCCGGCGGACGCCGCGGTGCAGGCGCTTCTTCCCCTGCTTTCGGACCCGCACCCGCAGGTTCGGCAGTACGCCGCGAAGGCCCTCGGAGCCTTCGGCGCCCACGCGGCGCCCGCGCTCCCGGACCTGCGCGACCTGTATCGGAACCCGGCCGAACTGGACTATGTGAAACGAAGCGTGCTTGCCGCAGGGAAGACCATCCGCGCCGCCATGGATCTGGCGGCGGCCAAGACCGTCCACCGGTGCCGTAGATGCAGTGTCGAGGTCTCGGCCGACGAGTTCGCGCGATCCCGCATGGCCTTCCAACGGGTCTTCTGCGATCACTGCTTCGACGAGGTCTTCCTCGACCGCCGGAACTTCGAGACCAAGGTCGAGTTGCAGAAGACGATCCGCGCCCGCGACGGCACCCTCGTGCAATCCGATGGCGAACGCCGCGTCGCGGAATGGCTTTCGGCCCACGGCATCGCCTATCGCTACGACGAGCGCTTCCGCATTCTTGACGGGTACGCCATCCGTCCCGACTTCTACCTGCCCGAACACGATGTCTACATCGAATACTGGGGTCTGGACACCGCCGACTACAAGATCGGCATGCTCAAGAAACAGCAACTCTACCAGCAACAGGGCAAGCGCCTGATTTCGCTGCACTGGCAGCACAAGGCGACCCTGGAGGCGGATCTGGAGGCCAAGATGAAAGAGATTCGGCGATGAAACCCTGCATTTCGGTTCCGATCCTGTTCGCGCTTCTGGCCGGGTGCGCCACGCCCGTCGCGCCGCCGGCGCCGAAGCGGACGGAGGCGCCGCCGTGCGTGGTGGTCGCGAAGGCGGAGTGGCAGCCGATGAAGGGCTCGCCGACATCCGAGGTCGTGCGCGCCGACGGGCGCGAGGTCGTGCGGCTGGGTTGCACGTTCGCCGGGACGACGATCGAGCGCGTGTCGTGGGATGTGCCGGTGAAACTCGACCTGACTGCGGCGCGGGGGCTGCGGTTCGAGGTCCGGTGCGACGACCTCGCGCCGGTCTCGCACTTCTCGCTCTACCTGCGCAGCGGCAAGGGCTGGTACAGCACCACGTTCCATCCCGAGTCGACGGGACGGTGGGAGGCCGTCGCGATCGAGCGCGACGGCGCGCGCAAGGAGGGCGAGCCCGCCGGCTGGGGCGCCATCGACATGCTTCGCTTCTCCGCATGGCGCGCGAAGGACGCCGACACGTCGTTCTGCCTCGGCGACATCCGGCCGGACGGCGTGCCGGGCGGCGACACGCTCGTCGCGGTCCTGCGCGCCGACTCCGTCGCGAAGACCGACGAGGGCGAGGCGAAGTCCGTCGCGCAGTTCACCGACGGCATGGTCGCGGCCTTTCGCGAGGCCGGGGCCGGGTGCACGGTGGTGAGTGATCTCGACATTGCCGCGGAGCGGCTCGCGCCGTTCCACCTCGTGGTGCTGCCCTACAACCCGAAGCTCCCGGACGGCGCCGAGGATGAGCTTGCCCGGTTCGCCGCCCGCGGCGGGAAGCTGATGGCGTTCTACACCGTCCCGGCGAAGCTGCGTCCGCTGCTCGGCATCGACGGCGGCGCACACGTGAAGGCGGCGCGCGACGGCCAGTTCGCGGCGATCCGCACGGTCCGTGGCGCACTGGCCGGCGCCCCGAAGACGACCGGCCAGAAGTCCTGGAACATCCACTCGTTCACGCCCGTCGCCGGCGCGGGCCGCGTCGTGGCCGAATGGCTCGACGACCGCGGCCAGCCGGCCGGGCATGCCGCGATCCTCGGCTCGACGAACGGCCTTGTGATGTCGCACGTGCTGCTGCCGGACGATCCCGCGAACAAGCGGCGCCTGCTGCTGGCGATGGCCGGAAGCCTCGCGCCGAAGGTCTGGCGGCAGATCGCGGAGACGGCGATCGCCGGCGTGGGCGACGAACTGGGCTACGACACGTTCGAGAAGGCGGTCGAGGGCATCCGGTCCTTCGGCGGCGCCGACTGGCGGGGGCGGTGGACGCTCCACGCGGCGCGGTCGCAGTATGCCTCCGCGTTGCGCTCGCTTTCGCGCGGGCGGTTCGCCGACGCCACCGACCGCGCCGCGCAGGCGGACCGGCGGATCGTCGACGCCTTCTGCGCGGCGCAGCCGCGGACGCCGCTCAAGTTCCGGGCGTTCTGGTGTCATGACGCGTACGGCGTGGCGGGGATCCCGTGGGATGAGGCCGTCCGCCGCCTGAAGGCGAACGGCTTCACCGCGATCGTCCCCAACATGCTCTGGGGCGGCTCGGCGTTCTTTCCGAGCGACGTGCTCCCGGTGGCCGCGAAGGTCGCCGAGCGTGGCGATGCGGTGGCCGAGTGCCTGGCCGCCTGCCGGAAGCACGGGATCGAGATGCACGTGTGGAAGGTGAACTGGAACCTCGGGCACACGGTGCCGAAAGAGTTCACGGAGCGGATGCGCACCGAAGGGCGCCTCCAGAGGAGCTCAAAGGGTGTCGAGGAGCCGTGGCTGTGTCCGTCGCACCCGGCGAACCGGCAGCTGGAGATCGCCTCGATGGTCGAGGTCGCGCGGAAGTACCCGGTGGACGGCATCCACTTCGATTACATCCGCTATCCCGGCCACGACCACTGCTTCTGCGACGGCTGCCGCGAGCGCTTCGGAAAGGTTGCGGGCGCCCCGGTCGCGAGCTGGCCCGCCGACGTGCAGCGCGGCGGGCCTCTGCATGCGAAGTGGCTCGATTGGCGGCGATCCAACATCGACGCGGTCGTGGAGGCGGTCAGCCGCGAGGCGCGCACGGTGCGGCCGGGGATCAGGATCTCCGCGGCCGTGTTCCGCGAGTGGGCGACGGACCGCGACGGCGTCGGGCAGGACTGGAAGCTCTGGTGCGACCGGGGCTGGCTCGATTTCGTCTGCCCGATGGACTACACGCCCAGCAACCGGCGCTTCGAGGGCATGGTGTCGCGGCAGGTCGAATGGGCCGGGAAGGTGCCGTGCTATCCGGGGATCGGCGTCAGCGCGTCGTCGTCCCGCTTCGGCGCCCCGCGCGCGATCGAGCAGATCCGCATCGCGGAGCGGTACGACACCGGCGGGTTCATCCTCTTCAACTACGGGGCGAAGGAGAGCTCGGTCCTGCTCCCCCGCCTCGGCCGCGGAATCACGCGGCCGGAGTAGTCCGCCGCCGATTTCCGGCCCCACCGGGACAAGCCCGGTGGGAGCCAAGAGGGACGGCCGATCGCTCCCACCGGGCTTGTCGAGGTGCGAGTCCGAAACTCGTACTCTTGCTCCGCTCCCACCGGGCTTGCCCGGTGGGGGGCCGGATGATGAGGCGAAGCGGCGTTTCCACCGGGCTTGTCCCGGTGGGGCGGAAAACGAAGGGGGGCGATGCGTGCGGTACACGGGCGTGAACGTGCACATCCCGCACAAGCTCCTTCTCGACTGGACCGGCTGGCTCTCCGACGGCGCCTCCTTCCCTCCCGCCACGGCCGCGGCCATCGAATCCGCCGCGCCCGCCTGGGCCTCCGACGGCCTCACCCTCGACACCTTCCGCATCGCGGGCGACCTCGTGCAGATCCTCTTCGCAACGACGCCCGACGTGAGTCCGGTCCTTCTCGCCGCCCGCGCGAAGGGCCGTCTCCAGCACGCGCTTCGCGCCGCGGGTGCGCCGGTCGCGTTCAGCCGCAAGGTGTCCGTCCGCTCCGTCGGGGAGAACACGAGGGCGGATGTCGAGGGCTACCTCGCGCGCCAGGTGGAGCGGGGCGAGTTCGCCGATCCGCGTTTCCGCGAACGGATGGCGCGATACACGGCGGTGCGCGACGTGACCGACCTGGCCGCGCCGATGGCGGGCGGACACGGGCGGTACTGGTACAACCTGCACGTGGTCTTCGTCACCGCGGACCGGTTCCGCTTCGGGGCGGACGATGTCCTTGCGGGGCTCCGCGACGCGGCTGTCGCGGCGGCGGACCAGAACGGGCACGGCCTCAAGTCGGTCGCCGTGATGCCGGACCACGTTCACATGGCGCTGCGGGGGGCCATCGCACGATCGCCGCGGGAGATCGGCGTGGGGTTTCAGAACGCGCTTGCGGATGTCGCCGGGTGCCGCGCGTGGCAGGACGAGTTCTACGCCGGCACGTTCAGCGAGTACGACGTCTCCGCCATCCGCCGCTGATTTCCGGCCCCACCGGGACAAGCCCGGTGGGAGCCAGAGATCTCGTACACTCGGCCCGCTCCCACCGGGACGAGCGCGGTGGGAGCCTGAAGAGACGGCCCGCTCCCACCGGGCTTGTCCCGGTGGGGCGGAAACGGGTGGAGGCGGGGGCCGGGTCGGCGTAGGATCGTTCCGCCATGAACCGCCGCCGATTTCTTGCCGCTGTCGGCACCACCGCGTTCGCCGCGCGCCTGCCCGCGGGCGCGGGTGCGAAGACGGACCGCTTCTTCACGCTCGCGCAGCGCGGCGGGCGGTGGTGGCTCGCCGCGCCGGACGGCTCGCCGTTCTTCTCGATCGCGCTCAATCACATCGACCCCTCGCCTCTGCGGATCGAATCCAACGGCGACCTGTGGGCGCGGAAGTACGGCAACTCCATGGAGCGCTGGCTGAAGGAGTCCGTCGCGCCCGACCTGCGCGCATGGGGCTTCAACAGCGTCGGCTGGACGCAGGAGGTCGTCACGCGGGGCCTAACGAACCACCGGCATTCCCGCGCGTTCACGTTCGAGGAGTACCAGTGGCTCGGCCTTCCCTACTGTCACCAGCTTCCGTTCGCCGACTTCCACCAGTGGGAGGCCGAGACGCGCCATCCCGACCTTGCCAGCCCCGAGTTCGCCGACTGGTGCGACTACGTCGCGCGCGAGCACTGCGCGCGCATGGCGGACGACCCGAAGCTGATCGGCTACTTCTACCTCGACTGCCCGACGTGGATCCACACGCGGCCGGAGAACGAGTGGAAGGGTCCGGTGTTCGACCCGGCGCGGCTCGCGACCGACGAGGGGCGGCGCGCTCTCTTCGACCTCGCCACGCGCTGGTACCGGATCACGCACGACGCGATCCGCCGCTACGACAAGCGCCACCTGATCCTCGGCGACCGCTACGAGGCGGCGCGCTCGATCGCGGACGAGGTGATCGAAGCCGCGAAGCCCTTCGTCGACGCCCTCAGCTTCCAGCATTTCGCGAAGCCCGACGCCGTCGCCGCGAACCTCGACGCATGGCACCGGAAGACCGGCAAGCCCGTGCTCCTCGCGGATCACGCGATCTCCGTCCGCCTGCCCGACGGCGGCCAGCGCCACGACGGCGCGGGCTACGCGGAGATGCTGCGGCGGTTGCGCGACGTGCCCGGCTGCGTCGGCTACCACCTGTGCGGCGCCTACCTCCGCAACGAGACCCGCAAGCGCGCGCTGCGCGACGCCGCCGAGCACCCCGACGAGGAGGCCCTGCGCGCCATCACCGCCGCGAACCGTGAGACCGCGGACTGGATCCGCGCGGCGGCGGACACGAAACCCTGATCGGAAGGATGGACCGCTGTAGCCGCGACCGGTCGTCGCGGCAGTGGCGTGCTGTGGTGCAAGGCAACCGCGACCAGCGGTCGCGGCTACAGACGACGGTTCGGGCTACCGGGACGCGGGGGCGGCCAGATCGGCGCGCTGCCAGATGCGAACGTAGTCGATGATGAAGTCGGCCGGCAGTTGCGCGTCGTCGAGCGGGCTGTTGTCCCAGCCGCCGGTGACCATGTAGAGGATCGGATAGGCGGGTACGCGCGAGACGCGGACGTTGTCCCACCGCGCGACAAGCCGGCCGTTGCAGTAGTACGCGGCGGACCCCGGCAGCCACATCAGCCCGCACGTCAGGAAACCCTCGCGGTCGGGCTGGACGTAGATGTTCGACGTTCCGATCGACTTGTGCTCCTTGCCGTAGCCGTCCCAGTGCATCGCGATGTTGTAGCGGTACGGCCCCCAGCGCGTCAGATGCTCCATGATGTCGAACTCCATGCCGCCGTCGCCCGTGCCGGCGCGCTTCCACTGCGGATCGGTCACGGGGCCGCGGTCGGGCATCATCCAGAACGCGGGCCAGAGTCCGGGCGCGGTCGGCAGCTTCATCCGCGCCTCGAAGTAGCCGTAGCGCTGCGCCCAGCGGCCCCACGTGTCGAGGTAGCCGACGGTGTAGGGCGTCGACTTCCTCTTCGGGTCGTCGTTCTCGGGACCGGTCTTCTTCTCCATGCGCAGCCGCGCCACGCCGCCGCCGACGAGGATGTTGTCCTTCGATAAGTGGCTGCGCTTGTCCCAGTAGTTCTCCGTGTGGATGTTCCACCGCCCGCGGTCGAGGATGTCGCCGTCGAACTCGTCGCGGAACGTGACCGACCAGTCGCCGTCGGCCGGCGGTCGCTTCCCGAGCCAGTCCGGCAGGTCGGCGGGCGTCGCCTCGGCGACGATCGATTCGACCCGCACCTCCGCCGCGCCGTCGTGGGCGAAGGCGACGCGCACGGTGTCGGCCTTGTCGCTCGCGAAGTCCGTGCCCGTACCGCGCTCGCCGCCGGCGTTCAGGCGCGTCACCTCCGAGGTCGATCCGGTCCAGGCGCGCGCCGGCGCAAAGGGGACGAGGATCTCGCAGGCGTCGCCCGGCGCCAGCGGCGCGGCGGCGGCCGCGAGGTCCGTGCCATGGTGCCGGTCGCTCGTCGCCTGCGCGGCCGGCGTGACCTGCGTCGCGCCCGTGTTGCGAAGCGTCACGCGCAGCCCGGTCGCCTGCGTCAGGTCCCAGCGGCCGACGGGTGGGCGCACGAACACCTCGTGGTTCGTCCGGCCGGCGGGCAGCGCGACGACGATCGAGTCACGCTCGATCCGCGCCGTCGCGCCGTCGCGCGCCTCGACCTGCTTCGCGGCGTCGAGCGGCTCGGCGCCGGCGCCGAGGATGCGGCCGGCGGGCGGACGGATCCGCACGTCCTCGGGCTTCACCGGCGGCTTCTCGCCCTTCGGACCCGCCGCGCGGAGCGACTCGATGCGGAACGAGACCGGCTCCTTCGCCTTCCCGGTGAAGAGAAGCACCTGGGTCACCCTGGAGGGATCGAGCGGGAAGCCGGGCTTCAGGCCGTACTGGTGCCCGAAGATCGTCGTGACGACGCCCGTCGCGCCGGGGGCGAGGTGGACGCTCTCGCAGTTCCAGGGGTTGTCCTGCCAGGCGCCGTCATTGTCGACGCGCAGGCTGACGTCGATCGCCGCGCCGCCGGTGTTGACGATGCGCGCCTCGACGTGGCCGAACGAGGAGAGATCCCACGCGGCGCCCGGCGGCTTGATTCCGAGGCCGGGCCAGCCGGCGTCGCCCGGGGCGATTCGGACGACCAGCGCGGAGGCGTCCCGCGCGAACGTCACCTGTCCGTCGCTTGGCGTGCAGCGCGCGGCAAGGTCGTCCGCCGCCGGATCAAGCAGCGCCATGCGGGGTCCTTCAGCCGCGGCCGGAAACGCTGCCACGAGAAGAAGTGCTCCCAACCGTGCGCCACGGGGGAAGGCGAAGATCGTGTTCATCCCGCCAGAAGTACGGGAAGCCGATGCCCGGCGCAAGGCGCTCGTCGCATTGAAGGTGCCTTGCGACGCGGCCGACGCTATAAACGGGGCATGAAGACTGCTCTCCGTTGGTCGTGCCGCACCGCCGGCGTCCTGGCGTTTGCGATCCAGTCCGTCCCCGCCCAGAACCCGCCGTACGACGTGTTTCCGCCTGCGGAGCCGCCGGTGTACCGCGTGCGCTACGAAGCCTCGTCGGAGCCGGGCGGACTGGCCTTCCCCGTGAATTACACGATCTGGATTCCGCCCGGGGCGAAGACGCTGCGCGGAGTGATCGTCCACCAGCACGGCTGCGGCGAGGGCTCGTGCAAGTCCGGCCTGACCGGCGCCTACGACCTGCACTGGCGGGCGCTGGCGAAGGCCCATGACTGCGCGCTGCTCGCGCCGGCCTACGAGCAGCCGGAGAAGGCCGAGTGCCAGAAGTGGTGCGATCCGCGCAACGGGTCGGACGCGGCCTTCCAGCGCGGCCTCGCCGATCTCGGCGCGCGGTCGGGCCATCCCGAACTCGCGACGGTGCCGTGGGCGCTCTGGGGACACAGCGGCGGCGGGCACTGGGCGGGCGCCATGACGCTGCTGCACCCCGACCGCGTCGCCGCCGCGTGGCTGCGCTCGGGTGTGCCGTTGCTGGCGGCCAATCCGGACCGGCCGACGATCCGGCCGCACGCGCTGCCCGACGCGCCGCTCGGGGTTCCGGTCATGTGCAACCCCGGCACGAAGGAGGGCGTGACCGTCAGGGAGGGCCGCTTCAAGGGCGTCTGGCCCGCCAACGAGGCCTTCTTCGGCGCCGTGCGGTCGCGCGGCGGACTGATCGGCATCGCGATCGATCCGCTCACCAGCCACGAGTGCGGCAACCAGCGCTACCTCGCGATCCCGTGGCTCGACGCCTGCCTGCGCGCCCGCCTGCCGGAGACGCCCGGCGGCACGCTCCGCCCGATGCCTTCCACCGCCGCGTGGCTGGCCCCCGTGGGCGGCACGGAGGCCGTGCCCGCCGCGTCGTTCCGGGGCGATCCGCTCAAGGCCGTGTGGCTGCCGGACGGGGCCGTGGCGCGGAAGTGGATGCAGTACGTGAAGGACACGGCGGTCGCCGACGCCACGCCGCCGCCCGCGCCCGTGAACGTGCGCGTCGCGGACAACGTCCTCACGTGGGAGGCCGAGGCCGATCCCGAGAGCGGCATCGCGCGGTTCGTCATCGAGCGCGACGGCCAGGCGATCGCGCGCGTGCCGGAGAAGGACGCGAATCCCTTCGGCCGCCCGGTCTTCCAGGGCCTCCAGTACAGCGACACGCCGGTCCAGCCGCTCGTGCCGATGCGCTACGCCGACACCAACGCCGCCCCCGGCCGCACGCACGCCTACCGCGTCATCGCCGTCAACACCGCCGGCCTGCAGTCGCCGCCGGCCGGTGCGGACGGGAAGGATGGCAAGCGAATGGGGGCGGGCGAGTAGAGGGCGGGCGTTGGCGGGGACGGAAACCGAGGGAGCTGGCGTCCGGAATCACATCCTGATGGAGGGGCGAGCTACCGCGAGCCCGAACGCAGCGCACCCGATGGGGCGCATCTGCGTTTCATTGCATCGAGGACAACGATGCTCGCGCGGGCTTCCCGTTCGGCCGGGCGAGCCGCCCGGCCCTACCACGGTTTCCATGGGCACGCATGGTAGGGCCGGACCGCCGGGCCGGCCGTTCGATGGATCCCCGAAGCCATGCAGGCTCTGCGAAGCGCCGGCCCGATGCAGGTCAATGAATCGCCCCTCCCGATGCATCCCCCCGCCGGCCTCGCATAGCTCGGCCCTCCATCCTAGGAAAGGGGACGAGGTCGGGGGACCCGGGAGGACGGCGCCGGGCGGGGAGTTTCACGTGGTTGGATGTTGGTTGTTGGGTATTGGCTGTTGGATGTTGATCTCTCGTGGCATGCTGTCCGCGACACGCGGGAGGAGACTGATGAAACGAGCGGCACGGCTTGTTGCAATGGCGGCGGGGCTGGCGGCGGCGGCCGGGGCGGTCGAGCCCGTGGACCGCGACCTCATTCCCGAGGCGCGGGCGGCGCTTGGCTACCTCGAGTCCGTCTACGGGAAGCAGTCGCTCGGGGCGGTGTCGGGCACCGACAACGCGGGGTTCGTCCAGGAGGTGTCCGGGCGACTGCCGGCGATCGTCTCGTTCGACCTGTGCGGCTGGAACAGCCCGACGTGGGGCAAGACCTACACGCCGGTGGTCGAGCGCTCGGTCGAGGCGGCGAAGGAATGGTGGGACCGCGGCGGCATCGTCGCGATGCAGTTCCACTGGAAGCATCCCGCGAAGACCAACGGCTCCGCGTGGGTCGGCAAGCACGGCAACAGCCCGCCGAGCGGCCCCTACGACATGGCGAACGTCACGAAGCCCGGCACGCCCGCGCACGGGGCGTTCATGACGGATCTCGCGAGGCACGCCGACTACCTGCAGCGGCTCGCCGACGCCCGCGTGCCGGTGCTGTGGCGTCCGTTCCACGAGATCGACGGCGGCTGGTTCTGGTGGACGGATCAGGAGACCCCGGAGAACACCGCCGCCGCCTGGCGGATGATGTTCGACTTCCTCGTGAAGGAGCGGAAGCTCCACAACCTGATCTGGGTCTTCAATCCCGGCGTCCACGCGGGCGGCTACAAGAAGATGCTGCGCGAGACGAAGAAGGAGGCCACGCTCGCCAACGAGATCGCGTTCCGCAAGCGCTACTACCCCGGCGCGGCGTACTGCGACCTCGCGGGCATCGACATCTACCCGAACAAGGCCGAGGGCTACGGCGATCCCACGGGCGACACGTTCCCGAAGGCGTGGGAGATCATGACGCAGGTCGCGCCGGGGAAGATGCTCGCGATGTGCGAGTCGTCCGGCGTGATCCATCCCGGTCTCATGGAGAAGAACGGCCCGCGCTGGCTCTACACGCTCCAGTGGTTCCCCGGCGAGCCCGCCTATGCCCGCGAGGTCTACAACCATGACTTCCTCGTTACCCTCGACGAATTGCCGCCGCTGAACCCCGACGCCCTGCCGTTCGCGCGGCTGGTCGCGCCGGCGGACGGCGCGGCGCCGCCCGCGGGCGCGGTGGAGCTGAAGGCCGACACCGGCGCGCGGACGGACGGCATCGCGCAGGTCGAGTTCCTCGCCCTGGCCGGACCGTGGAAGAACGGGTGGATGATGAAGGCCTCGGAGAAGGAGGAGTCCTTCGCCGGCGCGACGTCGGTCGGCGTCGCGAAGGCGGCGCCGTTCACCGTGTCATGGAAGGCCCCGCCCGCCGGGCTGCACACGGTCGTCGCGCGCATCACGGACCGGAAGGGCCGGTCGACGCTGTCCAACGCGGCGCGGGTGAGTGCGGGGCTCGACAACCTGGCGCGGCGCGGGACGTTCACCGCCTCGTCGGGGGCCGACGGCGCGGCGAAGGCGGGCGACGGCGACCCCTTCACGTCGTGGAACGGCGAGAAGAAGGACGACCAGTGGCTGGCGGTCGATCTCGGCGCGGCGAAGACGGTCGGCGCCGTCGCGGTGTCGTGGTGGAAGGCCTACGCGAAGGCGTGGGAGATCCAGGTCTCCGACGACGGCGCGGCGTGGCGGACGGTCCACGCGGTGCCGAAGAAGAGCGAGTTCCTCGGCAACACCGACGTGGTCCGGTTCGACCCGGTCCGCGCGCGGCACGTCCGCCTTCTCTGCAAGCAGCGCGCCACCGACTGGGGCGGCTACACGGTCTACGAACTCGGCGTCTACGGGAGCCTTCCATGAATCGCGCGACGGCGGGCACGGTGGTCTTCGGACTGGCAGCGGCGCTCGGCTGGGCGACACGGGGGACGGCGGCGGCCGCCCCCGCGGCGCGGGGGGACCGGGGTGTTGTGGCCGGGGGCCCCCCCCGCCCCGCGCCGGGGGGGACGACCTGCGCCCGGAGCTGGGCTGCTCCGGCGTGAAGGGGATCCACTCGCCGGCCATCGACCGGCTCGCCGCACGGGGCACGGTCTTCGAGCGCGCCTACTGCCAGCAGGCGGTCTGCTCGCCGTCGCGCACGAGCCTGCTGACCGGCTGCCGGCCGGACACGACGCGGGTCTACGACCTCGAGACGCATTTCCGGAAGAACCTGCCGGACGTCGTCACGCTGCCGCAGCATTTCAAGGCCCACGGCTACTTCACGCGCAGCGTCGGCAAGATCTTCCACGGCGGGCTCGACGACGCGCCGTCGTGGTCCGAACCGCCCGCAAAGGCCGGCCGGCCGATGTACGCGCTGCCGGTGAACAGGGACCTGGTCGCCCGCAAGGCCGAGGCGGCGAAGGGCCGCGAGTTCAAGACCGCCAGCGCCCGCTACAACGCGATGACCGGTCCGTCGACCGAATGCGCCGACGTTCCGGACAACGCCTACTCCGACGGCGCGATCGCCGACGCCGCCATCGAGATGCTGCGCGCCGCGAAGGACAGGCCGTTCTTCCTCGCCGTCGGCTTCCTGAAACCGCACCTGCCCTTCATCGCACCGAAGCGGTACTGGGATCTCTACAGGCGGGACGGGATCGCCACCGCGCCGAACCCGTTCGCCCCCGACGGCGCGCCGCGCTTCGCGCTGCCCGACTGGGGCGAGATGCGCGCCTACTCGGACATCCCGCGCACCGGTCCGCTGCCGGAGGAGCAGGCGCGCCTGCTCAAGCACGGCTACTACGCCTGCGTCAGCTACATGGACGCCCAGCTCGGGCGCGTGCTCGACGAACTGGACCGCCTCGGCCTGCGCGAGACGACCGTCGTCGTCCTCTGGGGCGACCACGGCTGGAAGCTCGGCGACCACGGCGCGTGGTGCAAGCACACCAACTTCGAGGTCGACACCCGCGCGCCGCTGATCTGCGCCGCGCCGGGGCGGAAGGGCGCGGGGCGCCCCAGCCGCGCGCTGGTCGAGTTCGTCGACATTTACCCGTCGCTGTGCGAGCTCGCCGGCCTGCCGCCGCCGCCGCACCTGGAGGGCCTGAGCTTCGCGCCGCTGCTCGACGCGCCCGACCGGCCCTGGAAGCCCGCCGCGTTCAGCCAGTACCCGCGCGGCCCGGTCATGGGCCACACGATGCGCACCGACCGGTACCGGTTCACGCGCTGGGTCGCGAAGGACGGCACCGAATCCGCCCGCGAGCTCTACGACCACGGGGCGGATCCGCAGGAGAACCGCAACATCGCCGAGACGCCGGAGAACCGCTCACGGGTCGCGGAGCTCACCGCGCAGATGCAGGCCGGCTGGCAGGCCGCCCGCGCCGCGGCCGCCGGCGGCGCGAAGGACAACCGGCCCTGATTCGCGACAGTTTCCTGTCGCCTCATGTCCGTCTTTGCCCTCCGCCGGCTTCCGCGAAAGGATCGTGGGTGCGGCACGATTCGTATTGACGGTGCGAATGTTTCGTATTGTACTTACGAATCATGACACGTTATCGCAGGCGGGAGGTGGGGGTATTGCTGGCGCGGGCGCTGAAGCAGGCGCCGGTGGTGGTGGTCAGCGGGCTGCGCCAGTCGGGGAAGAGCACGCTGCTGCGGCAGGATCCGGCGGTCAGCGCCGGCCGCGCGTACCGGACTCTCGACGACCTGGACCTGCTCGCCGGCGCGCAGGCGGCGCCGCGTCCGTTCCTGGAGGCGGAGCCGGTGATGGCGCTGGATGAGGTGCAGCGTCTGCCATCGCTGTTCCTGCCCCTGAAGCAGACCGTCGATGAGGACCGCCGTCCGGGCCGCTTTGTCCTGACGGGCTCGGCCAACCTGCTGCTGCTCAAGAGCGTGGCGGACAGCCTGGCGGGTCGCGCGGTGTACGCCACGCTGCACCCAATGAACCGGCGCGAGATCCTGGGCCGCATCGACCGTCCCCCGGCGACGGTCCGGTTCCTGGCCGAAGGACGATGGCCGTCGGTCCGGGACGTGCCCGCGGTGACAGAGTCCGAGATCCTGCGCGGCGGATTCCCGGAAGTGGCCCTGCATCCGGACCTCGATGCGACGCTGTGGTTCGAGGGCTTCGAGCGGACGTATCTGGAGCGCGATGTGCGGGACCTGCGGCAGGTGGCCGACCTCGTGAGCTTCCGCCGGCTCCTTCGCCTGACGGCCCTGCGGGTGGGCGGCGTTCTGAACGTCAACGGGCTGGCGCGCGACGCGCAGTTGCCCGAGGCGACGGTGCGCAATCATCTGAACCTGATGGAGACGCTGATGGTCATCCGCCGGCTGCCGCCCTTCCGCGGCAACCGAAGCGCGCGGCTGATCAAGGCGCCGAAGCTGTATCTTGCCGATACGGGGCTGGCCGCCTTCCTGGCCGGTGTGCGGGATATCGGGGCCGGCTCCGCGGAACCCTTGCGGGGCGCGCTGATCGAGAACTATGTTGTCCAGAACCTGATCGCCGCGATGGAACCGCACCTCGCCGGCGTGCAGTTCCATTACTGGCACGAGCAGGGGCGGCACGAAGTGGATCTAGTGGTCGAATACGGACGGCAGGTGCTGGCGATCGAGATCAAGGCCGGCGGACGCCTGGCGCCGGGGGACACCCGCGGGCTCGAAGCGTTCATGGCTCGCACCCCCGGGTGCGTGGGCGGGGTCGTCGGCTACCTCGGTCGCGACGTGGTGCCGTTGGGAGCGAAGATCCGGGCCGTTCCGCTGTCGCTGCTGCTTTCCTGAAGTGTCACGCTCCACTTGAATCGCCGGGACTTCCCGAGCCCCCGCATCGGCATGGGCCGATCCGCTCCTGCCTGTCCGCCGGAGCCTCGGGTTGCGAAGGCGAAAGCGGATCCCCGCGGTGCTCGCGGGAGATGAAGATCGCTGCGCTCAACGACGACCGCGCCGTCATCGAGCGCATTCCGCCATCGCCCCGGGCGGCTACGACGGACAGGCCTGCGCCACCTCGGCCTGTGGCGTGCCCACCATAGCTTCAGCGAAGGAGGGGGACAGGGCGTGCGCGTCACGCCCGCCACCTGCCCCGCGTGGAAGAAGAAGGCCAGGCCCCTTGCAGCATCGCAGCCCGGAGGCTGAGCCGTCGGCCGGGGTCCCGCGGGGCCGGCTTCAATTCCTTCCTGCGATCGGTCAGGATCCGGCCGCGTGGTGCGTTGCATTCATCGGTGCACGATGGCCCTGTCGCACGAAGAGATCATGCGGAGCCTGTTCGCGGCCCGGTCGAGGCTGTCCGCGGCGGCGTGGGTCGTCGTGCGCGACGCCCAGGCGGCGGAGGACCTTTTCCAGAACGTCGCGCTGAAGGCCATGACGAAGAACGTCGTGTTCGAGCACGAGGGGGCGTTGCTTTCGTGGGCCACCGTGTCCATCCGGCGCGAGGCGATCGACTGGATCCGGCGTCGCCGGCCCGAACTGCCCGGCCTCGACCCGGACGTTCTCGACCTTCTTGACGCGGACGCGCAGGCTTCCGCCGTCGCCGACTCGGGGCGCGTGGGCGCCCTACGGGATTGCCTTGAAGCGGTGCCCGAACCGGCCCGGCGCCTTCTCGAACTGCGCTATTTCGACGGCCACACGTGCGGCGAGGTGGCCCGCCGGGCCGGGCTCGGGCTCGACGCCGTCTACCAGCGGCTCTCGCGGCTTCACCGGCAGCTTCGCGCGTGCATCGAACAGCGGCTCGCCGCCGGGGCGGAGGCGGTTCCATGACGCCCCGCCGCGACACGTTCGACCTGCTGATGCGCCACCTCGACGGGCGGCTCTCGGGCGACGACCTCCGCGCGCTGAACGACCTCCTGCGCACCGACGCGCGGGCGCGGGACTGGCTCCGGGAGATCGCGGGGCAGGCCGTGGCGATGGGCGACCTGGCGCGGAGCCGCACGGCGGAGCGACCGGCGGCGGTTGCCGGGCCGGCCCGCAGCCCGCGATGGTTCGCCGCTCCTGCCTGGGCGGCGCTCGCGGTCGCCTCCGTCGGGCTGATGTGGTGGTGGGCCGGCCCGGCGCGGCGGTCGGCCGCGCTCGTTGACGTGTCCGGCTCCGTGCTCTGGAGCGATGGCGGGACCGGCCCGCAGCCCGTATCGGCCTCCGGCGCCCGGCTGCATTCGGGCACGCTGGAGACCGTGGGGGCGGTGTCCTCGGCGCAGCTCCGGTTCGACGACGGAACGTGGTTCACGTTGGGCGGCAACTCGGAACTCTCGTTCTCGGCGGTCGGAGCGACGCGCGTGCATCTTCGCGGCGGATCGCTCACCGCATGGGTCGCCCGGCAGCCTCCGGGGCGGCCCCTGGTCGTGCGCACGCCGACGGCGGAGGTGGAGGTTCTCGGCACCGAGTTCGCCGTCAACACCGTGGCCGACCAGACACAGCTCAACGTGGAGACGGGACGGGTCCGGCTGCGAAGACTCGTGGACGGACGCGTCGTCGAGGTCGCGGCGCGGCACGAGGCCGTGGCGTCGCTCGACGCACAGCAGCCTCTGGTGGCGGTTGCGCCGGCGGTTCCGCCGGGCGAGTGGAACGCCGATCTCGCCTCCGCCCCGACGGGCGGATCGAAGGGCGAACCGATTGCGGCGACCGGCGCCCGGCCCGCATGCTGGCGCGCCGTGCCCCTGGTCATGGGTCGCCGCGCCGCCGGATCGCCCGTCATCCACCACGGGATCAGTGTCCGCGAGACGTCCCGCTCCCCGGCGGGATCGTTCGTATCGCTGTCGTCGGACAGCGAGGTCGTGCTGCGCTGGCGAACGGACCGGCCGTCGGGCCTCTTTGTCTTCCTGATCACGCAGCGCCCGGGCGGGGGCTTCGGCGGGAACTTCGAAATCAAGACGGCCGCGTTGGCGGGATCGGACGACGGCGGCGGGTGGCGGCGGGCGGCGCTTCCGCTCCGCGATTTCCGCCCCCTTCATCCCGGCCGGGCGGCTTTCGCGGGCCACGGCGTCTCTGCGGTTCTGGTGACGACGTACGGCACGGACGCGGGCCTGGAGGTGGCGGCGGTGCGGATCGGGAGCGCCCGGCCATGACCGTGCGGCACGCACGGGCCGCGGCGATCCTGCTGGCCCTCGCGCCGGCGGTCCGCGGCGCCGACACGCTGGAGTCTGCGGAAGCCCTGCTGGCCGCGGCGACGGGGGCGACCGGAGGGCGCGAGAAGACGCGCGTCTGCGGGCTGACCGACGCCCTGGCCGACCGCGCCGCGGCGCTGCTTTCGGACCCCGATCCGTTCGTCCGCGGAATCGCCGAATGGGCGATCGCGATCCGGGTCGGCACGGACAACGACCGGCGCCGGTACTGGCCGCGGCCGGATCCGCCGGCGTGGTATGCGCGGTGGAGCCGCCTCCGGCCGGAGGAGATGCTGGACGCCGACTACGTGCGCCAGGCCGTGGCCCTCGGCGAACACCGGTCGGCGGAGGCGATGCTGAGGTCCGCCGACGCAATTCTCCGCCGCGCGACGGGCCCCTCCGGGGAGGTGCGGCGGCGCGGGACCGAAGCGCGGCGCGCCCGCCTCGATCGCGATGTCGCGGCCCTTGCCGGGGCGCACGAGGCGGTGGTCCGTCTGGGCCGGCAAACGCCCGTCCCCATGACCGGGCTGCGCTCCGCGTGGCTGGCCCTCCGCCGCGCGGCGCGCCCGGTGGTGATGGCCCACCCGGACCTGGACTTCGACGCGATGGTCTTCCTGACCCGCTACTCCTGCATCGGCCCCCACAACCTTGCATCCTACAGCTACCACCCGGACCATTACCGTCCCGGCGGTGACATCGTCGTGCAGCAG
Organism: uncultured Verrucomicrobiota bacterium; assembly: GCA_964402695.1. Classification (GTDB taxonomy): domain Bacteria; phylum Verrucomicrobiota; class Kiritimatiellia; order PWTM01; family PWTM01; genus VGWF01. The sequence continues at coordinate 59,307 of CAYODK010000003.1, forward strand.
GGTCTCGACCCCGCCGCACCCGTGCGCGGAATCCTCGCCGGCCGGCCCGGCCCGGGCCACCTGCGCGGCATGGACCTCTGGTGGGACGCCGGCCGCGTCTGCTTCGCCTTCACGCCCCAGCCCGGCTGGACGAACGGGCCGGTCGGAGACGGAGGCGTCCATTCCGAACCGACGCACGTGTATGAGGTGCGCCTCGACGGAACCGGGCTGCGAGCGCTCACCCACGACCCGAAGTGGATCGACACCGAGCCGGCCTACCTGCCCGACGGCGGCGTGATCTTCGGCTCGGACCGCGCCGGCATCGGGAGCGAATGCGGCGGATGGACGCAGAACGCCGGCGTTCTGAACCTCTTCCGGGTCTCCGCCGACGGGCGCACGGTGCGGCGCCTGACGGTGAACAAGGACTACGACCGCTATCCGCACACGCTCGACAACGGCACGGTCGCCTTCCTCCGCTGGGACTACGCCGAGCGCCAGTTCTTCAGCTGCCACTCGCTCTGGACCGTCCGCCCGGATGGCACGATGGCCGATGCCCTCTACAAGTCGCACATCCAGGCGCCGCCCTACTCGCTGCGCGATCCCCGTCCGGTCCCGGGCGGCACCAAGCTCGTGGCGATCGCCTGCGGGCACCACACCCTCGCCGAGGGCGCCGTGACGGTCGTCGACCCCCGCCGCGGCGTCAACGAGTCCGGCGGCATGCGCTACATCACACCGCACGCCGGCCCGACCGAGGGCGGGCTCGGCCGCATCGAGCCGGTCGCCGAGGGCGGGGTCGTCGATGCCGGCGGGCTCTATCAGACCCCCTGGCCGCTCTCGGAACGGGGCTTCCTGGTGTCCTACGCCTACGCGCATCCGGCGTCCGCGGGCTTCGCGCTGTACTACATCGACGCCTGGGGAAACAAGGAACTGCTCCGCCGCGACCCGGTCCTCGACTGCGCGTACCCCATGCCGCTTCGCCCGCGCCCGCAGCCGCCCGTGCTCGCGGAGGCCGCGGAACCCGGCCGGCCGCATGCGGTCTGCCATGTCAGCGACGTCTACCACGACCTTGACGGCGTCCCGCGCGGCGCCGTGAAGTGGTTGCGGATCTCCGAGCGCGTGCCCTGGCCGTTCGACAAGTCGCCGCGCGGCGAACTGCGCTGGGTGCCGGGCAACCCCTTCGCCCCGCAGTTTGGTTACTGGACATGGGCGCCGGTCCGCGTCATCGGCATCGTGCCGGTCGCGGCGGACGGCTCGGCCCACTTCCGGGTCCCTGCGGGCCTGGGCGTCTACTTCCAGGCGCTCGACGAGCGCTTCATGGAGATCCGCCGGATGCGGAGCCACGTCGCCTTCCAGCCGGGCGAGACGCGATCGTGCCTCGGCTGTCACGAGACCCGGGGAGGCGTCACCCCCTCGACCTACTGGACGGCCTCCACGGCCGCGCGCCGCCCGCCCGACGTTCCGGCGCCGCCGCCGTGGGGCGACACGGCCCTGTTCGATTTCGAGCGGATGATCCAGCCGATCCTTGACCGCCGCTGCGCCGGCTGCCATGGCGCGACCCGGCCGAAGGGGGGGCTCGATCTGACCGCGACCCCCGACCCGTACGGCTTTGCGCAGTCCTACCGCTCGCTCTTCGGACTGAAGCCCGGCCGGCCGACCCCGGTCTCCGATGGCGACGGCTGGTACCGGAAGCACTTCCCCGGCGTGCCGTCGTACGAGGACAAGGACTGGTACCGGCTCGTTCTCGAAAACCGGGCGCCCGGCCAGCTCGTCGCGGTCTCGGACCGCACCACCTCGCCCTGGCAGAAACCGGTCGACGCAAGCATCTCCCGGCCGATGCAGTTCGGCTCGCACCAAAGCGGGCTTGTGCTCAAGCTGCTGCGCGACGACGCGCACCGGCGTGCGGCCGCGCTCACGGACGACGAATGGCACCTGCTCGTCGCGTGGATCGACGCCAACGCACCCTACCGTGCCCCGTTCTTCCAGAAGTTCGACGAGAACGGCGCGCCGCTCGCCCGGCCGTGGCGCGTGGAACTCGCGCTGCGGTCCCCCTGGGCCGCGGAACCGGCGGGGATGACCGGCCCCGTGCCGGTCCCGGAAGGAGGGACACCGTGAGAATCTGGATTCCGGCCGCACTCGCTGCGGCGATGGGGGCGGGCACAGCGGCAGGACCCGTCGACGGCGGCGGACTGCGCGTGTACCACATCGGCAACAGCCACACCGATTCGCTGCGGAACACGCTGATGCCGCTGGCCGTCGCGGCCGGGCACTCGAACCACTTCTTCTCGACGTCGATCATCCTCGGCGCGCCGCTCCGCTGGATCCGCGACCACGACAAGGACTGCCGCGAGCAGCCGTGGTCGGAGGGGCTCGCGCCCGGGAACGCCTGGGACGCCGCGACGCTCCAGTGCTACGCGAGCGACGACGACGACATCGCCGCCGCCGTGCACTTCGCCGGGCTGCTCCACCGCGGAAACCCGCGGTGCCGCATCCTCATCTACACCATCTGGCCCGGCGCGGACGACGACTGGGAGGCCCCGAAGCACGAGCGCACCGAGGCGCGCTCGGAACGCTACGCCGAGGCGATCGCGAAGGCCTTCCCCGACGCCCCGCCCCCGCGCGTCGCGCCGACCAGCCTGGTCCTGCGCGAACTCGGCCGCCTCGCCGACGCCGGGGACCTGCCCGGCGTGCCGTCGCGGTTCGCGCTGCTCTCCGACGGCGGCCACCTCGCCGCGGCGGGCCACTACGCCGTCAGTGCGACGTTCTGCTCGATGCTCTACAACGAGCACCCGTTCGCCTACCCCGGCCGGATCCTGGCGTACGCAAAGGAGTCGAAGACGGAGAAGCGGGTCAGCCCCGACCGGGTGCAGTTCGAGCTTGCGCCGGAGACCGCCGCGGTCATCCGGCGGGTCGTGTGGGATGTGCTCGCGACCTATCCGCCCGCGGGCGTCGAGGCCGGGCTGGTCATCGCCGACCGCGCACTGCCCGCCGCGGTCGCCGGCCGGCCGTACGCCCATGCGTTCCGCGCGCTCCATGCCTCCGGCCCTGCCGCGTGGTCGCTCTCCGCCGACGCGCTCCCGGCCGGGCTGGCGCTGGGCGCGGACGGCACGCTCTCGGGCGCCCCGGCGGCGCCCGGCTCGTTCGCGATCACGGTCCGCGTCGAGGCCGGCGGGCGCCGGTTCGAGAAGCCCTTCACACTGGTCGCAAGCGAGGACCGTCCGCCGCGGATCGCGTCGGGCGATCTTGAGTCCGTCCCGCTCGACCGGCACGTGTTCCACGAACTCCGGGCCGACGGCGGGGTGGGCAAACTCACATGGAGCCTCGCATCCGCCGAGGCGCGCCTGCCCTACGGCGTGCGGCTGGCGAAGACGGGGATCCTGCTGGGCACGCCGGGCGAGGCCGGGGAGTTCCGCTTCGCCGTCCGCGTGACCGATGCGCATCCCGACGGCCCGCGCAGCGACGAACGGTCCATCGTCTGGCGGATCGACCCCGCGACGCCCGGCGCGCTGGTGGCGCCCGCGGTGGCGACCGCACCCGTGCTGGACGGGAACCTCGACGAACCATTCTGGCGCCTCGACCAGGCCGTCACCGGCGCCCCGCCCGCGAAGGCCGCCTCGCTCGGAGTCGTCTGGGTGCCGAACCGCGACTGGCGAAAGGGCGGCACCGTCCACATCGCGATGAAGGTGAGCGACGGCGCCTCCGGCCGGAGCCCCCGGGATGCGGTCCACCTCTATCTCGACGGCATGCACAACCGCGAGCGGATGTACAACCAGGACGACACCCATTTCGTGATCCGGCGCGACGGGCGGAGCGAAACGGTCCGCGGCAAGCCGAACTGGTTCCTCAAGGCCGCCGCGCGCGAGGCCGACGGCGGCTGGACGTTGGAGATCGCCGTGCCGCACAATTACTTCGTCGGCGCCGGCTCATGGATCGACATGGCGCCGCGGGCCGTCTACGGATTCGACCTGGCCGTCGCGTCCGGCACGGAGGGGGCGGCAAGCGCCTTCTGGCGCGGCTCGGCGGCGAACGACGAGGACACGAGCGGATTCGGAAGCCTGGTGCTCGGCGGGGCCGGGGACGGGAAGCGATGAGACGGACGTTGGGATGGGCGATGGCGCTTTGGATGGCGGGGGTTGCGACACCGGGCGCTGTCGGGGCCTCGCCCGCCGCCACGGAGCCGATGCCGCGCCTCGGCGTCGCCCCGAACGGCCGGCATCTGGTGCAGTCGGACGGGACGCCATTCTTCTGGCTCGGCGACACCGCCTGGCACCTGTTCGGCAAGTCCGTGCGCGAAGACGCGACGAACCAGCCTTCCGTCACCCGCTATTTCGCGGCGCGGGCCGCCCAGGGATTCACCGTGATCCAGTCCGTGATGGTCCGCGAGACCGACGGGGGGCCGGCGCGGAACGAGGCCAATGCGTACGGGCACGTTCCGTTCGAGGAGGGCGACGCGTCGCGGCCGCGGATTCGACCCGGGGCCGACGACGACTACTGGGACCACATCGGGTGGTGCATCGACGAGACGGCCCGCCACGGGCTCCGCATGGCCGCGCTGCCGGTTTGGCTGCAGGATATCGAGGATGACGATCCGTTGGCTGCGGATCCGACGGTCGCCTATCGCTACGGACGCTTCCTCGGCACCCGCTGGGGCCGGTCGCCGTCGGTGGTCTGGGTGCTGGGTGGCGACGCATGGAAGAAGGGCCGCAACGTCGACACCCCCTCCCGGCTCGCGCTCGTCCGTGCGATGGCCGAGGGCATAGCGGACGGCGCGACCGGGTCCGACGCCTTCGACGGTGCGGCCCGCTGGGATGCGGTGCTGATGACCTTCCATCCGCCCGGCGGCGGACATTCCTCATCCGAATGGCTGCACGACGAGCCGTGGCTCGATTTCAACATGATCCAGACGACCACGCGCTTCTCGTTCGACAACTGGCGCACCGTGGCGCGCGACTTCGCCCGGACTCCGCCGAAGCCGACCTTCGACGCCGAGGTCGCCTACGAGGAGTCGCTCTCGCTGCGCAAGACCGAGCGACAGGACATCCGCATCCGACCGTGGGATGTGCGCCGCGCCGCCTGGTGGGGCGTGCTCTCCGGCGGCTGCGGCCACACCTACGGTCACCGCAGCTTCATCGGGTGGATTCGGAAGGGCGAGACCTACAAGCACGGGGCGCACATCCCGTGGGTCGAGCGTCTTGATGCGCCCGGGGCCACGCAGATGATCCACCTCCGTCGCCTGGTCGAGACGTGCCGCTTTCACGACCACACGCCCGCGCCGGAGTTGATCGAGGGCGGTCCCGGCGACGGCGACGCACGAATCCAGGCCGCGCGCTCCGCCGATGGCCGCGTGGCCCTGGTCTACACGCCCATGGGCCGCGCCATCGCCCTCCGAGGCGACCGCTTCGGCGCACCGGCGGACGCGTCCTGGTACGATCCGCGCACCGGCGAGACGACCGGGATCGGGCCGTTGTCCGCTTCCGCGGGCCGCCCCTTCCGTCCGCCGACCTCCGGCGAGGGTTGCGATTGGGTCCTGGTGGTTCGTGCACGGGAGGAGCAACGATGAACGCGATGAGGTGCCGCACTTTTCGATGTCTCGACCCGCGGGGGCCACTCGCGCGGGCGTGGGGCGCGGTGTCCGGCACCGCCGTCAGGCCCGTACTTCTGGCTGTCGTCGCGCTCGCGGCCGCGGCCCCGGCGGCGGAGAACCTGGTGCGGAACGGGTCCTTCGAGGGCGCGCTGCTCTACTGGCACGGGGTCAGCCCGTCGAACCACGCGCTCGCGCGCGGGGCGCGGTGCGGCGACTACGCGCTCCAACTCCGCAAGGGCGCCGTGATGAGCGCGCCGTTCGTCTGCGAGCGCGGGAAGAATTACACGGTGAGCTTCTTCGTCCGGGGCGAGACGCCATGCGAGGTCCACGTGCAGATGCCGCCGAGCGCCCGCGAGGAGGGACAGAAGGCGGGGCGGCTGTGGTCGCGCGAAGGGACGAAGTCGGCGAAGGTCGGAACGGCGTGGCAGCGCGTTTCGTTCTCGTGGCCGGCCGATGTGCCGCCGAGCGGCTTCTGGCCGAATCCGCACTACATGGCCCAGATCGAACCACGCGGGGGCACGATCCTGGTCGACGGCATGACCGTCACGGAGGGCGACACGGGAACGGACGACTACGTTCCGCGCCGCCCCGTCGAGGTCGTCGCCGAATGTCCCGACCTGCCCGGCTACGAAGGCGCGAAGGCAAACCTGTTCGCGACCGGCGCGACGGTCCGCGTCACGGGACACGTCTCGAATCCGGGCGCCGCGGACCGCGAAGTGCGCCTCTGCTGGCAGTTGTTCGACTACGAGGGCGAGCGGCCCGTCGGCCAGCCGGTCGTGAAGGACATCCGCGTGCCCGCCGGAAGGACCGCGAGCGAAACGGCGCTGCTTCAGCTCACGGCCAGCGGCTGCGTTCTTGCCCGCGTCAGCGTCCTCGATGCCTCCGGGATTTCGACGAAGGGCCCGTCGCGGCTCGACGCGTCCGAGATCCCGCTGACGTCCCTGCCCTATCCGAAGGCGGCCGTGAAGCCGGACTGGCGGGAGCGCTTCGGCGGTTCGTTCGCGGGCGGAACCGGGTGCGTCGACAAGTTCCGCGCGCTGGGCTTCGGCTGGATCCGCTGGCGGCCGCACATGAACGGCCAGGACCACTGGCCCGACCGCGACGCGCCGATGCTCTTCTTCGACAAGGAACTCGACGAGCAGGAGTCGCGCGGCTGCTCGACCCACTGCGTGCTCTATCCGCCGCCGAAGTGGATCATGGAGAAGGGCCATCCGCTGCCCACCGACATGCGGTGGGCGGCGGACGATCTGCGCTGGGACGACCTCGCCGTCGAGACCACCTGGGACCGCTTCGTCAAGGCGGCGGTCGGGCACTACCGGGGGCGTTCGCTCATCTACGAGATCGAGAACGAGCCGGAATTCGACAAATGGGACGACCACCTGGAGCAGTACGCGAAGTTCACGATCCGCACCGCGAAACTGATTCGTCAGACCGATCCCGCCGCGAAGATCATGGTGAACAACGTCTATGGCATCCCCAGCAAGGTGAACGCGGCCTTCTTCAAGGCGGGCGGGCTGAAGTTCATCGACGTGATGTCCTGGCACGACTACCACGAGGGATGGCTCGCCGACGCGACGGGTATCAAGCGGATGCGGCAGAACATGGACGAGGCCGGCGGCAGGAACGTTGAGATCTGGTTCAACGAGGGCTGGGCGTTCTCCAACACGGCCGTCGACGAGCCGATCGCCTGCACGCGGCTGACCGCCGCGCAGAGTTGCAACGCGATCGTGGACTCCGTCGCCGAACTGAGCGCCAACGGGCAGGCGAAGACGATCCTGTTCCACGTCGCGTACGAGACGCACGGCATGAGCTTCTGGGACTACAGCGGCCCCGGCACGATGCTGTGGGACTGGTACGACCTGCCGATGCCCCTCGTGGCCGCCTGGAACGTGCTCGCGCACCACATCGGCGTCAGCGAGGCCGTCGGGTTCGTCCGCCCGCCCGGCGCCAGCGTGTGCATCTTCGACGACCTCCGCAACAGGCGCGGCGTGATGATCGCCTACGCGGACCGCGACGCGAAGACCGACGCGGTCGTCGACCTTCCCGACGTCGGCGCCCCGCTGGTCGCCGAGGACATCATGGGCAACGCGGCCTCCGCGCCCGCGCGGCTCGTGCTGTCGAAGACCGGGCGGCCGGTGATCCTGTACGCCGCGCGCCCCGTCGGCGGGCGCGTCTTCTTCGACCGGCTGGCTCCGCTCGACCGGAAGCACGCGGGCTTCGTCCGCACGGGCAAAGGCGGCGCGCGGACGTGGTCGCTTCCGCCCGCATGGGAGGGAACGGCCAAGGGGTCGCCCGACGGCAGCGCGGTGCTCGCCGACGGCCGGCCCGTCTGGAAACTCGAGCAGGTCTGGCCGCCGGAACCGCGAAAGCCTGCGAACTACCGGCCGATGGTCTGGAGCGGAACGGCGTGGAACGTGGCCGAGGGCGGGTTCGGCGGCCAGCCCGGCGCGGGTCTCCGCGACAGCGCGATGGTCCTTTCCACCCGCGCGGCGCACGGCCAGCCGCCGCAACGCCGGTTCTGCGCGCTGGTCTTCGTCGCGCCGGATCCCGGCCGCTACACGCTCCGGGGCACGGTCCGCGCCCGCATCTGGGACGGCAGGCAGACGACCGTCCTCCGGCTGCTGCGCAAGAACGCCGCCGACGCGGTGGAGATCGCGCGGATGTCGGTCGCACACGGCGCGTCGGCTGCGCTGGACTGGCCTGCTGTCGAACTGGGCGCCGGCGACGAACTGGTTCTGCTGCCCGAGATCGAGGGCATGTACGCCGGCGGCGACCTGGCGATCGAAGACCTCTCCGTGGCCGGCGCTCCGTGACCGCGCCGGCCCCGGTTCGTGGACAGTGGCACGGGTGCGGGAGGGATGGACGATGAGGATGCAGGCGGTGGCGATGGCGGTGGCGGCGGCCCTGGGCGTGCCGGGGCTCGCGGGGACGGGGATGGCCGCGCAGCCGGCGGAGGCGCCCGCCGCGACGCGGCTGGGGATCAACCTCGCCGGCCCGGCGGACTGGAACAGCGAACTGCCGTTCGTCGATGTCTTTCGCCAGTCGAGACCGTGGATCAGCCAGAAAGAGGGCGCCGCGTGGGGCAAGGGGCCGGACCTCGCGCTGGACGAGTTCGGCTGGGTGAAGCGGCTGGAGCCCGGCTGCTACGCCGAGAGCATGCTCTGCACGGTCGGCGGCGGACACTACCCCGGCGGCGTCTACACGGTCCTCTACGAGGGCGAGGGAAAGCTGGGCGTCGGACACAACGCGAAGATCGTCGACGCCGCGCCCGGCCGGATGCGCGTCGACGTCGATTCGTCCAAGGGCGGCTGGTCGCTGCAGATCCGCGAGACGAACCCGCAGAACCCCGTGCGCGACATCCGCGTCCTCATGCCCGGCTTCGAGGCGACGGGGCAGACCGAGCCGTTTCATCCGGTCTTTCTGAAGCGATGGAAGGGCTTCGCGTGTTTCCGGTTCATGGACTGGATGCATACCAATGGCTCGGAGATCCGCACGTGGGCCGACCGCCCGACGCTGCGCCACGCGACGTTCTCCAGGCGCGGCGTCGCGCTGGAATGGATGATCGACCTGTGCAACCGCCAGAAGGCCGATCCGTGGTTCTGCATGCCGCACCTGGCCGACGACGACTACGTGCGACGGTTCGCGCGCATGGTGAAGGAGCGGCTGGACCCGGGACGGAAGATCTACATCGAATATTCCAACGAGGTCTGGAACGGCCAGTTCGCGCAGAGCCGGTACGCCGGCGAGCAGGGCGTGAAGCTCGGCCTCGGTCCGAAGGACAAGCCGTGGGAGGCGGGCTGGCACTATACCGCCGTCCGGTCGGTGGAGATCTTCCGCATCTGGGAGGAGGTCTTCGGCGGGCACGACCGGTTCGTCCGCGTGCTGCCCGTGCAGACCGGCGTCGGCGCGGTCGCGGACGGCGTGTGCGGCTTCCGCGACGCCGCGAAGCACGCCGACGCGATGGCCGTCGCGCCGTACATGGGCTACAGCATCGGGCGCGGGAAGACGGCGGACCTCGGCCCGACGATGCGCGACTGGACCGCGGACCAGATGCTCGACCACTTCGAGAAGACCGGCTTCGCCGACGCCCTGCAGCGGATGGCGAAAGACAAGGCCTCCGCCGCGAAGCACGGCCTCGCGCTCGTCGCCTACGAGGGCGGGCAGCACATGGTCGCGTTCGTGAAGGACCGCGACCTCACGGCGGCCCTCACGAAGACGATGCACGCCTGCAACCGGCATTCGCGGATGGGCGACCTCTACCGGCGCTATTTCGCGGAATGGGCCCGGCTCGGCGGCGGCACGTTCTGTCACTTCTCCAGCATCGGCAACTGGAGCAACCACGGCGCGTGGGGGTTGGCCGAACACTACGACAGCCGGCCCGCCGACTACCCGAAGCTGGCCGCGGCCCTGGATTGGGCGAAGACGCTCGGCCAGCCGGTTGAACTCGAGGCCCGCAAGTGAAGCCCGCGCCCACCGCGCCGCGCCTCGTCTGCCTGGGGCTGCTGCTTGCCGTTTCGCCCGCATCCAGTCAGGAAGGCCGGCCGGCGGCGGGCGGCAGGCCCAATGTCCTCTTCATCATCGCCGACGACCTCAACCGCAGCCTGCCGTGCTACGGCCATTCCATCGTCAAGACGCCGAACGTGGACCGGCTGGCGGCGCGGGCGGTCCGCTTCGACCGCGCCTACTGCCAGTATCCGGTGTGCAGCCCGTCGCGCGTTTCGTTCCTGAGCGGGCGGCGGCCGGAACAGACGCGGATGTTCGGCAACGAGGACGCCTCGCGCACGCCGTCGCTGAAGGACGCCGTGTTCCTGCCGGAGTTCTTCCGGCAGCAGGGCTACTTCACCGCGCGCGTCGGCAAGGTCTTTCACATCGGCCGCGACGTGCCGGAGTGCTGGGACGTGACCGAGGAAGGCACGCCGGACGGCAAGGTCATCTACCAGCCCCAGGAGCCGGACAAGCTCGGCCTGCGGGAGAGCATCGCGCAGGAGGGCGAACTCGACGGCGACACGGGCGAAGGCGGGCACTGGTACCGGCTCGCGCCCGTCGAGGAGAAGCTGATCGACCCGAGCACCGCGCGTCGCGTTTCGGCACTGATCGAACAGGGCGCGACGGGCGGCCGGCCGTTCTTCGTCGCGTGCGGTTTCCGCCGTCCGCATCTCCCGTGGATGGCGCCGGAGGAGTTCTTCGCGCCCTACCCGCCGGAGACCCTGCCGCTGCCGGCCCGGGGCGAGGTGCCGCGCCCCGTCGGCCCGGTGCAAGGCAAGGCGCCCGCCGCGTCGGACGACTCGCGGCGCGCCGCCCTGCGCGCCTACTTTGCCTGCATCAGCTTCATGGACCGGCAGCTCGGCCGCGTGCTCGACACGATGGACCGGCTCAAGCTCTGGGACAACACGGTCGTGCTGCTGCTCGGCGACAACGGCTACCACCTCGGCACGCGCGGCGGCTACTGGGGCAAGGGCACGCCCTACGAGGAAAGCTGCGGCGTGCCGCTGCTGATCGCCGCTCCCGGCAGGGCCAAGGCGGTCGGTTGCCCGCGCGTGGTGGAATACGTGGACTTCTACCCGACGCTCGTCGACCTCTGCGGCCTGCCCGCGCAGCGCGACCTGGCCGGCCGCAGCCTGCGCCCGCTGCTCGACGATCCCGCCGCGCCGTGGGGCCACGCCGCATTCAGCATCAACGCCCGGAACAACCAGCCGTGGAATCTCGCCGTCAGCACCGAGCGGTTCCGGTACATCGAATACGCGGATGAGAAGAAGCCGTGCGAACTCTACGACATCCAAACCGACCCGCGCGAGTGGACGAATCTCGCCGCCGCACCGGAGCACGCCGCGACGCTGGATGCTCTGCGGAAGCTGGCGGCGGAGCACCGACAGAGATTCTGGAGGTAGGTCATGAAGCGCACGCTTGAAGTGCTGGCCGTCGTCCTCGCCCTGGCGGCCCCGGCGGTGGAGGGCGCGCCGCGCTGGGAGATCCGGGCGGCGGGAGGCGGCTGGCAATTGCTCCGCGACGGCCGGCCGTTCCACATCGAGGGCGCCGTCGCGCCGAACCGGTTCGACGTGCTGGCCGCGTGCGGCGGCAACGCGGTGCGCGTCAATGCCAGCCGCAAGGCGCTCGACGCGGCGCAGGGAGCCGGTCTCGCCGTCATGGCCAACCTTCCCGTCCGCGGCGAGCGCAACCAGCTCGACTGGGACAACGCCGGGCAGGTCGCCGAACAGAAGGAGAAGGTCCTCGCGGTGGTGCGCGAGTTGAAGGACCACCCGGCGCTGATGTTCTGGTCGATCGGGAACGAGCTCGACCACATCCCCGGCAACCGGCGCTACAACCCCGCCATCTGGGCGCGCCTGAACGACCTCGCCGTCGCCATCAAGCAACTCGACCCGCATCATCCGGTGATGACCGTCGTCGGCACCGGTCACTTTGAGACGAAGGTTCAGGAGATCGCCGCCGGCTGCAAGGACATGGACCTTCTCGGCATCAACGCCTACGGCGACATCGCGCGGGCGTGCGAGCTGGCCCGCGCGCATTGGCCGAAGGCGTACGCCGTCACGGAATGGGGGCCGACCGGTCACTGGGAGGTTCCGAAGACGGCCTGGCGCGCGCCGATCGAGCAGACCAGCAGCGAGAAGGCGAAGGTCATCGAGGAGCGGTATCGCAACGTCATCCTCGCCGACCGGACGCGCTGCCTTGGCTCGTTCGTCTTCTACTGGAGCGAGAAGCAGGAGACGACGCACACGTGGTACGGCCTCTTCTGCGACGGCCTGCGCACCGAGTCGATCGATGTGATGCAGCATCTCTGGACCGGGGCGTGGCCGTCCAATCGCGCGCCGGCGATCGCAGGGCCGGCCATCGAGGGCGTTGCCGACCCACGGGCCGTCGTGCTGAAGGCCGGAGCGGCGCACCGCGCCTCGGTCCGGGTGACGGATCCGGACGGCGATCCGCTTGCGTACACCTGGGACATCCGTCCGGAGGTCGTGATCCCGCCCGGCTCCTACGCGGGGGGACTTGAGAAGCGCGCCGAGCCGGTCCCCGGCCTCGTCCGCGAGCCCGCCGCGGCGGCGACCGGATTCTCCGCGCCGCTCGCGCCCGGGGCCTACCGCCTCTTCGTCGCGGTCGCCGACGGCCGCGGCCACATCGCATACGGCAACGTGCCGTTCCGGGTGGAGGAGTAGGCCATGATGCACCGCGGGCTGACGTTCGGGCTCCTGCTGGGCTGCGCCGCGGCCGCGGCCGGAGGGCCGACGCAGGAGACCCTCCGCGCCTTCTATTTCGGCAACAGCCTGACTGACCGCGCGGCGGGGACAGAGATGATCGGATTCGTAGACACGGCACCCCCGCCGCGTTTCCCGGGAGGGGCAGCGGCCCCGCTGCCCGAGCGCGGGATCCCCGTCCCGCCGTTTCCTCCGCACGAACCCCTGATCCGGCCGTCGGGCTTGTCGCGCCGGAGCGTAAGCGAAGGCGGAGCCGGCGGCCCTCCCGACCCTCACCCTCCTCTCGCGGGGGCGGCGTCCCAGGGGATCACGATGTCGGTTTCCGAGAGGCGCCACGCCTTCTCCACGGGTGCGACCACCAGCCCGGGAGCGATCGAAAGGCCCGGGTAGGTGGCGCGAAAGGCGCCGATCCCGCGGGCGTCGTTGCGCGACAGTCGCGTGGAGGCCTTGATCTCGACGGGGTGATATCGCCCGTCCCGTTCCAGGATCAGATCGACTTCCGCGCCGCCATGCGACCGCCAGTGATACAAGGCGGGCGGCGCGGACATGCGGCTGCACAGGCGTCGAACCTCGCCCGCAGCCGCGGTTTCGACCAGCGCGCCCAGCGCCGGGTGGGACGCGATCGCCGATGGGCTGGAGATCGCCAGCGCCATGCAGGCGATGCCGGTATCGGCGATGTACCCCTTGGCCTTGCCCGACACGCGCTTGACGGTGTTGCCCGAGAAGGCCGGCGTCTCGAACCACTGAAACGAGGACTTCAGAATCGCCAGCCAGTGGGCGGCCGTCTTCGGATTGATCCCGATGTCACGCCCCAGATGGGCGAAGTTGATCTCCTGCGCGGTCAGCGCAGCGGCGAGCCTCAGGAACCGGCCGAACAGCTGGCCGTCGGACACATCCGCCATCAGACGAACATCCCGCTCGATGTAGGTCCGCTGGTAGCCCTCGTGGAACGAGCGCACCCCGTCCAGGGGCAGCCGCCGCGCCTCCGGCAACGCGCCCCGGTACAGGTACTCGTAGGGACCGACGGGAAGCCCGCGCGATATCCACGCCAGGGCCGTTTCGGGCTCCGGTGCCCGGAGCCAGTCCTCGATCCAGGACATCGACGGAGAGGCCGCGCCGCACCACTCCGCCATTTCGAACCCATGCAGATCGAGGAACACCGCGCGGCCGGCCAGGCTTTCCGACAGGCTGCGCATTACGGCCCATTGCTGGCTTCCAGTCAGAAGAAACCGGCCCGGACGACGGTCGCGATCCACCGCGCGCTTGACCGCAGCCGCGAGTTCCGGGGCGTACTGGATTTCGTCGAGCACCAACGGCTCGCGGTGGTTCTTCAGGAAGAGATCCGGATCCCGGCGGGCACCCTCCACATCGTACGAAGGATCGAACGTCACGTAGTCCGCATCCGGAAGGATGTGACGAAGCAGTGTCGACTTTCCCACCTGCCTTGCGCCCGTCACCACCACCACCGGAAAGAGACTGAATAGCCTCGTCAGCCGTTCCGTGACCTGACGATACGTATAGTTATCTTGATTTGCGGTATCCATAGGACTGATATTCAAGAAAAGTATGCCTACATCTGAACAAGAGCAAGCCTGATCCACGGTCGTTCGGGGACAGCGATGCGCGCAGTCGTAGACGCGGCGCCCCCGCCGCGTTGCCCGTGCCCGGGAGGGGCAGCGGCCCCGCTGCCCGAACGCGGGATCCCCGCAGCCATGCAGGCTCCGCGATGCGTCCGCAGGATCGGGTCAACGAAGCGCAGATGCGCCCGTTTCCGAGAGGCGCCGGGCCTTCTCCGCGCGCGGGTTTCGTGCTACACGGAGTGTGGCGGGCCGACGGACCGGGCGCGCCGGACCCGCGGGAGGACCGGATGAGAACGACGATCGTCGTGATGGCGCTTCGGTTCCTGGTCGGCTGGCACTTCCTCTACGAGGGGCTGGCCAAGATCGTGCAGCCCGGCGGCTGGTCCGCGGCCGGCTACCTGCGGATGAGCCAGTGGTTCGCCGCCCCCCTGTTTCATCACATCGCCGACACGCCGGCGCTGCTGCGCGCGTGCGATCTGCTGAACATGGGAGGGCTGACGCTGATCGGACTCGCGCTGATCCTTGGCGTGTTGGTCCGCCCGGCGGCGCTCTGCGGCATCGCGATGCTGGCCTTCTACTACATCGCGCAGCCACCGTTCCTTGCGTGGTCGGCCGAGGGGCATTTCCTCTGGATCGACCGCAACGTCGTCGAGGCGGCTGCGCTGGCGGTGATCGCGCTGCTGCCGTCGGCCGATCTCGGCCCGTGGATCGCCGCGAGGCTGCGCGCCCGCCGCGGGTCGGCGGAGGGCGCCGCAACGGTCGCCCAGCCGCCGGCCTCGCAGACCCGGCGCGATCTTCTGCTGCGCCTCGGCTCGCTGCCGGTGCTCGGCGCGTTCGGGTTCGCGTTCCTGCGCAAGCACGGGCCCGTCTGGGAACGCGAGAACCTGAGGGACCGCGTGGATGTCGTGACGACCGCCACAGTGAAGGCGTTCGACTTCGCCGACATCAAGGATCTCAAGAAGCCGATCGACAAGTTCGGGAAGATCGGCAACCTGAAACTCAGCCGGATGTTTCTCGGTGGAAACCTGATCGGCGGCTGGGCGCATGCGCGCGACCTGCTCTACGCCGACAAGCTCGTGAAGGCCTATTTCACCGACGACCGCGTCTTCCGGACCTTCCGCATGGCCGAGGCGTGCGGCATGAACGCGATCCTCACCAACCCGGCGCTGATGCGGGTCATCAACGATTACTGGAAGAAGGAAGGCGGGAAGATCCAATTCATCTCCGACTGCGGCCACAAGGACGGCCTGATCCGCGGCGCGGAGCTGTCGGTCGAGCACGGCGCCAGCGCGGTCTACACCCACGGCGGCCGGTCGGACCAGCTCGCGGCCGGCGGCGCGTTCGGCGAGATTGCCAAGGCGCTCGACGCGATGCGCAGGCTCGGGGTGCCGGCGGGAATCGGCGCGCACCGGCTCGAGACGGTCAAGGGCTGTGTCGAACACGGCATCATCCCCGACTTCTGGATGAAGACGCTGCACCACACGAAATACTGGTCCGCCCATCCCGAGGCCGGCTACTACTCCCACGACAACGTCTGGTGCCTGGACGCCGACGACGTCGTCACCTACATGGAGCAACTCGAACAGCCGTGGATCGCCTTCAAGATCCTCGCCGCCGGCGCGATCCAGCCGCACGAGGCCTTCCCCTACGCCTTCCGGAGTGGCGCCGACTTCATCTGCGTCGGGATGTACGACTTCCAGCTCGTCGAGGATGTCAACCTCGTGAACACCATCCTCGACGCCCCCATCGAACGCCGCCGCCCCTGGTGTGCATGACGCCCTTGATTTGTGATGACCGGTCATATAGACTGGTCATATGAAGACGATGAGCGCGTCGCAGTTCAAGGCGGAGTGTCTCCACATTCTGGATGTGGTTAGCCAGACGGGGGATCCGATCACAATTCTGAAGCGTGGAAAGCCGGTGGCTCAGGTGGTTCGGGCTCCGCAGGGCACGCAGAAGCCGTGGCTTGCCCTGGCCGGGAGCGGTCGCTTCGAGGGCGATCCCCTTGCGCCGGCGATCGGCGAGGACGAGATCGAGGCGCTCCGGTGAAGCGACCTCTGCTGGATACGCACATCTGGATCTGGTGGATGATCCGGTCCGAAGAGCTTCCAACGGAGAGCGCGAGTCGTCTCGACGCGATGCCGACCGACCGACGCCCCCTCGTGTCCGCGATCAGCCTCTGGGAAGTCGCGACACTGGTGGAACGGGGACGCCTCAAACTGGATCGGGACCTCCGCGCCTGGCTTCGGATCGCCGCGGCGGCGGAATGTGTCGAGCTTGTGCCGATCACACCGGACATCGCCGCAGAAACCGCCGCCCTGCCTCCGGACCTTCATCGTGACCCGGCAGACCGGATCCTCATCGCCACGTCCCGCATCCTCGGTTGCCCGGTCTTCACCCGCGACGACCGGATCCGCCAGTCGGGGCTCGTCGACCTTTGGTCGGACTGACCGGTGGCGCCCGATCCCGTCTCGCGTTGGAGGCCGCCAACGGCTAGGCTGTGCGGGCCGGCCGCGGAGCGCGCGCCGGTCCCGGAGAGATGCTCGTGAAGCCGAACACCGACCCGTCCGTCACCGACGCGAACGACCGGCCCCGACGGGGTCTGGGCGCGGGGATCCTCCTGGCCTTCCTCCTGCTCGCCTCGCTGGGCATGGCGAAGGTGCTGCTGCGCCCGGACCACGTACTCGACTTCAACGACGGCAACATCGAGTCGGTCCTCTCGCCGACCTTCGCGCTGCCCGACGCGATCCTGCGAGTCTGGGACAACCAGTTCTTCTTCGGCCAGGGCGGCAAGCTGTTCTCCCTCTCCTCGGCCAGCATCGGCGAATCGCTGATGGGGCCGCACGAGTACCGGCGCATCTTCGTGGCGCTCCTGGTCGCGCTCGCCGGGGCGGGCGTCTACTGGATGCTTCGCCAGTTCCGCATCGCCCGCGCGGCCGCCGCGCTCGCGGCCGGGGCCGTGATGCTCGGCGGCACATGCTACACGTTCTCCGTGCTGGGGCTGATGGTCCGCGCCGGGGCGCTCGGCTTTGCGGCGCTCGCGACGGGCTTCCTCGAGCGGGGCCGGCGCGACGGCGCCTGGATCCCCTATGCCCTCGGCGGCGGGTGCCTGGGCCTCGCCCTCTCCGAGGTGCCGGACATCGGTGTGTTCCTGGCGGTCGCGACGGCGGGCATCTGGCTCTGGACGCACTGGCCGGAGGCGCCGGCGAAGGCCCCGTGGGCGAAGCTGGCCGGCCGGTTCGCGCTGTACGTCGTCTGCAGCGGCCTGCTGGCGTGGCAGACGATCGGCGTGATGTTCGCGACGCAGGTGGAGGGCGTGCAACAGGGCGCCGCCGAGGATCCCGCCGAACGATACGCCTGGGCGACGCAGTGGAGCCTGCCGCCGGAAGAGACGTGGAACCTGGTCTCGGGAACCTACTTCGGCACGACGTCGCGCTCGGCGGACGCGCCGTACCGCGGCCGGATGGGCCGCAGCCCCGGCTGGGAGACGACGAAGCAGGGGTTCCGCAACTTCTCGCTGACCGGGCACCACCTCGGTGTCGTCCCGTCGATCCTGCTGCTGACCGCAATCGCCGTCGCCCTGGCGGGGCCGCGCGACCGCCGCCGGCTGGCATGGCTGGCCGTCGCCGGGGGCGGCGTCTCCCTCCTGCTCGCGATGGGCAAGTTCACACCGCTGTACCGGCTCGTCTTCTCGCTCCCCTACTTCAGCACCATCCGCAATCCCGAGAAGTGGATGGTCCCGTTCGTCCTGTTCGCCGCGCTCGGCATCGCGCTGGCGGTCGAGGCGCTTCGCAATCCGTCCGGCGAGGAGTCCCGGCGCGTGCGCCGCTGGACGCTCTGGACCTGCGCCGGGATCGGCGGGCTCTCGCTGCTGCTGCTCGTTGCGACCTTCGCCGGGAAGTCCGGGTTCCTCGCGCAGATGCAGGCCGAAGGCTATGGCGAGCAATCCGCCGCCGCCTGGTCGGCCGCCGTCCTGGCGTGCCTGAAGACCGCCGCGATCGCAGGGGTCTTCGCGCTGGCCGTGGGTGCGATGTCCCGGCCCGTCTCCCTCTCGTTCTCCCGCCGGGCGGCCCTGCTGACGGCGGCCGCAGGGGTCCTGACCGGGCTCGATCTCCTGGCGGTCAACGGCCACTACGTCGCCGGCCGCACCTACGGCGCGGTGCTGACCCCGAACCCGCTGCGGCAGTTCATCGACGCCCATCGCGGCGACGGCCGGTTCAAGATGCTCCCGCCCACGCACCCGGCGCTGAACAACATCCGCATGAGCCACATGCAGGTGTCGGGATGCGACCTCTTCGACCCGGTCAGCGTCTCGCGCATGCCGACGGACTACGCCGCGCTGTTCGAGGCGCTGCAGCCCCTCCCGATGCGGATCTGGGAACTGGGCGGCGTGCGCTACTTCGTCACCCTGCCCGGCGGCGCGCAGCAGCTCGAGCAGGCCGACGGCGGGCGGGGCCGCGTGAAGGAGGTCTTCGCGGCCGGCATCGCGCAGATGGACAACGCCCTCGTCCCGGTCGACGGCGCCCCGGCGGACCAGCAGGTCCTTCGAATCGCCGAGTTCTCCGGCGCCCGGCCGAAGATCGCCTTCTCCACCCGCGTGACCGCCGTTCCCGTCACGGCCGACGGCGAGAAGGCCGCGCTGGCCCGGCTCGCGGCGCCGGACTTCGACGCCGCCTGCGAGGCGGTCGCCCACGGGGAGCCCGCCCCGCCCGCCGCGCCGGCGGAGGCGAAGGTGCTGCGCACCGCGCGTGACGAACCCGCCGACGCCGCGGTCGAGGTGGAAACCCCCGCCCCCGCCCGTCTGACCCGCACGACCAAGTTCGATCCCGACTGGAAGGTGCGGATCGACGGCGCCCCGGCCGCCCTGCTGCGCGTGAACTCCACGTTCCAGGGCGTCGTCATCCCCGCCGGCCGCCACACCGTCGACTTCGAGTACCGCCCCGACCGCAGCTCGCTTGCCGTCGCCGCCGCCGGCCGCCTCGGCTGGCTCGGCCTCTGGCTCGTCTGGCTCGTCTGGCTCGTCCGCCGTCGAGCCGAACTCACACAGAGGCGCTGAGGACGCAGGGAAGCACGATCAAAGTGGTCCGGGAGGGCCGCCGGGTTGATTCCGCGCTGTGCCGCGGCTACTCTGCGCATCATGAGCAATCCTCCGCAACGCGTGCTCGTCACGGGCGGCGCCGGCTACATCGGGTCGATCCTCGTCCCGATGCTGCTGGCCGAGGGCCACCCGGTGACGGTGCTGGACAACTTCCTCTACGGCCAGTCCTCGCTGCTGGACTGCTGCCACGATCCGAAGCTCCGGATCGTCCGCGGCGACGCCCGCGACGAGGGCCTCCTGAAACGCCTCGTTCCCGAGGCGGACGTGCTGATCCCGCTCGCGTGCCTCGTCGGCGCGCCGCTCTGCGAGAAGCGGCCCGTGGAGGCGAAGACCCTGAACCTCGACGCCGTGGAACGGATCGTCGCGCTCAGCCGCCCCGGCCAGAAGATCGTCTACCCGAACACCAACAGCGGCTACGGCATCGGCGAGGAGAACCTCGAGTGCACCGAGGAGTCGCCGCTTCGGCCGATCTCGCTCTACGGGCGGCTCAAGGTCGACGCCGAGACGGCGGTGCTCGGCTCCGGCCGCGGCGTGGCGCTGCGCCTGGCGACGGTCTTCGGCATCAGCCCGCGCATGCGGCTGGACCTCCTCGTCAACGACTTCACCTACCGCGCCGTCACCGACCGCTTCGTGGTCCTGTTCGAGGCCCATTTCAAGCGGAACTACATCCACGTTCGCGACGTCTCGCAGGCCTTCATCCACGCGATGACGAACTTCGAGGCGATGAAGGGGCAGGCCTACAACGTCGGCCTCAGCGAGGCGAACCTTTCCAAGATGGAGCTGTGCCTCGCGATCAAGGAACAGGTGCCGGATTTCACGATCATGGAGGCGCCGATCGGCAAGGATCCCGACCAGCGCAACTACATCGTGAGCAACGCGAAGATCGAGGCGACCGGCTACCGCCCGCGCGTCGGGCTGCGGGCCGGCATCGCCGAGCTGATCAAGGGCTACCAGGTCGTGCGGCGGAACCAGTTCTCCAATGTCTGAAACGGACCGACAACACGGAGACGCGGAGATCGCAGAGAGGACGATGTGAAGGAAGAGCCCGCCAGACCGATCATGTCGCACGCGTGCGATCCGTCGCAGCCGCTGGCGCGCCGCCTGGGGGTCGCGGTGCATGTGTCGCCGCTGCGGATGCGATTGCGCCGGCTGATGGCGGAGCATCCGTCCGCCGGCGCGGTCTGCGTTGAAGACTGGCTTCTCGATGTCGCGCAGACCCGCGGTGTCCGATCCGTCACGCGGGACATCCATCCCCCCGCCGGTTTTCAACCTCCGTCGCTATCGGAGCTTTCGACCGAGGAGCTTGTCGCGGCCATCACGCAGCCGCAGAACCTGGACCGCCCCCAAATCCTGCGCGCCGCTGCGGAACTCGTTTCGCGCGGAGCCGTGGACCCCTCCGTGCTGGCGGCGACCGCCCGCAGGGAGCGCGCGGATCGTGTGCTGGCCGAGCTGGCGCGGCAGGCGCTTCATGTCGAGCCCGCCCATTTCGTATGGCGCGCTCTGGCCGGCGCCCTCGGCGATGTCCGGCCGCTGCGTTCGCCGCTTCTGCATTGGACGCGAATCGCCTTCCCTGTTCCCGACGAGCGGGGCGTTTGCCGGGGCACATGGAGGCTGGTCGCGTGAATCGCGCGGAGATCATCCTGGCGACGCTGGACCGGCACCTGCAGTCCCGGGTCGAACTCACGCTGTTCGGCCGGGCCGCGCTGGCCCTCGGCTTCTCCGATCCCCCGCCCGAGTTCGGACTGAGCCTCGATGTGGATGGCGTCCTCTGGAACGGTCAGGCCGAGGAACTGCTGGAACGGACGGATTTCTGGAGCGCGGTCGAGCGGGCCAATGCCGAGCTGGCCGGCGCGAAGCTCTACATCAGCCATTTCTTTCAGGAAGACCAGATCGTGCTCTCTCCCGACTGGCGCACCCGGCGGGTGCCCGTGCCCGGCGCATGGAGTCATCTGACCCTCTTCCGGCTTGGCGATGAGGATCTCTTTCTTTCCAAACTGATGCGTCTGGATCCGCAGGATCTCGCCGATGCGCGGTTTGTTGCAAACCGCGCCGGCTGGACTCCGGCGCAGATTCGGACGATCCTGCACGACGCGCGGGTTCCGGGCATTCCCGAGATTCGCGAGCAATTCGAGCTATGTTCCAGAGAATTCTTGTAACCGGCGCCACCGGCTTCCTCGGGCACCACATCGTGCCGGCGCTCCGAACGGCCCTCCCCGGCGCCGAGCTGGTGCCGGTCGGCCGGCGCGACGCCGACCTCCTGCAGCCCGCCGCGCCGGCGCGGCTGCTGGCGGACGTGAAGCCGGACGCCGTCGTCCACCTCGCCGCGAAGTCGGGCGGCATCCAGGACAACCGGAAGCGCCCGGCGGACTACTTCTACGAGAACCTCGCGATGAACACCGCGGTGTTCGAGGCCGCGTTCCGCGCGGGCGTGACGAAGTTCCTCACGCTGATGGGCGGCTGCTCCTACCCGTCGAAGGCCGTCTCGCCGATCGGCGAGGACCAGATGTGGAACGGCTTCCCGCAGATCGAGAGCGCCGGCTACTCGGTCGCGAAGAAGATGATGCTCGTCCAGTCGTGGGCCTACCGCGTCCAGCACGGCTTCAACTCCGTCGTGCTGATCCCGGGCAACGTCTACGGCGAATGGGACAACTTCAACCTCGAGCAGTCGCACGTGATCCCGGCGCTTGTCCGCAAGTACATCGAGGCGCGCGACCGCGGCGACGCCGAGATCGTCGCGTGGGGCACCGGCCGGCCGACGCGGGACTTTGTCTACGCCGGCGACGTTGCCGCGACGATCCCCTGGTTCCTCTCGAACTACGACTCGAGCGATCCGGTCAACATCTCCACCGGCACGCGGATCTCGATCCGCGAGCTCGCCGAGACCGTCGCGCGGACCACCGGCTTCGCCGGACGCATCGCGTGGGACACCACCAAGCCGGACGGCCAGGTCGACAAGATCTTCGACGTGTCGCGCCTTGCCTCCCTCGGGCTCTCGTGCCGGACGACGCTCGAGGAGGGCCTCCGGCGCACCGCGCAGTGGTTCGACCAGGCCCGCCGCGAGGGGACGGTGCGCCTGTGAGCGACGCCCGCCAGCGCACGTGTCTCGTGCTCGGCGCGAAGGGCTTCGTCGGCTCCGCGATCGCCGCCGAGGCCGCGCGGCGCGGCTGGACCGTGCTTGCGGTGGACAAGGACGAGTACGACGCGGCCGTCGGATCGGCCTGCGACCTCCTGGTCAACGCGAACGGCAACTCGCGCAAGTATCTCGCGGCGCAGGATCCGAAGCAGGAGTTCGACCTGTCCGTGCGGTCCGTCGAGCGCTCGCTGCACGACTTCCGCGCGGACCTCTACGTGCATCTCTCGACCATCGACGTCTACGCCGACGCCTCGTCGCCCGCGACGACCGGCGAGGACGCGCCGATCGACCCGGCCCGCCTCTCGCCCTACGGCTTCCACAAGTGGCTCGCCGAGCGGCTGGTCGAACACGACGCGCGGCGACGGCTGATCCTGCGCATGGGCGGCTTCGTCGGCCCGCGCCTCTGGAAGAACTCGATCCACGACCTTCTCGCCGGCGTCCCGCTGCGCGTGCACCCGGATTCGGAGTACCAGTACCTCGACACGCGGGAGCTCGCGCGGATCGTGTTCGACCTTGTCGCGGCGGGCGTCGAGGGGACACGCCTCAACGCCTGCGGCGCCGGCACCGTCGCGTTGCGCGAGGTCGCGTCGTGGATCCCGGGCTGCGACCTGTCCGCGCTGCCCGCCGGATTGCCGCGCGAGCGCTACGAGGCGTCGACCGGCCGCCTCGCGGCCCTGCGCCCCGTTCCGCCGACCCGCGACATGGTCCGCGCCTTCCTCGCCGAGTGCCGGACCGCCGGAGGGATCCCCCGATGATCATCGCGCGCGCCCCGTTCCGCATCAGCTTCTTCGGCGGCGGCACCGACTTCCCCGGCCACTACCGGCGGCACGGCGGCGCCGTGCTCGCGACGACGATCGACAAGCACACCTACCTGAGCCTCCACGCGCTGAGCCCCTTCTTCAAGTACCGCTTCCGCGCCAGCTACGCGCGGACCGAGCTCGTGCAGCACCCGCGCGAGTTCGAGCATCCGCTGATCCGCGAGAGCCTGCTGATGCTCCGCGTCCGCGAGGGGCTGGAGCTCACGCACGTCTCGGATCTGCCCGGCCGCACGGGGCTGGGCACCTCGTCGGCCTTCACCGTCGCGCTGCTGCACGCGCTGCACGAGCGGCGCGGCGACCGGGTCGGTCCTGAGGATCTCGCCCGCGAGGCGATCGAGGTCGAACGCGAGCGCGTCGGCGATTCCGGCGGCCACCAGGACCAGTACGCCGCGGCCTACGGCGGCATGATGCGCATCGACTTCGGCCCCGGCGACGCGGTGCGCGTCCGTCCCCTCGCCCTCCGCGCCGCGCGCCTCGCACAGCTCGAGGGCCGCCTGCTGCTCTTCTACCTCGGCCGCGAGGAGTCCGCCGAATCGATCCTCGCCGAGCAGACACGGCGCTCGCGCCGCAACGCGGACGCCCTGAAGCGCATGCACCGCATGGTTGATCAGGCGGAGCGGATCCTCACCGCCGGCGAGCTCGATGACTTCGGCCGGCTGCTGCACGAGGGCTGGACGCTGAAAAAGACGCTCTCGAGCGGCATCTCGAACGCGCCGATCGACGACGCGTACGCGGCCGCGCTCAAGGCCGGCGCGCTGGGCGGCAAGCTGCTCGGCGCGGGCGGACGCGGATTCCTTCTGGTCTTCGCCGACCCGGCGCGCCACGCGACCGTGCGCCGCCGCCTCTCGGCGCTGCGCGAGGTGCGGTTCCGCTTCAGCCGCGAGGGGAGCCGGATCGTGTTCCGGTCCGGCGGGTCATGACGGAACCCGCCGCGCCGCCGCGCGTGTCGGTCATCGTCCCCTTCAAGAACGAGGAGGCGACGATCCCGCTCGTGCTCGACAGCCTCGCGCGGCAGGTCGTCGACTTCCCCTACGAGGTCATTTTCGCCGATGGCTGCTCGACCGACCGGTCCGTCGAGGTCATCCGCGCCCATCCGCTGAACGCGAAGGCCGACGTCCGCGTGCTGCCGCTGCCGCCGGAGAACCACGGGATGAACGTCGGCCGGAACCTGGGCGCCGCCGCCGCCCGCGCCCCGTTGCTGGTGTTCATGCAGGCGGATGTCCGCATCCGCGACCCCGACGCACTGGCGAAAACGGCCCGTCGGCTCGACGAGCCCGGCGTCGTCGGCACGACCTTCGTCGGTCTCGGCGCCGGGGAGGATTTCCGGGCGTACGACTTCTGGGGCCAGGTCTTCCTCGCCCGATACCAGGGCCTCCGGTGCGAGAACGACTTCGACACCAAGTTCAACGGCGTGCGGCGCGAAGTGTTCGAGAAGATCGGCGGCTTCGACGACCGCCGGTTCCCCTACGGCGGCGAGGATTTCGATTTCCGCGTCCGCCTCGCCCGCGAGGGGCGCATCGTCGGGACGGGGGTCGATGTGGAGCACCTGCACGGCTTCGGCAAGCGGCACACGTGGCAGGGTCTCCTGCGCAAGTATGCGCGCAACGCGGAGTGCATGGGCGCGACGACGCCAGTCTACCTTGCGCACCTCGACCAGGAGCCCGGCTACCTCCGGACCCTGACCGCGCGCCTTGCGCTCTGCATCTGCTGCCTCGCGGCGCCGCTGCCATGGGCGTGGCCGTGGGCCGCGCTGGGCGTTCTGGCGTTCAGCCTCGCCTGGAGCGCCCCGGCCTACCGGCACGTCCGGAGCCCGCGCCTCGCCGTCGTCCCCTTCTTCGGCATCGCTGCGATGTACGTGTTCACGGTGTATTATCTTCGCGGCCTGGTCGGGGGCCGGGTGCGGGTGAAGATCGAGAATCCCATGCAATGAGCGACGCGGAACCCAGAACGAACGCGGGGGCGCTGCCGGACCGGCACACGCTGCGCGCGGCCATCGAGCGGATCCACGGGGAGTGCATGCGGGCCGACCCGGCCCTGCGCGACGCCCTGCACGCCGAGTACGGCCGCGCCGGGATGGTCACGCGGTTCGCCTCGATCGTCCGGGCGTTCCGCCGGCTCCTGCCCGCCGGCCGCCCGCTCGACGGGCTCGAGGTCGGCGTCGGCGAGGGCGCGCTCGTCCTCGCGCTGCACGAGTTCGTCCCGGCCGTCCGCTGGCAGGGCGTCGACATCCCGCTGCGCCATTCCACCTACCAGCGCGAGTTCGACGCGATCATGGCGCGGCACTCGATCCGGATCGTCGAGGCCGACCTGACGAGGAACACGATCCCCTTCCCCGACGCGTCGTTCGACGCGGTATCGTTCTCCGAGGTGCTCGAGCACCTGCCCGCCAACGGCGTGATGCCGACCCTGCGCGAAATCGCGCGCATCCTGCGCCCGGGCGGGGTCGTCGTGGCCACCTCGCCGAACCTCCTCTCGCTGATGAATCGTCTGCTGCTCCTGGCGGGACGGAGCCCGTTTCACCTGCCGGTCTCCGAGAATTACAACGGCAGCGATGTGTATCCCCACATCCACCTCTACGCCGCGTTCGAGTTCGAGGCCCTGTGCCGCAAGGCGGGGCTCGAGCCCGCGGGCCGGGAGCACCTGACCTACCTGACCCACGCGTTCTTCGGCGGGAACGCGGCCCGCAACGCGGCGCTGCGCGCCTACCTCGCCGCCGAAGCCGTGCTGGGCGCGGTCGCCCCGGCCCTGAAGGACGGCTGGCTCGTCGCGGCGCGCAAGCCATGATGCCGCCGGCGATCATCCTGTGCGGCGGCCGCGCCACGAGGCTGGCCGCTCTCCACGGCGACCGCCCGAAGGCGCTCGTGCCGGTCGCGGGCCGCCCCTTCCTCGAGTGGCAGATCGCGTGGCTCGCGCGCGGCGGCGTGCGACGTGTCCATCTCGCCGCCGGCCACCTGGCGGACCAGCTCGCGGCGTGGGCGGAGGAGGTGTCAGGTGTCGGGTGTCCGGTGTCAGGAGGACGGGCCGGATGGCTGCCACCGATGATTCGATATCTGTCCTCCGGCGTCCTCGAGGGCGGGGGGTTGACATCCGGTGCCCGGTGTTCGGCCTCCGCCCCTGACACCCGACACCTGACACCTGAAACCTCCGTGTCTCTTTCCGTCGAGCCCCGGCCGCTGGGCACGGGCGGCGGATTGCGGTACGCGGCGGACTTTGTCGACGGCGACGCGATGCTCGTGGTGAACGGCGACACGCTGCTGCCCGGCCTGGATTTCCAAGGGTTGGAAGCCGCGGCCGAGCGGACTTCCAAGGGTTGGACGTCGATCGCGGTGACGCGGGTCGACGACGCGGCCCGGTTCGGAACCGTGACGGTCGAGGACGGCCGCGTGGTCGATTTCCTCGAAAAGGGGCGCTCCGCGTCGGGCTGGATCAACGGCGGCGTCTACCGGATGAGCCGCGCGGCCGTCGACTCGATCCCGCGCGAAACGGCCGTTTCCATCGAGACCGACCTCTTCCCGGACTGGGCGCGCGACGGCCGCATCGCCGCCGTCCCCGCCGATCCGCCCCTGCTCGACATGGGCACGCCCGACGGTCTCGCGGAGATGGTCCGCTGGCTGGACGCGCACCGCCCGTGACGGCCCGTCCGCGCGTTCCCCAGCCCTCCGACTCCCCCCCTCCCGGCCGCCCTTCGTCTCTCCGCTTCGTTCCGCAGGTGTAACATTATCGAGTGCGACCGCACTCGGTAATGTTACACATCGAGGCGACCGCGCGCGGCAGTCCGATCGGTCGGGCCTTGAAACCGCGGCCCGGAATGTCGAGACTCGCGGGCATGAACCCGATGCCTGAAGGCGTGGATGCCGCCCCGAGCGGATCGCCCCCCGGACGCGGAACGCCGAATCCGGAACCCGGAACCTCCGCGCCCGTGCGCCCGCTGCCGCGTACGCGGACGTGCTATGTCTGCGGCGTCGAGAATCCCGGCGGATTCCGGCTCGCGATGCGGGTCGAGGCGGACGGGACGGTCGCGGGGGACTACACGCCGCCGCCGGAGGACAACGGCTACCGCGGCATCGTCCACGGCGGAATCGCGATGACCCTGATGGACGAGGTCATGACGTGGGCGGCGATCCTCGGCACGAAGCGGCTGTGCGTGGCGGCGGAAATGACGACGCGGTTCCGCCGCCCGATGCCCGTCGGCGCCGCCTACCGCTTCGCGGGCCGCATCACGCGCGCAACCTCGCGCCTCGTGCTGGCCGAGGCCGCCGTGACGGGACCGGACGGCGAGGCGGTCGCGACCGCCGAAGGCAAGTACATGCCGATGCGGGAGGGCTCCGCCGCGGATGCCGCGGTCGATTTCGTGGATGCCCCGCCCGCGGGGCTGCTGTAGTCTTTGCAGTGGCGAGGCGCCTCACACGCCGCCGGACTGAGGGGTTCTGCATGAGATCGGTACGTGGCTCCCGGGGGATCGGCCGGGGAGTTCCTGTCCTCGTGGTCGTCGCGCTCGTCGCCGTCGCCACCGCACGGGCAACCGACATCCTCGGCCTGACCGGGGGCTCGGGGCGCACCTTCACCGCCGCCCTCGGCCTGTCGCGAAACGGCGCGGTCGTCGTCGGGTACGCAGACGGCCTGGATGGGTTCGACGAGGCGTTCCGGTGGACGGCCGCGGGCGGGCTTGAACTCCTTGGAAAGCCACCCGACTGCTATCACAGCTACGCCGTCAGCGCCTCGGACGACGGAACCGTGGTCGCGGGCTTCGGCCAGACGATCTCCGGCGGCGAGCGGGGGTTCCGATGGACGGAAACCGGAGGACTTGGGCCCATCGGCACGCTGCCCGCCGCATCGAACAGCGCGGCCATGGCCGTGTCGGCCGACGGAACGGCGATCGCGGGCGGTGCCGTGGAGCCGTTCCGATGGACGGAAACGGGAGGGCTGGATCGTTTGGGCGGACTGCCCGGGGGCTTGACGATCGGACGGGCGATGGGGAACTCGGCCGACGGCTCCGTGGTCGTCGGACACAGCGAGGGAGCTTCGGGACGCGAGGCGTTCCGGTGGACGGCCGCGGGCGGCATGCTCGGGCTCGGCGATCTTCCCGGG
>CAYODK010000004.1:0-2743 GCA_964402695.1 uncultured Verrucomicrobiota bacterium
AACGTCCGCGTAAGTCCCGATTCCGTCGCAACAGGATGGCTCGTGCGGAGCAACTCGCGCGGCTGGATTCGGAGTGGCGGCCGGGGCATGCTGGGGGGATGAAGATGAGATATCACGGGTGGGTGCTTGCGGCGGCGGTGGGTGCGGCGGTGGCCGCGGGGGCGGGGGAGGCGCCGCGGGATCTGAAGGTCAGCGAGAACCGGCGGTTCCTCCAGCGGGCGGACGGCGCGCCGTTCTTCTGGCTGGCGGACACGGCGTGGGAGCTGTTCCACCGGCTCGACCGCGAGGATGCGGTGCGCTACCTCGACATCCGGGCCGCGCAGGGCTTCACGGCGATCCAGGCGGTCGCGCTGGCGGAGTTCGACGGACTGCGCGCGCCGAACGCCTGCGGTCACACGCCGCTCGTGGCGGACGACCCGGCGCGGCCGGATGTGAAGGACGGCCCCGCGAACGACTACTGGGATCACGTCGACTTCATCGTGAAGGCGGCGAACGAGCGCGGCCTCGTCGTCGGTTTCCTGCCGACGTGGGGCGACAAGTGGAACAAGAAGTGGGGGCAGGGCCCGGAGATCTTCACGCCGGAGAACGCGCGCGTCTACGGCGCGTGGCTCGGGCGCCGCTACCGCGACGCGGCGGTCGTCTGGATTCTCGGCGGCGACCGGCCGATCGAGACCGACCGCCACCGCGCGATTGTCACCGCGATGGCCGTGGGTCTTGCCGAGGGCGACGGCGGGCGGCATCTGCGGACCTTCCATCCGATGGGCGGCCACGGCTCCGCCGAGTGGTTCCACGACGCCGCGTGGCTCGACTTCCACATGCGCCAGAACGGCCACGGGGCGACGTTCAACCCGACCTATGAGAAGACGCTGGCCGATTACAGGCTGACGCCGCCGAAGCCTGTCCTCGACGGCGAGCCGGTCTACGAGGGGCACCCGATCTCGTTCAAGGCGGCGGACCACGGCATCTCGATCGCCGCCGACGTCCGCCGGCCGATCTACTGGGACCTCTTCAGTGGCGCCTGCGGCCACACCTACGGGCACCACTCGGTGTGGCAGATGTGGACGACGAAACGCGAGCCGAAGAACAACCCGATCCTGCCGTGGACCGAGGCGGTCCTCGAGCCCGGCGCGCGCCAGATGCAGCACGCGCGGCGGCTGATGGAATCGCGGCCCTTCTTCACGCGCATTCCCGACGATTCGGTCATCGTCCCGTCGTCCGTGCCGAACCTCATCCCGGGCGCGGGGCTCAAGCGGTTCGTCGCGACGCGCGCCTCCGACGGCGCCTTCGCGATGGTCTACGCGCCCTGCGGCCGTCCGTTCGGCGTGCGGATGGACAAGGTCTCCGGCGGCACGGTCCGCGCCTGGTGGTTCAACCCGCGCACCGGCGCCGCGGAGAAGGCCGGCGAATTCCCCGCGAAGGGCGAGCGCACCTTCACGCCGCCCGATCCCGGCGAGCAACTCGACTGGGTTCTCGTCCTCGACGACGCCACCCGTGCCTTCCCGCCGCCGGGGGCGGCTTCGGTCCTGGAGCCATAAGCCAGGTGAGAGTTCCAACATGACAGCGCCGTTGGGTCGCGGTAGGCTTATAGTATGAAGACGCTCGATCGGCTGTTTGATGAGGTGAGCCAGTTGCCGCTGGAACAGCGGCTGGCCTTGGCCTGCCGGATACTCGAATCCGGCGAGCCCTCACCCGGCACCGACATCGATCTGGCCTGGGACCGGGAGATCCGCGCCCGAATCGATCGATACGATCGGGGGGGGGCGCCGGTCCGCCCCGCCGCCGATGTTCTCGCCGAGGTTGATCGTCGTCTGGCGTGATGACCACCCAGTTTCTGCCGGAAGCCGAAGAGGAACTCATCGAGGCGGCGCTCTGGTATGAAGCGCGGGAGGCGGGACTGGGACGGCGGTTCCGTGAGGATGTGGCGTGCGTGCTCGACCGCATCGACCGTTCGCCGCTGCTGTGGCGCGAAATGGCGGGCGGCTATCGTCGGGTGAACTGTCCGATCTTCCCTTACTACGTGGCCTATTTCATCCGCGGAGACACGATCGTGGTTGCCGCCGTGGCGCATGGTCACCGAAAGCCCGGCTATTGGCGGTTGCGGACTGAAGCGTCGTCCACGGATGGGAGAGACACGAAGCGATGAATGCCACCTTGCGATCAGGTCTGGTTGTAGTGGCTTGCCTGTGCCTCACCGCGGCCGCGGAGCGGCCGAACCTGCTGCTGATCCTGGCCGACGACCTTGGCTGGAGCGACCTTGGCTGCTACGGCGGGGAGATCCACACGCCGGCGCTCGACGCGCTGGCGGCGGGCGGCGCGCGGTTCACGCAGTTCTACAACTCGTCCCGCTGCTGCCCCTCGCGCGCGTCGATCCTGACCGGCCTCCACCCGCACCAGGCCGGCTTCCCGCTGATGAGCGGCACGCTGCAGCCGAACACGGCGACGATCGCCGAGGCGCTGCGGCCGGCGGGCTACGGCCGGTTCATGACCGGCAAGTGGCACCTCGGCGCGAAGCGGACGCCGGTCGACTGCGGCTTCGAGGAGTTCTACGGCATGGTCGGCGGCTTCAACACGTGCTGGGAGGAGCAGCCGCACTACAGCCGCCTGCCGGCCGGCCGCGCGAAGCGCGACTACGCGCCCGGACGGTTCTACTCAACCGACGTCTTCGGCGACTACGCCGTCGACTTCCTCGACCAGGGCCGCGCGCGCAACGCGCCGTGGTTCCTCTACCTTGCCTTCAACGCGC
>CAYODK010000004.1:2753-6516 GCA_964402695.1 uncultured Verrucomicrobiota bacterium
CGGTTGTGAAACCGGAAGACGGCTATTACGCCACCACCGCCATCGGCGAGCAGGCCGAGCGTCTCCTCAAGCGTCACGCCAAGGAACACGCCGGCCAGCCGTTTTTTCATTACCTGGCCTTCACCGCGCCGCACTTCCCGCTGCATGCGCCGGAGGAGGAGATCGCGAAGTACGAGGCCCTCTACGCCGACGGTTGGGACCGCGTCCGCGAGGGGCGCCTCGCGCGCCA
The DNA here is from genome assembly GCA_964402695.1 of uncultured Verrucomicrobiota bacterium. Classification (GTDB taxonomy): domain Bacteria; phylum Verrucomicrobiota; class Kiritimatiellia; order PWTM01; family PWTM01; genus VGWF01. Next base: position 2,983 of record CAYODK010000004.1, read on the forward strand.
GAAGGAGCTCGGCCTTGTGCCGCGCGACCTGGAGCTGACGCCGCGCAGCGTCGTGCCGTCGAACTGGGCGAACGCGAAGACCGGCTGGGCGGACAGGGACAATCCGGCGTGGGACACGATCCCGGCCGACCGCCGGGCCGACCTCGCGCGCCGCATGGCGGTCTTCGCGGCGATGGTCGACCGCATGGACCAGTGCATCGCGCGCGTCGTCGCGCATCTCAAGGCAACCGGCCAGTTCGACAACACGCTGGTCGTCTTCCTCAGCGACAACGGGGCGTGCGCCGAGTGGGACCCCTGGGGGTTCGACGGGAAGTCCGGGCCCGACAACGTGCTCCACACCGGCGCAGACCTGAAGACCGTCGGCGGCCCCGCGAGCTATGTCTCGTACGGCAGCGGCTGGGCCAACGCGTGCAACACGCCGTGGCGTCTCTACAAGCACTACGGCCACGAGGGCGGCATCCGCACGCCGTGCATCGTCCACTGGCCCGCCGGCCTGGGCGGCGCGAAGGGCCGGCTCGTGACCGCGCCGGGGCACATCACCGACCTCCTGCCGACGCTGCTCGATGCGGCGGGCGTGCCGTTCCCGAAGGAGCGCGACGGCGTCACGCTGCTGCCGCCCGAGGGCGTTAGCCTCCTGCCCCTGCTGCGGGGCGGCCCGGCGCCGGTGCGGGCGGTCTGCATGGAACACGAGGGACATCGTTCCATCCGCGACGGCGACTGGAAGCTCGTTGCCATCGAGGGGGGGGCCTGGGAGCTCTACGACATGGCGCGCGACCCGGTGGAGATGCGCGACCTTGCCGCCGCGCAGCCCGACCGCGTCGCGCGCATGGCCGCGACGTGGGATGCGTGGGCGAAACGGTGCGGCGTCGGGGCGCATGCGGCCCGCGGGGAACGGGCGACGAAGCCGGCGGAGGCCGCCTCGCCGCGGATCGCGGGCAAGGCGTTGACGATCGCGTGCGAGGTCGAGCCGCAGTCGCGCGACGGCGTCATCCTCGCCCACGGCGGCAACCGGCACGGCTACGCGCTGCATCTGCGCGACGGGCGTGTCGTCTTCACGGTCCGCGTCAACGGCGAGGCGAAGGCCATCACCGCCGACACGACGCCCGCCGGGAACCTGGCGATCGAGGCCGGGCTTGCGAAGGACGGCGCGATGACGCTCGCGGTCAACGGCCGCGCCGCCGCCTCCGGCCACGCCGCGGGCCTGATCCCGGAACAGCCGATGGACGGCCTTTCCGTCGGCGAGGACGAGAAGTCCGCCGTTGGAAACTACGAGCCGCCGTTCCCGCTCAAGGGTGCCGTGCGGAACGTGCGTGTGAAGGCGGAGTGACCGGGTGCCCCGGGGCCTGTGATGCCGCGACGCCCCGTCGCGGTTACAGAAGCCGTGGCTGCTGTAGCCGGGACCGCCGGTCCCGGCCGGGGCGGAGCCCCGCGGCGCGCTTTTGTTCGTTCATCCCCCGGCCGGGACGTTGTAGGATGCGCGGCGTCATTCGGGATGCCGGTTGGGCGCCACCCGACGCGCGGCAGCGTGCGAAGGGGCGGCCGGGAGGAGCGGGATGAAGAGAGTACTGGGTGCGGTGGTGTGCGCGGTGGCGATGGCGGCCGCGGCAGGGGCGGCGGAATCGAGGAAGCCGAACCTGATCTTCATCCTCTCCGACGATCTCGCGATGGGCGACGTCGGGTGCTACGGTCAGAAGCTCATCCGGACCCCGCGGCTCGACCGGATGGCCAAGGAGGGCACGCGCTACCTGCAGGCCTACTGCGGCACCAGCGTCTGCGCGCCGTCGAGGTCGTCGTTCATGACCGGACTCCACACGGGGCACTGTCCGATCCGCGCGAACCGGGAGATCCAGCCCGAGGGTCAGAAGCCGCTGCCGCCGGGCACGGTCACCGTCGCGCAGGTCCTCAAGGGCGACGGCTACGCGACGGCCTGCATCGGCAAGTGGGGCATGGGCATGTTCGACACGTCCGGCAGCCCGCTCAAGGTCGGGTTCGACCACTTCTTCGGCTATAACTGCCAGCGGCACGCGCACAGCTACTTCCCGCCGTTCCTCTACAACGACGACAAGCGCGTCGAACTCCCGGGCAACGACGGCAAGGGGGTGGGGACGACCTACGCGCAGAACCTGATCGCCGACGAGACCCTCGCGTGGATCCGGTCGGTGAAGGACCGTCCCTTCTTCCTCTTCTACGCGATCACCCTCCCGCACGGCCGGCAGGAGATCGACGATGTCGGCATCTACGCCGACAAGCCGTGGACGCAGCAGCAGAAGGTCTACGCGGCGCAGGTGACGCGTCTCGACACGGACGTCGGACGGATTCTTGACCTCCTCAAGGACCTCGGCCTCGACCGGAACACGCTGGTGATGTTCTCCGGCGACAACGGCTCGTCGTGGGCGGGGAACTCCGAGATGGGGCGGCTCTTCGACCAGACGATGGGCGGCAAGCTGCGCGGCTTCAAGCGCGGCCTCTACGAGGGCGGACTGCGCAACGCGGCCTTCGCGTGGTGGCCCGGCGTCGTCCCCGCCGGTCGCGTCGCGGACGAGCCCTGGGCCTTCTGGGATTTCCTGCCGACAGCGGCCGAACTGGCGGGGGCGAAGCTGCCGGAGGGATTCGCGCCGGACGGCCTCTCGCTCGTTTCGTTCCTCAAGGGCGGCCCGGCGCCGAAACGCGACTGCTTCTACTGGGAACTCCACGAAGGCACCCCACTGCAGGCCGTGCGCTTCGGCGACTGGAAGGCCGTCAAGAACGGTCCGTCCAGGCCGATCGAACTCTACGATCTCGCAACCGACACCGCCGAGTCGAAGGACCTGGCCGCCGCGAAACCGGAGATCGCCGCCCGCGCCGCCGCACTGTTGACGTCGTGCCGTACCGAGCACCCCGACTGGCCGCTCGTGGACAAGTCGCAGAAGAGGCAGGCGGGGAAGAGGAAGTGAAGAAGATGCCTGAGACATCTGGAGGGCCCGCCTCCGTGCGGGCCGCGGAAGCAATATCGGGGGGACGGCCGACACGGAGGTCGGCCCTCCAACATCTCGAACACATCACGCGAGGTCTGCCATGAACCACGTAATCCTCTTGCTTGCCGCCGCCTCCCTCGCCGTCGCCGCGCATGCGGCCGATCCGGCGCCCGCCTTCCAGTCGGCGAAGCCGGTCTGGCCGGAGGGACGCGAGAAGGAGATGAACCTCTTCGTCGCCTTCCGCGCGACGGTCACGCCGCCGGCCGCCGGGCCGGTGGTGCTGCGCGCGACGGGCTCGACGCTCTACCGCGTGCTCGTCAACGGCGCCTTCGCCGGCCACGGCCCGGCGCGCGCGGGCCACGGCTTCTACCGCGTCGACGAACTGGACCTGCGCCCGCACATGAAGGCGGGCGCGAACGAGGTCGTCGTCGAGGTCGCGGGCTACAACGCCAGCAGCTACTACCTGCTCGACCAGCCGTCCTTCCTCCAGGCGGAGATCGTCGCCGGCGGGCGCGTGCTGGCGGCGACCGGCGCGGAGGGCTTCGCGGCGTCGATCCGGCGCGACCGCGTGCAGAAGGTG